>NZ_JAINWD010000020.1:0-79159 GCF_021021315.1 Halomonas sp. IOP_14 | reverse complement strand
ACAGCTACCGCGAAGCGGTTTAGTTCAACAGATATTAGACTGCCCACCCTATGATTGGATAAACGTGCCGGCACGTTTATCCGACAAATGCAGCCTACAAAATCCACTCTAAGTCATTGATAGACATGGTTGCTAATTTTTATTAGGAAAAATATCCAAGATTCGCGCGACTGCTGCATTGCCCGGCACCTCCGCCTTGGGCGGTTACCTGTCTTACTGCTTTAACTGATCCACCTACCCAATCCAGATTAGCACAGTGTGCTTAGGACAGCTGATGATCTTAAGTTTCGGCTTTCAACGCCGACGCTGTCAGTTAAGCAGGAGCTGCTAGGGATAAAAAAAGCTCTCAGTAAACGCGATATCCGCGCCCATTCGTTGCCCTTGCGAGGACGCAGACGGGTTGGGATATTCAGACGCAGATGCGGGAAGAAGTAACGTTAACGCTGGGCGGGTTAGCTGCTCAGCTATCTCAGCAATTAACTGATTGCAGGCAATAGCCATCACCTGGGTGATGGCATAGTTGCACGGGATGGGGATAACGCGGGGTTGGAGAGATTGGTGGTCGGCTGCTTACCGCTTTCCCCTCCACTTACGTGGATCAATGCGGCCTTCATACATGGGTAATTCCAGCACTGGGTCATCGTCTCGGAACTGAGACCACATGCGGTTCAAGCCTGCAGTGCCGAAGGTACGCACCCGCTCAACCTCCTCCAGGTTGAGTACATCGGTAAGAATGCCCGGGGTAGCGCCGGACATCCTCGCGCGGATGCGGCCTTCGGGATCGACAATCAAACTCTGACCTTCCCCCGCAGGCGCTGCTGAATTGGCGCTCACCATATACACCTGGTTGAAAATAGCATTGGCCTGCACAAGGATTTGCTCCTGAGCGCGGTCGCAGGTGGTGGTGGCCACTTGGTTGATGATCACCTCCGCCCCCAGCCACGCCAGTTGACGCACCATCTCGGGAAACCAGATGTCGTAGCAGATGGCCAGGCCGACCCGGCCTATGCCCGGCACTTCGAACACTTCAAAGCGATCTCCCGGCTGATAGGGCTCGTAAGGCCGCCAGGGGAAACACTTACGGTAGGCGGCCACTCGCTCACCTTCGGGCGAATACACCGGCGCGGTGTTGTACAGATGCCCGTCCTCTCCCTGCTCGCATACTGTGCCGGGCAGCAGCCATACTCCCAGGTTGCGGGCGATACGTGATAAGTGCTGGTCACGGGGGCCATCGATCGGTTCAGCAGCAGCTTCCAGTTGCTCCCTGCGCTGCTGAGGCGTACCGGTGGCACCGCATAGATGAAGCTCCGGATAAACCACCATCCTTGGCTGTTCAAAATCAGCACCGAAGTCACTCAGGTGTACCGCCAGCTCGGCCTCGAAGTCCAGCAGTTCGGAGTCAATGCCGTGCGGCCGCGAGGCCTCCTGCACCACAAGGACAGGCAAATTTCTGGACATGGTAGATCTCCGTTAATGGGTGGCTTTTACTGAGGCGGTTGTTGACTCGGGCTCTGAGTCATCAAAGGCCACTTCCGGCGGCTCGCGACGGAAGAATCGGGTCAGATAGGCCAGCTGTGCGAGACCGATGGAAAGCCAGATCAGGCCAAGAATAAAGGCGTTGATATCCAGTTTACTCATCAGCCAAAGGTTAACCAGGGCACCGATGAGCGGCACCAGCATCCCTCTAATCACACCATACTGGCGCTTTGCATCGGCGTCTTTGCTGACCAGAAAGATCACTGACAGGTTCACCATCGTGAAGGCGATAAAGGCACCGAAGTTGATAAACGAGGCGGCAGATAACACATCAAGGAACAAGGCAATGATGCCGATAGCACCCGTGAGGACGATGTTGAACACTGGCGTGTGGAAACGCGCGTGCAGCGCACCGAACAGCTTAGGCGGCAGTACTGCGTCCCGCCCCATGGCAAACAGCAGCCGAGAGGCACTCGCTTGGGCGGCCAGGCCAGACGTGAATTGAGCGAGCACCATACCGGCCAGAAAGATAGCCCCGAAGAGATCCGCACCGATGGTTGTAGCAATCTCGAAGGCAGCGGAGTCAGCATTTACGAAACTGCCACCTGGGTGAACCAGTTGAGTTGTGTAACCTACCAGCACGTAGATACCGCCACCGATCAGTGCAGTCAGCATGATGGCTCTGGGAATATTACGCTTTGGCTCGATGGTCTCCTCGGTCAGCGTGGTGACGGCATCGAAGCCAAGAAAAGAGTAAGCGGCCACCGCGGCGCCCGCAGCAATCGCGGTAAAACCAGCCTCTTCACCCAAGAACGGCCCCAGGCTAAAAAGCGAATCAGTGCCACCGGTCGCAAATACGTGACGAATTGAAAGCAGTACGAAGAACGCGATCACCAGTATTTGGAAGACCATCAGCAACGAATTCACTTTGGAAGCAAGCTTGATGCCGTAGATATTCAAGAAGGTGGTGATACCGATGAAGCCGAGCAGGAATATCCAGCTCGGCACTTCAGGAAAACGCGCGTTCAAATAAGCAGCGCCGATCAACCAAATCACCATCGGCAGGAAGAAATAGTCCAGCAGCACGCTCCACCCCACCATAAAGCCAACACGCGAGTCGATGGCTCTGCGTGCGTAAGTATAGGCAGACCCGGCTACCGGATAAGTACGCGCCATAATGCCGTAGCTGTATGCCGTGAATAGCATGGCAACGGTAGTGATGAGGTAAGCAGTGGGTACTGCGCCATTGCTAGTGCTGGCAATCACACCGAAAGTGCCCAGCACGATCAATGGCGTCATGTAGGCAAGGCCAAACAACACCACGGCTTTTAGGGATAGGGTTCTTTCCAGTTTTATATTGTTATCCGTCATGATCCATCTCCAGGAAACGTTGGAACCGACAGCGGGCAATCGCTGAGTCGGCACAAAACGAAGAGGTGGTTTATCAAGCCAGCCGCCGAGGCTAGACCAGCTTGCTACCGTTAATGATCGGCTAATAACCCTCAGTTGCTGGCGTTGCAGCTGTCCAGCTAGACTCAGATGCTTAGTAGCCAACCTATCTAGAACGGTATTGGCAGCTCATCGGATCGTATATAACCCCAGCGTGGTATGGGCCTGCGGATGTGGAATTGGTGACTCATAGCGAAATTGACGAAGTACTGGCCAATACCCTCATGGCGTTGGCGACCCCTGCGTTGCCTCAACACTTCTCCACATTGGTGGAAACGTCTAGCGGCATTCGATAACTTGATCATCATCGCTTATCACGGCGAACACCGGCCAGCGGTGCTCTATCGGGAATACACCGACCCTGTCGTTTATCTACCGATGGATAGCCAATATCTAGAGGGAGATTACCTGCTGGATCCGTTTTACCGCGAGCACCTCAGAGGCGGTGTTCAGGGTATACGCCGATTGAGGGATATAGCGCCCGATCACTTTCGACGCACGCATTACTATAAGAATTACTACCAGCAGACCACACTACTAGACGAGGTAGCGGTTTTCGCCAATATCACTGAGAGTGATACGATAACCGCCTGTTTCGGTAGGGATCGTTCCAGTGGTAAGCCCTTTAACAGGCGTGAGCTTGAGGTTCTGCAACAGTACGAATTAACCCTCAGCTCGTTGCTGAAAAAACACTGGCAGGATTACCGCTCTGACGATGCGACGAAAGCGGCATCAGCCCCTTTAGAGGAACGCCTGAGAGAGGCGCTGAACCAGCAACACAGCATCCGGCTAAGCCCGCGCCAGGCGGAGGTGGCGCTGTTTATTCTAAGAGGCCACTCATCCCTATCGATCAGCCTACACTTGGGCGTCAGCCTTCAAACAGTTAAGGTCTTCCGCCGCCAACTCTACGCCAAGTGCTGCATCTCCTCCCAGGCGGAGCTGTTCGCGCTGCTTATGCCGCTGTTCGCTCGGCTGACCGAGCACGGATGACACCTTTACCTCGGGGCAACGGTTTGCATTCTAGCGCTTGACCGCCGTTTACCGAGAGCAGCTGAGATCGCCCTCTTCACAACTAGCATGCTCACGCAGTTGCTCGGTACGTTCCGCTGTCAGCGTTTCCAGACAGCCGTTACGCACCATGGGTTGGGCGCTACCGCCTTCCACAGCACTACTTTCAAACGCGCACTCAGCATCACGAAAGCCGATCCACGCCCGCTGCGCCGCTCTGAGCTTTTCGAGTGACGCTGAATTGTCCTCCAGACGGCTAACAACAGTTTGGTAAACCGCGTTGAGCTCGTCATCCGCCGCTTGATAGGCCTGCGCCGTGCACTGGTTTAGCTCGGTTTGCGTATTGGCGCTAGCACACGAATCATCCGCGGTAGCAAAGCTATTTGATAGCAAAAACCCGATACTCAGAAAGAGAGACGATAAGCGCATAGTGACACCTCTTGATGCTGGTTAAATCCGAACCGGAAAAAGTTAGAACATGTCCACGAAGCTGTATTTACCCTGTACTAATAAAGCAAAGCGCTGGCATCTCGGCCAGCGCTTTCTAGGTACACATCAAAAGATGTTTTTCGCTTAGGCGGTAACCGCTAGTGCGCAATCATCTCTTCGACAATTTCTTCACCGCTCAACTCGTATGGGTAATAAGTCGGCCAATTGGTAACTTCTTCTAACAGCGCCTCACGGTCATCGCCCCAATAGAGATGGAAGTGATGCGCATCGGTGGGGTAAATACTGTGGTCACTAAATTGGATGTACTGGGGTAGATCATCGGATGCTTCTTCAAGCGCGTAGATGAACCGCACACCCCGGTTACCGGCTTGGTAAGTTAAAATTTCATAGCCATCGTATTGGTATTCACCCGTGCGCTCTTGGCCATTTTCAAAGAAAGTGACGTCGCTTCCATCAATAACGATACGCTCTACATCCGTTTGATAACCGGTATCGTAATACGCTTTATACTCTTCGGCGGTCTTGTCACCATTGTCTGCTTTATGCGCAAACACTTCGTCAAGGGTGCCATCTTGTAGGTAGGGATAAACGGACTGCCAATCACCCTCCCAGTCAGATAGCGCGCGATCCTCTACCTGCTCATCATCAAAATAGCCCGAATAGATATCGCTATCGTGGTCGTGGTCGTGGTCGTGGTCGTGATCATGCTCATGGTCATGATCGCTGGCGCTAACGCCTTGAACGCCCGTTAGTATCAGTGCACTCAATACAAGCGCGCTGGCGGCCTTAAGTGGCAATGGTGTCATATTCGGTTTTCCTTTGGCTGCTCGTGAAACAAGTCGCCAAAAAAAGATACAATATAACATACCAACCAATCAAGCTCGTTTTTTACATTACGCGAATAAACACCTATAAAGCTAAGGGATTGATCGCAGAGCTTTTGCTGATCTAATAACAGGCGCAGCTGTGCTTAATGGAAAATATTTTTTGGCAGGTACAAACGCATCGGGCCCCGCCTAAGCGGGGCCCGATCATCGAATCTAAACGATTCGAGAACTTAAATAATCGCTAGGATTAAGAAAGCAGCTTAATGTTTGAAGCTTGAAGGCCTTTCTGACCTTGGGTAACGTCAAAAGAGACGTTAGCGCCTTCAGGCAGAGTTTTGAAGCCATCAGACTGAATTTCAGAAAAATGAGCAAAAACGTCATCGCTGCCGTCAGAAGGAGCAATGAAACCGAAACCTTTAGAATCGTTGAACCACTTAACTGTGCCAGTTGCCATGATATTAAATCCTTTTCGCAAGTCGCGAATTGTAGAAATCCTGGTATTACCCAGATAAATAGTGAGTAGAACAAGGAATACAATTACAGACTACCGAAAGAATTCGAATGTTTCTGGAACCATGCTTGCTTGCTAACTTACTAACTGCCGACATCCTGCCACGTGGGCAGTCGCAGGTCAAAGCCTTTGTGCTTTTTAATTTGTTGTTCTGCCTCTTATAGCCGTTTAAAAACCGCGCAAATTCGCAAAAATAGCCTTAATCTTGCCAATGAGCCAGGCACTACTAATCCGACCGCCTGGCGCGCTTTGCTTGCTCGCTAAAACCCGCTTCATTCGCGGCCTGGTGAGCATTCTGGAAGAGGTTTCAACATGCTATACGGACTTAGTTTATTGGCGGGTATCGCCCTTTTGACACTAGGAGGGGAGTCGCTTATCCGCGGCGCGGTGGCGGGTGCGCGAAGAGTCGGCGTCTCGCCACTGTTAACAGGGTTGGTGGTGGTTGGTTTTGGCACCTCGGCCCCTGAACTTGTCGTCTCGATTGATGCCGCGATTAACCAGCAGCCTGACATTGCGGTTGGCAACATCGTGGGCAGCAATATCGGCAATATCTTATTGATTCTAGGCCTATGCGCGGTTATTTGCCCAATGGTGGTTCAGCCTTTAGCACTGCGCCGGGATGGGCTGGTCGTGGTGTTGGCCAGCCTGCTGTTTATTGGGCTCTCCTTCGGCGGCGCACTGGGTCGCATCGATGCAGCAATTTTTATAGCGGGCCTGGTCGGCTATCTTGTTTGGGCCTACTTAAGTGAAAGCCGTCAGCACATTCCCGCGGCAGAAATGCACGCTTCAGAAGCGGAGGAGATGACCAAACTACCCACTACAGGCTGGATGATCGTCGTAGCGTTAGTGATTGGCTTGGGCATGCTGATTGGCGGGTCACAGCTACTCTTATATGGCGCCATTGGGTTGGCCCAGGCCATGGGCATTTCCGAAGCAGTCATCGGTTTAACCATCGTCGCTGTTGGTACCTCACTGCCGGAGATGGCCGTGTCGGTGGTTGCTGCGTTACGACGTCATGCGGATGTTGCCATCGGGAATATTCTGGGTAGCAATATTTTCAACCTGTTAGGCATCCTGGGTATCTCCGCGTTTTTACAGCCGCTACCCCTTGCGCCACGCGTGGCCCTGTTTGACCAATGGGTAATGCTGGGAGCCGCTGGCATACTGGTGCTGTTTTTGTATACCGGTATGCGCCTGTCTCGCTGGGAGGGAGCCGCACTGCTTGCAGGCTATGCCGCTTATATAGCGTTAAGCTTTACGATCTTTTGAGATGGCCTAGTCGTTGATTGCGCCGAGCCAAAAACCCATCGTTTTTGGCTCAATGACTTGATTGTTTATCGTGGAGAAACGTCACCGTGCACATTGCAACCTTGGGGCCTAGTGGCAATAACCATGAACTGATTGCCAAGCGCTATCTCAGAATGCGTTGCTCAGGCGAAGGCAGCGTGACTCTGTTTAGCCAGTTTGAAGCGGCCTTTCAGGCGCTCCTCGAGGGTCATGTGAGCCACGTTCTACAGTGCACCGCCCATGCAACGCATAGCGACTGCGTGGGCCGCTATATGCATCGAGCCTATCCCGTAGACACCTTTATAGCGGGCAGCAAGCCGCTGGCGCTGATTGCCCAGCGCGACTCTGTTCGCCCCACCCAAGTAGCGCTACAACCAGCGACCCGCTACTACACCGACTTAACGGCCTATACAGAGATCATAGACGCCCCCACCACAGTGGCGGTGGCAGAAGGGCTTCTTGCGGGACGTTTTGAGGCGGGCATTTGCGCTGAAGAGGTGCTAGGCCAAGCCCCCGAGCAACTGCGTTTGGTGCAATCACTGGGGCCTGCGCTGGATACCTGGGTAATATTTGCCACCACTCCACTAGCAGCCTCTTCGCCGCTACGGTTAGACGCTGACGTTTAAACAACCGGGCTAAACCACAAAGATCAGGATAATCCCTCCCACGGCCAACGCGCTCCGCTGCCAAAGTGCTTTTCGTGCAATCACCCCGTAAGAGATCGCCCCTAAACCAATCGCCACTTTTAGCGCATACAACAAGGCGCCGGAAGGATTGAAGACCAGTTGGATCATCTCTGGGTTGGCCACCATGGCTAGAGGAATAATATACAGCCCTATTCCTAACGCCATGGCTTTGAATGCGACTTTTAGCCAGTTCTCCCCCACCATGCCCGCAGCAATGAAAACGCCGCCACACACCGGCGGCGTGATCGTCGAGAGCAGCGCGTACCAAAAGACAAAAAGGTGCGCCAGAAGCGGTTCCAAACCTAGCGAGGTCAGGGCAGGCCCGGCGACAGAGACACAAATCACATAGGCGGCGGTGGTGGGCACCTCCATGCCTAAAATCAAGCAGGCGAGCGCCGTTAGTAGCAAGGCTGGCCAGAGCATGTCGTTGGAGAGCGATAGAATGCCCGAGGTGATCTTGACGCCCAACCCTGTCAACGACAGCACGCCGACCACCAGCGAGGCACATAGAATAATGGAACCAATGACGGCAATCTGACGCCCAGCGGTGACCACTGCGTCGGATAAACGGGTGGCAAAGCCGGGGAGCGAAAAGCGCAGCGTCACGTTAAAGAAGAGCAGCGCAATGCCCGCGAAAATCGCAACACTGGCGGCGTACTGAGGGGTAAAACCGCCATTAAAGATGCGCTCTAACAGCAGCACGAAGGGGATGGCAAAAAACAGCGAGGTAATCAGCACCTCTTTCGCGTTGGGTCGCTCGCTTTCGGCCACGGGCTTTAGATCATGCCGGGTCGCATAGGCATTAATACCCACCCAGACCGTCAAAAAGTACAGCACCGCTGGAAGCATCGCCGCGGCCATGATCTGGGTATAGGGCGTGCCCGTCAGTTCCACCATCACGAATGCCCCGGCGCCCATCAGCGGCGGCATAATTTGCCCGCCGGAGGAGGCAACGGCTTCCACCGCACCCGCCAGCGAACGCGGGTAACGCAGGCGCACCATGGAGGGAATGGTAATTGCCCCAGTGGAAGCGACGTTGGCAGACGCCGAGCCGGAGATAGAGCCCATCAGCGCCGACGAAATCACCGCCACTTTAGCGGCCCCACCGGTGAGCCGCCCCGCCACCGCACTGGCTAGGTTCATAAAGCCCTGGCCCGCCTCTCCCGCATTGAGCACCGCGCCGAAAATCACAAAAATCGCCACCACACTGACGCTTACCCCCGTCAGCGAACCCCATAATCCACCTTCGGCAATCGTGAGCGTACCCACCATACTGGCCAGCGGCAGCCCAGGGTGACCAAAAGCGCCTGGAATATATTGACCGAAGGCGCCATACATCAACGCCAGCAAGGCAACCAGCGGCAGAGGCCAACCGATGGCTCGGCGCGCCGCTTCAAGCGCTAGAGCAATCAAAAACAGGCCAATCCCCATCTGTAGGTGGGTATCAATAAAGCCGTACTGGTTGGCTAGCGCAGCTTCGTTAAACGCAATATAGCCACAGGCAACAACACCCAATACCGTCAGCAGCCAGCCGCTGACTCGCTGCGCTGGTGTATTGGCCATATAAATCAGTACCCATGGCAACAGCAGCGCCATATGCAACGGCCGGCTGACCAGCGCAGGCGTTAAACCATAAAAAATCAAGCCAAGATGGAATATTACACTGACCGCGCCTAACGCCATCCAGCCAGGCGCTACTGAGCGATCATCCTCAGGGGTCGACGCCTGTGAAGAGGTAAAAACACGCATGCCACACTGCCTATCAATACTGCATCAATACAGGACTGCCACAGCGCAAGCACCGTGGCAGCAAGAAGATGGATAATGGAAGAAAACGACTAGCGCAGCGCGTCAGGTACCTCGACACCCGCTTCCTCGTAGTAACGCAGCGCGCCTGGGTGAAGCGTGCCGGTCATGTTTTCCAACATACCAGGGCTAATACTGCTCCACCACGCCGCCTCTTCGGCCATGGCGTCGCGGCGCTCCCAAAACGTTTTGGTCAGCGTGTAGGCGGTGTCATCGTCCATATACGTTGTGGTGTAGGCGATCACCGGTAGCGATGTGGTTTCAACGTCTTTATCCACGCCGGGATAAGTGCCGCCGGGGATCGTTTGGCGTGGCGCTCCCGTTTGCTCGATTTGTTGATCAGTCAGGCTAACCAAGGTCACCGGCATGCTGGCAGCTGTCTCAATCACATTGGGTGAGGGAAAGGAACTGGCGGTCACAAAGCCATCAATCTGGCCATTTTTAAGCGCATCGGGGCCGCTGCCCATCGCTGCATCGGCAATTTTCACGCTCTCTTCCAGGCCAAACAGTTCCAGGTAACGAGCCGCTTCACGGGCGCCAAAGGTGCCTCGACCAATCAATAAGTGCTTGCCTTCCAGTGTGGAAATATCGGTTACGCCATCATCACCGGCTAATACAAAGTGCATGGTGATAGAGGGGATCGGGAACAACCCCCGGATCTCTTGAAAACGCGGATTCTGACGCTCGGCAAAGGCACCCTCCCCACCCATGGCCTGATCGACTAACGCGGGCGGCGTGGTAAATACATAGTTGCCCTGGCGAGCCATGACTTCCATCACGTTCTGTACCGAACCCTGGCTTTCTTCCAGGGTAAGGATGATAGCGTCATCGGTTCCCTGGCGAATCGCTTCTGAGAGTTCTACGCCCATTTGATAATAGGCGGTACCCGCTGAAGCCGATTTATAGGTCACACGCGTTTCTGCGTGGGCGGAGAAGGCGGCACTTGTCAGCACTAACGTAGTAGCCGAGACGAAAAGCGTGCGGTGTAGGGAGCGAAAGGGATTGCGCATCGTTATATTCCTCAACGTATCCAGCGGCCACTTCTAATCGGCCTCGTTTTTATCTTACCCAGTTGTTATATGACCAAGCTGAGAGCGTGGCGCGCATTAAAATAGCACGACTGCCCTCGGACAGGCACTCTCCGCGGTCGCCCTCCCCATGCCCTCCAGGGTGTTTTATTGACATCTAATATTAGCTTAAAAAGATATAAATTCTGAATCTTTTTCAACAATGCTATGCGTCAATAGTATAATTCTTAAACCGCTATTAACTTTTTTATAAAACTATTACTGCACGATTTACCATTACCTAAAAGATTAATTTCCTAAAAAAAGATGCTATTACCTTAAGAAGAACTACTTCCGTTCGTTTTAATAAGGTATTGCGGCGCAATATAGACTGATAAAATGAGGCCGCTTTTATACCACTCCTGACAACTTAACCATGAGGAAGAACGTCACATGCCTACGTTGTGCCAACCCTCTTGCCAGCCTCGATTATATCGTCGCTGGCTTTTTTTGTTAGCGGCCTTACTATTAGGCGTAAGTCCCAGTGCATTTGCAGTGACCGGTGAACTAGATCTAACCACCTCTACCGTTGGCTTTTTTGCTGTTGCGATTTTCGTCCTGGCGTATGCATTAGTCATGGCGGAAGAAAAGATCCATATGCGCAAGTCTAAACCGGTGTTGGTGGCAGCCGGTATCATCTGGAGCCTCATCGGCTGGGTGTATGTCCAAAACGGCATGTCGGACGCGTCTGAGTACGCTTTCCGCGTCACGCTGTTGGAGTTCACCGAGCTGATGCTGTTCTTGCTGGTGGCCATGACCTATATCAATGCCATGGAAGAGCGTCGGGTCTTCGATGCATTGCGTTCCTGGATGCTGCGTAAAGGCTTTAACTACCGAACCCTTTTTTGGCTGACCGGCGGTCTCGCCTTTGTGTTATCCCCCATTGCCGACAACCTTACCACCGCACTCTTGATGTGCGCGGTGGTGACCAAGGTGGCCGAAGGCAACCAGCGCTATATCAACCTGGCCTGTATCAATATCGTGGTGGCCGCCAACGCGGGGGGTGCGTTTAGTCCCTTTGGCGATATCACCACTCTAATGGTATGGCAAGCGGGCATGGTGGAGTTCCAGGAGTTCTTTATTCTGTTCTTCCCCGCCCTGGTCAACTTCCTGATTCCTGCCTCTATCATGAGCCTGTTTATCAAGGATGAAAAGCCCGCAAGTGTTTATGAAGATGTGTGGATGAAGCGTGGCGCCCGGCGCATTGTGCTACTGTTTTTATTGACGATCGTGACCGCCGTACTGTGTCACGTTGTGCTCCACCTACCGCCGGTGTTGGGCATGATGACCGGTCTGGGCTACTTGCAGTTCTTTGGTTACTACCTGCGCCGCAGCCTGCCGCGTTCGCTGGAGCGCAAGCGCGAGCGTTATAGCCGGCAAGGGGACAACCGCAAGCTGGAGCAGTTGGGTAGCGTGGTGCCGTTTGACGTCTTCAACCGCGTAGCGCGGGCCGAGTGGGATACATTGCTGTTCTTCTACGGCGTCGTTATGTGCGTTGGCGGGCTGGGTTTTATGGGCTATCTCGGCTTGCTTTCAGAAGCGCTGTATACCGGCTGGAACGCCACCGCGGCCAACATTGTATTAGGCGTTGTTTCTGCTGTGGTGGACAACATCCCCGTGATGTTTGCGGTGCTGACCATGGAGCCTGATATGTCCCATGGCCAGTGGCTACTGATTACCTTAACCGCTGGCGTCGGGGGCAGCCTACTATCGATAGGCTCCGCGGCCGGTGTGGCGGTTATGGGTCAGGCAAGGGGTTCCTATACTTTTATGGGCCACTTGCGCTGGTCGCCGGTTATTCTGCTCGGCTACATCGCCAGTATTCTGGTGCATATGTGGCTCAACGCTGAGAGCTTTACGCTCTTCAGCTAAGCCCGATCAAAAGAGAAATAGATGGCACTATTTCTTTTCCTTGTATCTCTTTACCCCTTTTCAGCGTGCTGGAAAGGGGTTTTGGTATAGCCGTTTAATAGCTTTCGAAAAGATACTCAATGGGTGTCGGGCGGCCAAATAGATAGCCCTGATAGCGGTAACAGCCGTGGCCTCTTAGCCAATCGAACTGCTCTTTTTTCTCCACTCCTTCCGCGACCACGGTTAAGCCTAAACTTACCGCAAGTAGAATCGTGGTATCGACAATCGCTGCGTCTGTCTTATCGGTCAGCAGCTCGCGAATAAACGATTGGTCAATTTTCAATTCATCCAGCGGTAAGCGCTTCAGGTAACTCAGCGATGAGTAACCGGTACCAAAGTCATCCAACGCAAAGCGAATCCCCCTAGCACGCAGTTTCAACATCGTGCTACGCACCCTCACCGGCTCGTGCATCAACAGGCTCTCGGTGACTTCAAGCACCAAGCGGTTCGGCGGCGCCAGGGTTTCTGCTAATAGCTCTTCAACATCACGTACAAACTCCGGCTGCTGAAACTGCACTGAACTCACGTTGACGGAAATACTTAACGGCGCATAGGCCGGTTGATGAGACCATTTCGCTAGCTGCTCGCAAGCTGACCGCAGCACCCAGTAACCGATCGGCACAATCAACCGATTCTCTTCCGCAAGCGGGATAAACGTTGCGGGGGATACCCAGCCACGCTGAGGATGATACCACCGCAGCAGCGCTTCAACGCCGGTAGTCACGCCCTGATGGTCGACCTGCACTTGGTAATGCAGCGCCAGCTCGTTGCGCTTGAGCGCCTGATGCAAATCGGCTTCTAAACTGGCCCGTTCCAATACGCTGGTCTGCATTTCGCTGTTAAAAAAGCACAGCGTATTGCCGCCCGCGCTTTTCGCCTGCTGCAACGCCATATCTGCCTGTTGCAGCACGCTATCCATACTGTACTCGCCAGCTCCCGTAAACAGCGAAATGCCAATGCTGGCACTGATTGGTAACGAGTGACTGCTTCTTAATTGCGCAATGACTTCCAGCAGTTGCCGCCCCACACGCTCGGCTTTTAGTGCGGCGTCTTTTTGTTCCTCGCCCAGGTTCTTGATCAGCACCACAAACTCATCGCTACTGAAGCGGGCTAGCGTTACCTCTTCATCAAGCCGCTGGCGTAGCTGTTCAGCCACGCTGACCAAAAGCTGGTCACCACTCTCATGGCCCTGAATATCATTCACTAAGCGAAAATTATCCAGGTCGATCACCAGTACCGCACTGAAAAATATAGTCCACTCATCATGATCAATGGTAGCCGTTAAGGAGTCCATCAGTAGCCGCCGATTGGGCAGCCCGGTTAGCGAGTCATAGAAGGCTAGGTAGTGGGTGCGTGACTGCATTTCGAGGTAGTCAGTCAGCTCGGTCGAAATACCGCACAGGGAGGGAGGTGCGCCTGGGGACATGGAAAGCGGCATTTTAATCGATAAGAACGTTCTTACCTGGCTTTCACCCCGCAAAACGTTGCTCTCTTCTACCGTTACTTTTTTCCCCGAATCTAATACGTTGCGATCAACCTGGTTGATTTCCGCAGCGCTCCCGGCATCAAAAAACGCCGCATCGCGCTTACCGATAATTTTGTCGGCAGGCAGGCCAAATAGATCGCTCATGCGACGATTAACGTATTGATACTCCAAGCTTGGGGATTTGATATAGATAAAGGCATCGACGCTATCCAGAATAGTCGCCAGCATCTCTTTATTGGATTGCAGTAACGCCCGGTTATGCTGCATGCGCCGCTTGAGCAACAGGTTGCCCAGCAGCGCCAAAAGAAGGAACACAAGCAGCAAGGCGATGCCCCATCGCCCCAAGTAGCTGTCAATGCTGCGCAGAAGCTCCGCCGGAAGAGCTGCAGACGAGGCAAAATAGTACATAGTGGCTGTTCACTGGCCAGGCATGGTCAGCGGGCCCGCCCGCTCGACCACTCGCTGCCAGGCAGCGTCTTTTTCAATACGTGACACAAACGCAGCGATGGCAGGATACTTTTCCAACGACTGCACGGCGGCCATGGCCTGTAACGGGAAACTCATTTGAATATCAGCACCACTGGGCCACGGCCCGGCAAAATTACCCTGCGCCAACAAGTGCTGGTTTATGAAGTTCAGGTGCTGTTTAAGCTGCGGTGCTAAGAAGCGCTTGCTTACCGTATCGCTAATTCCCTTAGCCAGTGGCTTAATCAGCCAGGGCGACTGTTTGGGAATTTGACTAAACACAAGCTGCATCACCAGCAGCGGCATTAGTGACCCTTCGGCATAGTGCAACCAGTAGCGGTAGTCCACCCACGCACTCATATCACCGATGGGAGGCTGACAGCGCCCCTGCCCATAGCGTTGAACAAGGTAATCTATGATGGCGCCTGATTCGGCCACGGTAAAATCGCCGTCGGTAATCACCGGAGATTTACCCAGCGGGTGAATTTTTTTCAGCGAATCTGGCGCTTGCTGGGTTTTGCCATCGCGTTGGTAAACCACCAACTCGTAGTCCAGTTCAAGGGCTTCAAGTAGCCACAGGATGCGATGCGAACGAGACTTTTCCAGATGGTGAACGTGGATCATAAACACTCCGTGGGGCTGAGTCGCGCGCCAGCATTGCACTGGCGACACGTATTCCTTTTCTAATGGCACATTTAGCTTAGTACCATAAAGCCCATCATCATAGGAGCATTAGTATCAACGCAACGTCAAAATTAATGCTTATTAATTAGGTGCGTTATAAACGGTGCGCATGGCGCCAACGCGCCAGCAGATCCAGCGGTGACCACTTACCTTGCAGCCAGGGCGCTAGTAAACGCATAGAGAGCGGAATAAACACAAATACCATCACTGGCGTCAGCATTAGGGTACTCACCACCACCCGCGGCAGCAACGCCCAATCAGCCAATACGCCGCCGAACACAAACTGAAAGATCAGCGAGATAGGAAAGAAAGCCAGCCAGACAGCCACGGCCTGCTTCCAGCGCGGCGGTGCACTGCTGCCGGTTTGAAACCACGCATCCAACCCGGTGGCCCGGTGCTCATGGGGCGCCTCATATAAGCCTTTACCACGCGCCAACCACGCATGCCGTGAAGCGGAGTGCTCCCAAGCGGCTAAGGTCTCGCTGCTGCTAAAGCGGAATATAATCTGGTATTCATCGTCATCAGCCGGTGGCGACAGTACGCCAGAACCGAGGTAGCCAGCGAAGTCGGCCGCCAGTTCGCGCCCTTCATTAAGCCAACGATTAAAATCGGCGTAGCGGCCGTGCTCAACGCGACGAGCCACCATCAACGTGACGGGTGAGGCAGACATGGTATATCTCCTAATGTGTCGACAGCCAGCGCCGGGTAGGCAGGCTGTTTGCTTTCAAGGGGATAACCCTGAAAGTCCAATTGGCACATTATACAAGCAATGTTGATGCCATGTGATGAATGATGCGCTATACCCGTTGGCGCGACATGGATTCGCGCCCAGGCACAGGGTGGGGGCGCTCGCCGCGTTGAAAGGCGCATACATGAACATAGATATCCACAGCGCTGCGAATGGCATCGGCCTCTTGGGCGTCGGGCTCTACTACCGGGCCGGTATACTCACCTTCGCTACGCAGCACAGCCTCTAACTCGGTGCGGTAACGGTCGAGCAGGTGCTCCAGGTTGATGCGTATACGATGAACTTCCAGACCAAACGCTTGGCGTTGATCGGTGCGTTTAAGGATGTCCAAAGGATTTGAAGCGGCTTCGATCAAGCTTTCTAACGTAGCGAAAACTAACTTTTCAGCACTGTTTAAATTAGGAATAATGGAATAAATGAGGTCATTTAAAGTGATCGGTGTTCCATGGCGGTGCATAGGCGGTTCAACGTCCGGTTAAGGGGTCAATGCTAATAAATCGGCCCTGCTCAGAAAAACTTAATCGATAAATACCGCGCACACCGTCCCGGCCCACCACCCGCCGAATTGCTTCGGCGGGAAATATCACCCAACGGCCATCTACGCTGCGGGTTCGCACGTTGGCGATACGCCCTTCGTAATGGGCTAGACATTCATCATAATTAAGATTAATGACCACATCAATGGTTTGCATAGGGCAGGGATAGACTTGGCATAGGCTGGCATCGTGTCAGAAAAGTGTTGGCCTCGCACAGCGCAAACTTGCACTGTCGGCGTTGCTCGCTAATACTTCATGGTATCCCAACTCGTACTTAGTCGGTAATGACCTATGGCCGTTTCTTCCATTAGCACTGTTTCTCACGCTGCCTGGACGTCCCCTTCAGCGAATACAATGTCCCCGCGCGTTGAGCAAGCCGCTAAAGGCCGTGCTCTAGAAGAAGATACGGCGTCTACCGACGACCCAAAAACGACTAGTGCTAGTGAAGAGAGCAGCAGTGCCGAGGCTGGCCCCAAACGGGCTGACGGTACGCCCATGGCGCCGGATGAGATTCGGCTACTAGACCAGCTTAAACAGAACGACCGCGAAGTTCGCCAGCACGAGATGGCGCACCAAACTGTGGGCGGAGCCTATGCAGGCGGCGCCAGCTACGAGTATGAAGTTGGCCCCGATGGCAAGCGCTACGCGGTCGCGGGAGAAGTACCGATCGATTATGGCCCGGTACCCAATGACCCCCAAGCCACTATCGAAAAAATGCAAACCGTGATCGCCGCAGCCATGGCGCCTGCAGATCCCTCTCCCAAAGATCATCAAGTGGCTGCCCAAGCGCGTCAGTACTTGTTGGAAGCCAAGCTCGAAGCGTCCATGCAGCGCAGTGAAATGGAGCAAGCCCGCAGCAACGGCGCCGAGGCAACTTCTTCTGCTGATGAATCAGCCGCTAACGAGCAACCTTCAGAGGAACAAGCTGCTTAATTGTCCGCTAGCGCAAGAGAGCTCCACTCTTCACGGCTAGGCCAATTTGCCAACCAGGTAGGTAATGCCTCGGCGGGCATAGGCCGCGCAATACCATAGCCTTGGGCTAAATCGCAGCCTAGCGCCATCAAGGCTTTGGCATGGTCTAAGGTTTCTACCCCCTCTGCCAGCATGGGCCGCTTAAAACGATTAGCCATGTAAATGACGCTTTCTACAATCGCCATATCATCCTGATCGGTGAGCATATCGCGGACAAAGCTCTGATCAATTTTGATCAGGCTGACCGGCAACTGCCGCAGATGGGTTAACGACGAAAACCCGGTGCCAAAATCATCAATAGCAAAACTCACCCCCAGCGACTGGCAGCGCGCCATATTTTGCAGCGCAGCCTGGATATCGTGCATTGCGGCGCTCTCCAGCACTTCGAGCTTGAGCATTACGGGCGGTACATCAGGGTAGCGTGCCAATAACTCGCCAAGCCGCTGGCTAAAATCACTCACTAACAGATGCGTAGGGCTTATATTCACATTGATCGGCAGCGCGATGCCCTGAACTTGCCACTCACTCAACTGACGCAGCGCTCGTTCAATGACCCACTCGCCAAGATCCACCTCCAACGGCGTGGTATCGATGATGGGTAAAAACTGCCCAGGTGCCAGCAGCCCATCTTCAGGGTGCTGCCAACGAATCAGCGCCTCTAGACCGACCACTTTGCCACTGCGCATATCGACCTGGGGCTGATAGTAAAGGCACAGCTCATTGTGAGTGAGGGCATCAATAAAACGCTGGCGCTGCTCATGGCGCACCTGCAGCAAGCGGTCATGGTTAGGGTCAAACAGGTGGAACGTGTCGCGGCCACGCTGTTTGGCACGATACATGGCCTGATTGGCATGCCGCAGCAGCACATCGCCCTGAACGTGGTCATTAGGGTAGAGCGTAACCCCCAGGCTCGCCGTCAGATGAACACTCTGGCCCTCAATCATCATCGGTTGTCGAATGGAGCCCAGCAACTTCTCGAAAAAGTCATCGTCGACACCGTGGTGCAGTAACAGCACGAACTCATCGCCACCCACCCGCGCCAGCACGTCATCGCCAAACAGCAGATGGCTGATGCGCTGTGAAAAAGAAGACAGCAGCGCATCGCCTACGGAGGGACCCAGCCGGTCATTAATATTTTTGAAGAAGTCGATATCCAGCGAACACACCGCCAAGGGGAGCTGCTTGGCTTCTGCATGCTGCATGGACTCTTGAATCAACTGCGTCAGCAGTTGCAGGTTGGGTAGCCCCGTGAGGGCATCAAAGTAGACTTCTCGATTAAGGTGGCGGGCATGGGCCGGAATGGCCGAAAGATCTGCGAGCACAATCACATGGTGATCGATCTCGCCGTGCTCATTGCGCACACGATTGATCGACATCATGCCGGGATAAAACTGGCCATCGTGACTACGGTAGCTCACCTGGCTTTTGCTACGGTCACGCAACTGCAGCTCTTCCCGCATCAACCGCGTGGTGCGGCTATCGTCCAGCGGTAAAATGCTGAACGCTTCTGGTGTTTTGCCCTGTACATCGCCCTGCGTAATCCCCGTTAATTCACAAAAAGCGGGGTTCACCTCCACCACCCGATTTTCCGCATCAGTAATAATGATCGCTTCGTTGGCGTAACTAAATACCGATTCAGCGGGTGACGCCGAATGGCTTACGGATGCCGTTGGCATCACGTTCGAGCGGGGCAGTGAAGGCGCTGGCTGGGAGTGCTGTTGAGACAAAGACTGTTCCTTCGATAAATTCAAGGATTCATACATATGTCTTTGCTCTCCTCGTCGTTTTTATAGAGCCGTCGCTAAATAGGTTCGTTGTTATATAGAGCCGTTATTAGGTCAATAGAACCGTTATTATGAAGACAGTAGTACTGCTAGGCATAATAACACCCTATGACGGCGAAGGTACTTTGCACTGCAAAGTACCTTATCGGCTGACGAGGTAATTAGTTAAAGAGTTTGCTCAATATAATGACAGGTAAGCTACGCGGGAGAGAGGGCTAAACGCTGGGTGGCCAACGCTGTATCGCGCACTTGGTAATCGCTCACTTTGCTGGTCATATCATCGGCCTGATCATCAAGGGAGCGGCTCGCCGCGGCCATTTCCTCAACCAATGCAGCGTTTTGCTGGGTCACCTCCTCTAACTGGGCCATGGCACGGTTAATTTGCTCAATACCCGCCGACTGCTCATGGGTAGCCGACGCCATTTCATCCATCAGGCTTGCCATTTGCCCTACCCGTTGAGCAATCCGCCCCAGAGTTTCATTGGTGGTAGTCACCAGGCTTTCGCCTTCTGAAATTTTTGTCACATTATTATCGATCAATTGACGAATCTGGCTGGCCTCCTGGGCGCTGCGGCTAGCCAATTTGCGTACTTCATCGGCAACCACTGCAAAACCGCGCCCATGCTCACCGGCTCTCGCCGCTTCAACCGAGGCATTAAGCGCCAGCAAATTGGTTTGGAAAGCGATGTTATCGATAGTCGCCACAATGCTAGTTACCTGCTCGTTGGCTTGCAGGATAAGCTGCATGGCTGTTTGGGCTTGAGAAGCGACTGCGGTGGCTTCTTTTGCCTCTTGAGCCACCTCCCCAGTCATCTGCTGGGCTTGCTGCGCGTTTTCAGCACTCTGCCGCACCGTGGCGGTAATCTGCTCCATGCTCGACGCGGTTTGCACCAGCGAGGCGGACTGCTCTTCGGTTCGCTGGGCAAGGTCTTGATTACCCTGCGCCATCTGATTGCTGGCCACCGCCACCGACTGCGCATTGCGCTTAACGTCAGCGACCAGCGCTTCGGTAACTTCCGACGATTCATTAAACGCCTGATATAGCTTTGATAACTCATCGCTACCCGGCACCACTAAGCGCTGTGTTAAATCGCTACCCCGGGTCGCGATACTGGTTAGCGCTTGGTTAAGCGATTGGGTAATGACGCGTACGATCAATACGGCAGCGACAATCGCCATCAAGCTGGCCACGAGCGCAATTACCGCATACTGCCAAAGTGCCTGTTGGGCCGACTCACGCAGCGCGACAGTCTGGGCCACCACTGTATCTGCCACGCTATCCTCTAACGCTTTAAGGCGGGCAATTTTCACCGTTTGCCACTCAAACCACTGTTCCGGGTCGACACCATAACCGCCGGCTTGCGCTTGACTGATCGCCAATTCGCGCCGAGCCAAGAGACGCTCGATCTCTGCACCGCTCAATGCCTGGTCAAGCTGGTCGCGGCTTTCATCTCCAGCCAACAGGCGGAAGCTTGTCAAGAATGCCTGTTCCTCGCCCAGCAAGGACAAGAAACGGCGTAACGTAGCGTCGGGCATGCCGTCGCTGGCGAAGGCATTGGAAAGCAGAGCCCGCTCAATCCCCGCTAAATCTTTGGCTTCCAGCAGTTGGTAGTAGGCACTTAGCTGGCGAGCAATACCCCCTTCGCTGGTGAGATGCGACAGCGTACCCACAAAGGCCATTAGTTGGCCGTTGATGCCAGTGTAGTGGCTTAACGCATCGCCCATCGCCATATCCAGGTCATCGACACGTTTGCGCAAGGCTGCCTGGCGCTGCCACTGGGCGTCGATTTCGTTGAGTCGTTGCTGGGCAGCAGGCGTTAACAGCGCTGAATCCAAGGCATCACGCTGAGTTTGGAAAGCCTGCACAGCGGCGTCGGTGTTGGGTCGCTGCTCACGTAGTCGGTTGCCAAATGCTTCGCCTTCGCTGCCCAAAAAACCAGCGGTCATACCCCGTTCAAGCTGCATTTGGTGCACGGCGTCACCGGCACGTTGGGCCAGTTGGGTTAAGGCGTGCAGACGATCGAACTCCTGCACCGTCGCGCGCCGTTCCATAATGCCTTGCGCAGCAAACCAAGCCAGGGCAAGCAAGGGGAGCACCAACACACAGGCAAATTTAAACCGCATCGACATGCGGTTAACGATAGTTTTCATAGCTTAGCCTCAAATATATAGCGTCGTTGGGGTAAGCGGCGTGCTCAATTATTGTTGTCCGCATCAGCTGACGCGTTTAGCTAAGTCTGCCGCACTTTGCCGTTTAGTAAAATATGATTAATTTTAGGGGATGAAATAACGACAAGCGGCGCGAGTATAGGGCGTGTGAGGAACTCTATATTGATTCAAGTCATAAAGTCTGACAGATTTTCCGGCCTACCAAGCGGCTGAGTTGAGCGCCCCTTAAGGCGCTGGACTGGCGGCACCCAAAAAGCGCGCCTGCCAGTAATCGATCTCTAACGGCACGCTGACTACTGCACGGCCCTTACCAGGTGCATGAATCATTTGGCCGTTGCCACGATAAAT
Organism: Halomonas sp. IOP_14; assembly: GCF_021021315.1. Classification (NCBI taxonomy): domain Bacteria; kingdom Pseudomonadati; phylum Pseudomonadota; class Gammaproteobacteria; order Oceanospirillales; family Halomonadaceae; genus Halomonas; species Halomonas sp. IOP_14. The sequence goes on along the minus strand of NZ_JAINWD010000020.1, from coordinate 57,489 downwards.
TCCTACGTGGGTCGCTTTGCGACGGTCGCCAAAGAAAAGCAGATCACCAGGGCGTGGTTTTTTCACCTGTGGCAAGGCACGAAACTGTTCATCGGCGGAACGCGGAACACGAATACCCGCCGCCCGGTAGGTCATTTCCACTAAGCCAGAGCAGTCCAGACCATCGGGCGTATTTCCCCCAAAACGATACGGTGTGCCAATGGCCTGCTGAGCATGGGAGAGAATCAGCGCACGCTCCATAGAGAGTCCTGCGCGGTTAGGAGGCGCCTCAATGGGGGTAAGATCGCGGCTGGCACAACCCGCTAGTGCCAGTAGTAACAGGCAGGTAAGCAGCCACCTTCCAGAAGGTGCCAACCCGCAAGGTAGAGGCCACAGGCGAACCAGTAGCATGGGCAGCCGCTCCAATAAATCAACATGCTTTCATGATGGCGCAAAGCATGCCTAGCCGCCAATGGTTAGCGGCCAATCCACTCGACAAAGCTGGTTTCACCCAGCGCATGGCGTTCATGCCGCACCCGGCTCATTGCCGCGTAGGGTAAATCCATTGCCAGTACCCGCGAAAGCGGCTGCTCGATCACCTGGCGCAGCAGGCCATTGCAGACAAACAGATGCGCCACTACCAGCACATGCTTGCCAGGCGGGTTACTTAACAGCTGCTGCCAGGCCTCGGCTAATCGCGCGTCAAAGGCTTGCAGGGTTTCGCCACCGGGGGGAGACACCGCGGCAGGATCGAACCAAAAGGCACTCATTCGCTCGGTGCCCTCTTCGGCAAACACCTGGGCGTGGGTTTTGCCCTCCCACTGCCCCAAATGCAACTCGGCGAAATCGTCTTCCACCTGAACGGGCAGATCAAACTCCTCGCCCAGCCATAAGGCGAATTCACGGCAGCGTGTTAACGGCGAGGTAACGATCGCATCGTAGGGCAAATGCCCGTCGACCGTTTGCCTCATGACTGCATCGGTCACCTGCTGCCAGCCGGTTTCACTCAGCGGATGGTCGGTGGAGCCGCGGAGCATACGCCCGCCCACCGGCTCACCGTGGCGCAGTAAGTCAATCGTTGTTTGTTCGGCTTCAGGAAAGCGCATAGGGGTAACCTCGCCGATTTAGGCAGCTTGCAGTTTAGATAATTGCGTGACGCACGCGTGCGGAAATCCACTCCGACACCAGCACGGTAGCGAAAATCATAATAAAGATGACGCTAACTTGATCCCAGGCGAGGCTATTGATCGAGGCATTCAACTGCAGACCAATACCACCTGCCCCGACCAAGCCCAACACCGTCGACTCACGGATATTAATGTCCCAGCGGTAAACGCTAATCCCCGCGAACGCGGGCATCACCTGGGGCAGCACGCCGTAGTTCATCACCTGCAGTCGACTCGCGCCGGTAGCGCTAATCGCCTCAACGGGCGTGGGATGGATCTCTTCAATCGCTTCGTAAAGCAGCTTGCCCACAAAGCCGATGGAGCGCAGGGCAATGGCAATAATCCCCGCCAGTACGCCGGGGCCAAGAATGGTGACCAGTAGCATCGCCCAAATCAGCGAGTTAATGGAGCGCGATGAAACGATCACCATCAGCGCCAAACTGCGCACCAGCGGATGCGGCGTCGTGTTACGGGCGGCTAAAAATGCCACCGGAAACGCCATCATAATCCCTAACGCGGTGCCCAAAGTGGCGATATTGATGGTGTCCCACATGGGCTTCCAGAGCACATTGGCGTAGCTCCATTCGGGAGGGGTCATGCGGCTGATCAAATCTGCTCCCTGGCGGCCGGCATCTTCCACAAACACCCACATGGTGTTGTCGGAAATCATCTTCCAGCAGAGCAGAAATAGGCTGACACCCGCCAGCCAAGCCAGGTACTGCAACCATTGAGCGCGAGTAGTGCGCCGCCGCCAAACCGGCTGACCCTGGGGTGTAGTGGAAACAGGCATTTAAACTCTCGACAAATTAAGGGGCCAGAACTTACGGATCCAGCAGTTACTGAATCAGCGTTTACTGAGTCCAGCGGCGGACATGGCTTGAGCTGTACTCGCACAGCAGCACGATGGCGATGATAATCAGCAGAATCGCCGCGGAGGTGTCGTACTCATAGCGGCTCAGCGAGGTATTCAGCGTGGCGCCAATACCGCCTGCGCCGACAATGCCAATCACCGAGGACTCACGGAAGTTGATATCCAAACGGTACATGGAGAGCCCGATCAAACGCGGCATGACCTGGGGCTGCACGGCGTGGTTCATGGTTTGCCACCAACTGGCGCCCGTGGCGCGTACCGCTTCTACCTGCCGCCAATCCAAATCTTCAATATCTTCCGCCAGTAGCTTGGCCATAAAGCCAATCGTCGCGAAGGCCAGAGTAATCATGCCCGCAAAGGGCCCGAAGCCGAACATCACCACAAACAGAATCGCGATGATGATCTCCTGGAACGTGCGCGAAACGGCGATAATCGCGCGGCACACAAAGTAGATCGGCAGTGGTGAAATGTTACGCGCTGCCCCTAAACCCACGGGGATCGCCAGCAGCACACCCAGTACCGTGGAGGTGAGCGTCATGGTCAAACTTTCCAGCAATCCCGCGACGATATCGTCGTAGCGGCTGACAAAGTCGGGCTGCATAAAGGCGCCTAAAAAATTAACCGCACGGCCTGCGCCTTCCGCCACCCGCTCCCAGTTCACCTCAACCGAGGCAAGCGCTAAAGACAGATACACCACTGCACCAATGGCGAGCCCCCAGCGCAAGCGGGGACTGTCAATTAGCGGTAGTCGCCGCCACTGACCGTGCTGCGCCGCCTGCTGGCGTGCATGCTCGCTCATCGTGCTGCCCCCGCTTCGATTGACGACATCACCCGCGCGTAGGGAGGATTAATCGGAGCAGTGTTAGTCGTCTCATCGCCGCTGACTTCTTCGTCCATTGGCTCAGGCGTGGTGTCCCAGTCCTCTTCACCGTAAATCGTGGTGAGGATCTCGCTGGTGAGGTCGCTGGGAAGGCCATCAAAGACGATTTCACCCGCCCGCAGGCCGACAATGCGGTCAGCAAATTGCTGGGCCAGCGCTACGTCGTGAATATTGATGATCGCCGCCAGTTCGCGCTCTGCGCACAGCTCACGAATCAAACGCATGATTTGGCGCGAAGTTTTTGGGTCAAGGCTGGCGGTGGGTTCATCCACCAGCAACAGCTTAGGACTTTGCAGGAGCGCCCTGGCGATACCCACCCGCTGGCGCTGGCCGCCAGACAGGGCATCGGCACGTTTATCGATGGCATGCGGCAACCCCACTCGCTCCAATAGACGGAAGGCTTCAATCACAGCCTCCTGCGGGTAGCGGCGCAGGAAGCTGCGCCAAAAGCCCACGTAACCGAGCTGACCTGAAAGCACGTTTTCCATCACGGTTAGGCGGTCTACTAACGCATACTCTTGAAAAATCATTCCCATGGAGCGGCGGGCATGACGCAGCTTATGTCCCGAGAGCTTCGTCAGTTCCGTGCCGTCCAGGCGAATGCTGCCCTGAGTAGGCTCAACCAACCGGTTCACACAGCGAATCAGTGTGCTTTTACCCGCGCCAGATGGTCCAATCAGCGCCATCACTTGGCCTTTGGGCAGCGTGAGTTCAATATCCGTCAGCGCTCGATCCCCGGTAGGGTAACGTTTACCAACGCCGGTGAGTGTCAACATGGAAGTGCCTCATCTACATAGCGGTTCGGCCAGAAGGTTGCCCTCCTGGCCGATCGTATTGGGGTACTGCTTAAAGATTAATCGCAGTCGTAGGTCACGCCGTTGGCGTCAGCGATAGTGCGAATAACCGCCCAGTTATCCTGATAAGTAATCGGAATAAACTGCGCTTCGCCGGAGTTGGCGAATTCTGACTCGAGGGCCGTGCCTTCCCAGTCGTAGCTGAAGAACGCATCCTGAATCTTCTCGGCAAGTTCCGGGTTCAGGTTATTCGCCAGCCCGTAAGCGGTGGTGGGAAAGGTTTGTGAGGTGTAGATAATTTCGTAATCACCTTCGTTCACTACACCGCGGGAAATCATCCGCTTGCCCACGGAGTTAGCAATCGCCGCCGCGTCGTAGTCTTCGTTGACCACGCCGAGAATGGAGTTGTCGTGAGAACCAGAGAAAGCGGTCTCAAAATCTTCCCCCGCTTCCATACCGTACTCAGAGCGCAGCAGCGCAGAGGGGGCGCGGAAGCCAGAGTTAGAGGTTTCTGAGGTAAACGCTAGTTGGCGACCCTGCAAGTCTTCAACGGCTTCAATGCCGCTTCCTGGGTAGGTGATAATCTCCATCTCATAGCCAAAACTGCCATCTTCCGCGGCCATCATGGCGAAGGGGCGGAAACCACCGCAGTTAACCGCGACCGGGACGCCACCGGTATTGAAACCGGCTACGTGGAGACGGCCAGCGCGCAGCGCTTCCTGCTGGGCAGCATTGGACTGCACCGGGAAGAACTGGACTTTTTTGCCCGTAGCTTCGCTCAGGTGATCCAGAAAGTCAGACCAGACATCCGCGTAAACCGCGGGGTCTTCAACCGGCGTGTAGGCAAACACTAAAGTATCCGGATCTACCCACTGAGACTCATCGCTGGGGACATCGGCGACCATATCGCCATCGTTATCCACATAGCGCGATGAAAGATCCGCAGAGGCGTTCACTGCGACCAAGGCGAAGGCACTGGCAACGGCGGCACTGATTAACGTGCGGGAGAGGGATAATGTCTGCATGGGTCACCTGTAGCGTTTTGTAGAGTTATTAAAAGATGACAACATCCTGACGACTCCAGATGACAAAAATGGGGCACTTATATGACCGCTTCGTGACTTTTTGGCGAAGGACAGTTAATCTGCAGTTTGAAAAGCCTCGTGACCGCGGCGCTCTACAAACAGGCTGTTACCGGGAATTTTTTTGGCCTGGTGCTTCAGCTCAGAAAGCTCGCCTGCGATATCCAGCGATTGGCAGGTAGTCGTATCATGGATGGGTTTTACCGCAATCGAGACGCTCACAAAGGGAAAAAACGTCATTCTATTTTGACGGTTTTCGATGTGAATCCCGCCCTGAAGGCGGTCAGCCTCTTCATAGAAGCCCGGAGCCATCACCTCGAATGAGTGTAGAATTTGCTGACAAACACTTTCCCAGTACTCAAGCGGCAGCAACATCATAAAATCATCGCCGCCAATATGGCCAATAAAGCCCCCGGCATTCTCTACCTGTGCTTGCAGCAGCCGCGATAGCGAAATGATGATGTGGTCACCTCGGGCGTAGCCATAGGCATCGTTGAAGGCTTTAAAGTTATCCAAGTCAACATAGGCCGCAGCAAACCCATGCCCGGAGGCCAAATAAGCCGCCAGGGTTTCATTGATCAGGATATTACCCGGCAGGCCGGTGAGCGGGTTGGCATGCCGCGCTTGGCGCACCTGAATCGCGGTAATCTCACGCAAAAGGTCAACGATATTGCCCATCCCCAGGTAGTCACCGTTAGCGTTAACGATGACAAAGTCCTCTTGCTCAATATCCCGGCTGTCGGTCAACTTCTGACTCAAAATCTCAAGCGGAGTATCCGCTTCGGCCACCAGCATGCGTGCATCAGCAACGTCCAGCACACGGCGCTTGGCATAAAGCGAATGGCTATAGGGGTTGGTAAATAGAGTTAAAAACGAGTTGCGTCGCACCACCGCCACGGGCTTACCATTCTCCAGCACGGCCACGCAGCGCAAGCTGGGTTGTTGGCGAAATCGCTCGGAGATATACGGCACTGCGCAATCCGTAGTTATGGCATCGGTAGCCCGTAATATCGAGCGCGTGGTGCGACCCGCGGGGCTTTTTAATTGGGTGCTCGCCGGCAGCACCATATTGAGTTCTAAAGGCGGCTGCTGGTTGGGTCGGGCGAAATAGAAGCCTTGTAGTAGTGCGAGCCCACGGTCGAGTTCCCACAAGCAAAGATGCTCAGCAGCGGTCTCCACCCCTTCGGCGATCACTTGGCAGTCCAGGCTACGCGCCACATCGAGAATCGAACGCAGGAACTCTCGCTTGGCAGGATCCTGGTCAATGCCGGAGATAAAGTGTCGGTCGAGTTTAACGAAATCCGGGCGCAGCTCCGACCAGTGGCGCAGGCTTGAGTGACCTGCACCGAGGTCATCCAGCGCCACCTGGAAGCCCATGGTGCGGTAGTGATCCACCGCTTGGCGCATTAGCTCGTAGTCGTGGATTGGCACGTGTTCAGTGAGCTCGATCACCACCCGCTCTGGGGGCAAGCCGCTGTCACGAATAAAGCCAAGCGTTAAGCCTTCGCGAAAATCACGCTCTACGATCGTCAACGGCATAACGTTAAGAAACAGCAGGCCCGGCAGATCGAGCTCTGCAAAGCGGTAGATGGCTAACCGTCGGCAGAGTATATCTAATTCCACCAGCTTTCCGGCCTGAGTGGCTACTTCAAACAGTCGTAACGGCGAGTGAAGCGGCGATGTTTTAGGCCCACGAATCAGTGCTTCGTAGCCATAAATCGCCTGCTGGCTGGCATCCACAATGGGCTGAAAGAGCACGTGCAACTCTTCTGTTGCAATAATCTTTTGCAACCACTGCGATTCTTGTGCGGTCATTTGCCTGCTGCCCTATTCTGCCACCCTAATAACCAGCGGTGGTTCCTATGATGTGTCACCTTCCCTGGAGTTGGTTGATAAGCTGCAAGCAAGCGTGCGTCATTTTTGTGACGCTATAATGACAATCATCAAGGACATCAGTCAGTTGACGCTACACTGATGTTAAATGAGCGGTTTTTCCCGCGCCGGAAAGACCACCTCGCTACCGTCGGCGTCGAGCTGTCGGATATCGATAGGGTGGCCTTTTTCATCCAGCGTTACTAAGCCAATGCCGCTGGCGTTCCACAGCCGTTCACCCGCGCTGGCGCGGTCAGGATCGCGGGGGTGAACGCTTAGCTTGCGGCGCTTGGTGAACCAATTAAGCGGCGACCACGGCGCGTAGAGCCAGCGATTGAGCCGGTCAAAGGTATTGAGCAGGTTTTTGGGAAAGGTGTTTTTGATCCCGCTTGAGGTGATCTGCCACAGATGGGGAGAACGGCGCTGATGACGCACCACAATGTCGTAGACAAACGAGTAGTGCACGTCGCCAGATAGAATCACGTAGTTGCCTGGGGTTTTGGAGTGCCGCCAAATCTGCAGCAGCGTATTGGCCGCTCCCCGGTGCGCCATCCAGTTTTCGGCATCCACCACCAACGGCTTACCGGCAAGGGTAAACAGCTTTTGGATTCCCTCTATCAACTTGACGCCGAACATCGGTGCGGGAGAGACAATCACCGCACTTTTGGCCCCCATTAGCGCCTGCTGCATTTCCATTAGCGCCTCCCAGTCCATCAAGCCTGAAGGCCGATGCGGGCTGCGTTCGCTGCGCCAGCGTCGGGTGCGGGTATCCAGCACAATTAGTGCGGGAGTGCCGGGCACCTGAAACTCCCAGCCCTGAAAACGCAGTAATCGCTCGATCAGCCCATCCTGTTCAGCGCAGACTAGCGGTTGGTCGCCATCACCCAGCAGGGTCAAGGCATGATGGGCTAACGGGTTCAATTTATCCGGATCGTTACCCCAGGCTTGGCAAAGCAGATAGGCCACCAGAGCGTTACCGATAATACGTTTAGAGAACGGGTGACCGTAGGCGGCGCGCTCCCAGTCGGCGGTTAGGTTCCAGTCGTCGGTAACGTCGTGGTCATCGAAGATCATCAGGCTGGGCAGGTGCGCCATCAACCGCGCACACTGGGGCAAGCCTTCAGCAAAGGCATCGATTACCGCCTGCTCCTGACGATAGAGCTCGGCGTCTTTTTCATCTAAGGCAGGCGCTTTAGGGGCAATCACCTGCCAGGGCACCGGCGACCACACCAAGCAGTACATGGCGAGCATTTCAGCCAGCGTCATCAAGTGATTATGGGCATTCGCCGAGGTAAACACTGGCTTTTTGACACCGCCGAAGAAGCGCTCGCGCAGCGCTGCGTTGCTGGTCACATCCGGCAACAGTTCAGCACGTCGGTAGTAGCTATCCGGCGAGCGGTAGAGCGCTTGGCTATCATCGACCGTCGCACCTTCCAGCCACTCATCCACCAGCCCTAGCCGCTCAATCAGCGCATGTACGGCGCGTAGCATCGGCCCGGCCACGTCGTCGGCGTACACCTGGTCGCCGGTCATCAGCAGCCAAGCGGGCCACTCGGTGGGAGCTGACTGCTGCTCAGCAATCCAACTGTCGGCGCGCACCAAGCCATCGGCGCTGTCGTGATGGGGCTTGCGGCAGGAGCCATGCATCAGGCGGTGATGGCGGGATGCAATCACAAAGGCAGGATAGGCGGCGCCGTCATAACAGAGCCACGGTGCCCACTCGGGCAGAGAGCGCCACTCGCCCTGCTGTGTTTCCACCTGCAGGTCGTACTCGATGCGCTCGTCACAGGGCAGCGCTGACTCAAGCTCACAATCAATTAGGTAGATAAAGGCCCGCTGACCGATGGGGATGCACTGCTGGTGGTGCGCTAAGCCGATTGACTGGCTATCGGCGTGCCCTGGGCGCAGCACTAATGCCATGTTCAGTGGCCGAGTGGCGACGAGCCAAAGTACCAGCCGTGTAGTGCTGATACGTCTTAATAGGGGGCCGGCGACTATATCGGGCAGCGTATCTGTACGATTCATTCGGTGCGGTCTCCATTATTTATACGAGACGATTACGCGCGACGACGGGCAGCTCCACCACGACTTTTAACCCACCAGTGCTGGCGCGGCTAAGGTGCAGTTGGCCGCTATACAGAGCGACAAGATCAGTCACAATGGCCAAACCCAAGCCACTGCCCGAACGCTGTTCATCCAACCGTTTACCGCGCTGCACCGCCTGCTGGCACTCTGCTTCGTTCATACCGGGGCCGTCGTCGCTAACGGTCAAGGTTAACTGCTGCCCGTCACTCTCTAGCTGTAGCTGCACATCGCTATGCGCCCAGCGCAGCGCGTTATCCATTAAGTTACCCACCAGCTCTTGAATATCCTGCCCATCCATATGGACTTTAATCTCACCCGCCCAGGTTTGGCGCAGCTCAATGCCACGCCGCTGGGCAAGCCTGGCCAGCCCATTGAGCAGCGGCGCCAGGGTGGCATGTAAATCAATGGGCGCAAAGCGAACGCCTTCGCCCGCCGCTGAAGCGCGTGCCAAATGATGACGTACCGCGCTATCCACGCGTTCTAGCTCAACCTCCCAGGCGGCTCGGTTCGCTTCCGGCAACTGGCGTAGCTGCAGGCGCATCACGCTCAGCGGGGTTTTCAGCGCATGGGCAAGGTTGCCAGCGGTATGGCGGCCACGCTCAATCAAGCGCTGATCGCGGGCCAGCACCGCGTTCATTGAGGCAGCAAGCGTTGCCAGCTCGTCGGGCAAGCGGGTATCTAACTGCTCGGCACGCCCCTGCTCCACCTCATGCAGGTTGGCATGCATGCGGCGCAGTGGCGCTAGCCCCCAGCGTACCTGGAGCGCCAATACGCCAAGCAACAACACGCCCAGGCCCACTAAACCGCCCCACAGCAGGCGCTGAAATTCGCCAATGTCCCGGGCCAACACATCGTCCCGGGCGGCGACGCTAATATGTAGCGGCGTTTCTAACGGCGCCAAATAGATATCACGCTCCACCACGCGCAGCGACTGCCCCCGAGGGCCAGGTATCGAGCGAGCGCTAAGAGTGTCGCTATCAATCACCGGCAGGCGCTGATCCCACAGCGAGCGCGAGGCCAACGTATGCTGCTCGCCATCGGTGATTTGCCAATACCAGCCGGAGTAGACATTGTCAAAACGCGGGTCGCCCAGCGCCCGGTCATGGACAAGCTGTTGCTCTATGCGGTCGTAGGTAACGCCCGCCATGATGACGTTGAGGGTGGCCCCCAGGCGCTCATCAAAGGCCTGAGTGGCCGAGGCACGGTAATGATGAGAAAGCAGCGTGCCCGCAACGGGCAGCGCCAGCCCTACCATCACTAGCACCGCCAGCAGTAACCGCAAGCTTATGGAGCGCTTTGCCCAGCGCCTTACCCAAAGTTCAGGCCAGACCGAATTGAGTCGACTCATTCGGTAGCGGGCTCTTCTGCTAATAAGCGGTAGCCCTGGCCACGCAGGGTGGCAATTCGCCAACTGCCCAACTTGCGACGCAGGCGGCTGACCTGAACATCGATCACGTTGGAGTCCGGCTCGTGGTCGCGGTCATAAACGTGCTCCGAGAGCTCGGTGCGGCTCACCACCCGTGGTGCGGCGTGCATTAAATAGCCCAGCAGTCGGGTTTCCTGAGCGGTTAATCCCACCGGACGCCCTGCCAAGGTGACGTGCTGGGTGTGGGTATCCAAACTCAACTCACCCACTTTCAGTACTGGATGGGCATGGCCGTGGCTGCGGCGCACAAGGGCGCGCAGGCGAAACAGTACTTCCGCGGGCTCAAAGGGTTTTGTGACGTAGTCATCCGCCCCGGCAGTAAAACCCGCGGCTTTATCGGCCCAGCGTTCCCGGGCGGTAAGGATCAGCACCGGCAGGTCGATACCATCTTCCCGCCATGCCGAAAGCCAGCGAGTGCCATCGCCATCGGGTAGTCCGACATCCAGAATCAGCGTGTCGTAGGCTTCCGTGCGTACCAGAAAATCAGCATCCTGACCGTTAGCCGCATGCTCTACAAGCCAGTCGCCATCGCGCAATGCTTGGCTAAGCTCGCGAGCCAGCGCCTGGTCGTCCTCTACCAACAAACACTTCATCGGCTAACTACCCTTTTTTGGCAAGTGACATCAACAGGCTAGCGGCGCATATCATTGATACGCACCCCTTCAATGGCCATCAATTGGCCGTTATGGCCATCAAACTCAAACTCGACCACTTGGCCCTGGGGGCCAAGCAATTTGATCTCATACTCGACATAACCCCCTTCACGTTCCACCTCAACCTCCAGTACTTCCCCTATATAGTGCGCTTCCAGCCAGTCCAAAATAGTGTCGAGAGGCACAACCTCACCGCGGCGCACTTCACCGTGTAGCGACTCCCAATGCTGGTCACCCACAGCGCTACCCGCCAGCAACAGCACCAAGGCTAACCCAGTGACGTTGCGGCGAGGGACGCTGCGCAGTAGCTTTTTAAAGTGGCGTAGGATTTTACTCATTGGGTCAGCATGCCAAAGGCAACATGAACGTTAGATGAACAGCTTTGTCAGCTTAAGGAAAGTATCGGGGTGGTATAAATTCACTGTCGCATTCGCTGAATGCCGTTTATTCACTGTTGTATAAACATTGACGTACAGACATTCTCGTACAGATACGTAAAGAAGGAATTTGCCATGAACACCATGAAAAAAATGCTGCTGATCCCGACCTCTGCGCTGCTGCTTGCTGCGGCTGCAGGGAGTGTGCAGGCCGACGATTCGCTGCCGATGGATCGCATTGATGACGTATTGACCCACGCCAATAACTACGGTTTCAGCCACTACGAAGAAGTTAGCATTAAAAGCCGTGGCCGCGTAGAGGTAGAAGGTTGGCTGGACGATGAGTGGTACGCCGATGTGGAATTTTCTCTTGATAACGGTGAAACGCTACAAGAGAAACGCGAGCGCCTGATTACCGGTGCCTGGGGTATGAGCGAAGACGATATCCGTCAAGCACTGGACGTAGCTAGCCAGGAGGGTATGGTTGAATTTGAAGATCTCGATATCGATAAAAGCGGCATCATCGATATTGAAGGCCGCGGCGAAGATGGCCGTGAGCTAGAAATCAGCGTCCGTCAGGGTTCTTCCGAAGTGACTCAAATTGACCGCGATTAATTTATCCAGCTAATCGCTTTGCGGGCTCCCCACGGGGAGCCCGCTGCGTTTATGGTAGGCTGACAAATCATGTAGCTAAAGTGATAGTGCTGACCTTATGAGGTTGCTGAGGAGATATCCGTGCTGAACGAAGGCGTTGATGGCGCGCTGGAGAATGTAGAACTCGGCAACACGGTGTCAGTGCTAAGAGATTTGGCTTGGCTGATCTCCACGCCTGATCTTGTGGTGCTTCCTCCGCCGATCCCCTGTGGAGGGCGGCCCACCATTAAAGAGTTAGGGCTGGAGAAATCGCTATTGGCCTGGCTACGTAAGCTTGGTCTATCACCGCTGACCGCGTTGAACGGCAGCCGCGCAACGCGTATGGGCCATTACCACGAACGCCTGTGGCATATGCTGTTAGATCACGCACCGAATACACGGCTGCTCGCCCGGAACGTGCGCATCACCCGCCAGCGCAACACCCTGGGCGAGCTGGATATGCTGTACAGAACCTGCGACAACCCGGCACCGATACATTTAGAAGTCGCTATTAAGTTCTACCTGGGGCTGCCCGAAGGGCCTGGGGCAGCCAATAGTCAAAGCCGCTGGATTGGCCCCGGCGGGTTAGACAGCCTGGCGCTTAAGTGCTCTCACCTCAGACGTCACCAGCTCCCCCTTTCCACCACGGCGCCTGCGCTGGAAACGCTTACGCATTGGCTAACGCCACGGGATCTGGGTGTTTCTGATCTGCGTTTAGGCGAGCAGTTAACCCAGCGGTTGGCGATGCCCGGCGTACTTTACTACCCCTGGCACACCGCCATGCCAGCGCCCGAAGGCGCGACGGCAGACCATCGCCGAGGTACCTGGTGCTACTTACGTGACTGGCCTGCGCTGGCAGCCCGGTTTCCCGCCATGCCGCGCATGGCGTGGTTGGAAAAACCTCACTGGTTGGCACCGCCGCCCCTCAGCGCTTTTCGCCCTGCGGCGGAGCAGTTGCCCGCCATTATCGAAAAGGTTCACGCCTGGCGCTCACCCCAGCAAGTAATGCTGTGCTTCTCAGAGCGGGAGCACAATGAACAACGCTACGAGCGGCTATTTTTGGTACCTGATGACTGGCCCCGGCAAGTGCCTCTACCGCCTCGCATTCGGGACTGAAAAACGACCAGAATAAGCCTCTATATAACGACAAGGTTATCGCGATGGATCAGTTCATGGGCTTCCACGTAACCGAGGATGGCTTCGATCTGGTGGCTGGGCTGGCCCGCCAATTGGCGCGCTTCATCAGCGCCATAGTTCACCAAGCCTTTGGCCACTGACGCACCCTGCTCATCCACACACACCACCATATCGCCGCGTTTGAAACCGCCCTGTACATCGCGCACGCCCACTGCCAGTAAGCTTGAGCCTTTATCGCGCAATACCTTGACCGCCCCCGCATCCAGCACCAGCGTGCCACGCACCTGCAGTTGACCCGCCAACCAGCGCTTGCGTGCCGCCATGGGCACTTGGTCAGGACGCAGCAGCGTGCCTAGCGCTTCGCCCGACATTATCCGGTTGATAACGTCAGGCTGGCGGCCACTGGCAATCACCGTGACCGCCCCGGAGCGCGCCGCCAACTGCGCCGCGCGCACCTTGGTACTCATACCACCCCGCCCCAGCGCGCCACCGCTGCCTGCGACGGCGGCTAAGCGTGGATCATCGGCGCGCCCTTCGGCAATCATCTGGGCGTTTGGATTGTGGCGCGGGTCGGCGTCAAACAGGCCTTCCTGGTCGGTCAATAGCAGCAGCGCATCCGCTTCCAGTAGGTTAGCAACCAGCGCGCCTAGGGTGTCGTTGTCGCCAAAGCGAATCTCATCAGTGACTACGGTGTCGTTTTCATTGATCACCGGCACCACGCGCATCTCTACCAACGTACGCAGCGCTGAGAGCGCATTCAGGTAGCGCTTGCGGTTGGAAAGATCATCATGAGTAAGCAGAATCTGCGCGGTGAGCATGTCGTGGCGGGCAAAGTGCTGCTCGTAGCATTGGGTCAGGCCATTTTGGCCTACCGCCGCAGCCGCCTGCAGTTCATGCACGGCGCTGGGGCGCACCTGCCAGCCAAGACGCACCATGCCAGCCGCCACGGCGCCGGAGGAGACCAGCACCACTTCTATCCCCTGCTGGTGCAAGGCGGCAATTTGATCCACCCAGCCACCGATGGCGGATTCGTCCAGGCCGCGCCCATCGTTAGTCAGCAGCGCGCTGCCAATCTTCACCACGACCCGCCGTGCACGGCTTAGCGCGCTGCGGCCCAGGATTTGCTCGTTACTTTCCATGCGACCCACCTCAATCAGACGCTAACAACGTAATCAGGCACTCATCACTAAATCAGATACTCACCACTAAATCAGACACGTGCAACTTAATCAGACGCCCATAAAAGGGGCCGCGCGAACGCAGCCCCCTTTTTGCATACTACCGATTTTAGCTGACTACCGAATGCACCCGTTCAATACCACTAAGGGGCGTATTCGACTTCAACGTCGTAATCATCGTCGTCGAAGTCTTCGTCATCTTCATCGTCCCGCTTACGCCGACGGCCCAGGCGAGCTTCGGTACGCGCAACCGACTCCTCTTCCATGCGGCGGCGCATCTCTTCTTCACGGGCCAACGCCTCTTCATCTTCGTGCTCAAGGCGGCGCTGCTCGGTCAACCAGCGGTAAGCCGCCTGAACCAGTTTATCGGTGCCGTCGCTGCTGATCGCCGAAATGCGGAATACCGGGCCTTCCCAGTTCAGCGCCTGAATAATCTTCTGGGCGCGCTCTTCACGCTCATCTTCCGGCAGCAGGTCAAACTTGTTCAGCACCAGCCAGCGCGGCCGCTCAGAAAGCGCCGGAGAAAACTGCCCCAACTCATGAACAATGGCTTTTGCCGCTTCCACCGGGTCGGACTCGTCAAACGGTGCGACGTCGACCACGTGGAATAGCAGCCGCGTGCGGGTTAAGTGCTTCAGGAAGCGCAACCCTAAACCGGCGCCATCAGAGGCTCCTTCAATCAAGCCGGGTACATCGGCCATTACGAAGTGCTCGTGCATACCCAGTTTTACCACGCCCAAGTTGGGCACTAAGGTCGTGAACGGGTAGTTGGCAACCTTGGGCTTGGCGGCAGACACCGAACGAATCAGCGTCGACTTACCCGCGTTGGGCATGCCCAGCAGGCCCACATCGGCCATTACCTTCATTTCCAAGCGCAGGTTGCGGCGGTCACCGTCGGTACCCGGTGTCGTCCGACGCGGTGCGCGGTTGGTAGACGATTTAAAGTGGATGTTACCCAAACCACGACGACCACCTTCGCCCACCAGCACCACCTGGCCAATTTCGGTCACATCGGCGATGACTTCCAGGGTGTCTTCATCAATCACCGTGGTGCCCACCGGCACTTTGACGTGCAGGTCTTCACCGGCCTTGCCGCTCATTTGACGGCCCATGCCGCCCTGCCCGTTCTGGGCTTTATAGAAGCGCTGGAATTTAAAATCGATCAAAGTGTTAAGAGCATCGTCACCAATTAGGTAAACGCTACCACCATGACCGCCATCGCCCCCATCGGGGCCGCCCCTGGGCACATATTTTTCGCGGCGAAAGCTCAGACAGCCATTGCCGCCTTTGCCCGCCTCAACAATAATCGAGGCTTCATCGACGAACTGCATTGGATTCTCCCGGCCGCTTCCGCCGCCCTAATATATGCACTACTTTTTCTCCAACCCTTTATTCCCACCGGTATCTTGGTAAAACCCAGCATTCTGGTAAAGCGTATTGGAAAAGAGATTTAACCGACAAAAAAGCCCCGCCATAGCGGGGCCTTTTTCTCGCAACCGCGAGCATAGTACTAGCCGTTTAGGCAGAAACGATGCTAACGAACTTGCGGTTTTTCGGGCCTTTGGTCTCAAACTTCACAAAACCGTCGCTCAGTGCGAACAGTGTGTGGTCACGACCAAGACCTACGCCTGTGCCCGCGTGGAAACGCGTGCCGCGCTGACGCACGATGATGTTACCCGCAGTCGCCGCTTGGCCACCGAAGAGTTTTACACCTAAGCGTTTGGACTCGGAATCGCGACCGTTACGCGTGGAGCCGGCTGCCTTTTTATGTGCCATTGCAAAATCCTCCTAAGGGAATTGACCGCTTACGCAGAAATTCCGGTAATTTTGACTTCAGTGAACCACTGGCGGTGGCCCTGACGCTTCATGTGGTGCTTACGACGACGGAACTTGATGATGGTGACTTTATCGCCGCGCCCGTGGGAAACCACTTCGGCAGAGACTTTAGCACCACTGATCATCGGCGCACCGATGTTGAAGTCATCGCCGTCAGCGACCATCAGCACTTCGTCAAACTCAATCGTTTCGCCGGTAGCGACTTCGATTTTCTCGAGCTTGAGGGTTTGACCTTCTTGAACGCGGTACTGCTTACCACCGCTTTTGATAACTGCGTACATGTCGCTCTCCGGACTGTCGTTAATGCCGTTCTAACGGTTAAACGGCACTCATCTCCTACGCTCTTTCGAGTCGTGCTCTTATCGACCTGCTGCGAGTGGCGCCCCTTTTGGAGCCATCTGACAGGGAGCAAGATGAGTGGGTCGCGGATTATAACGACTATCTTCTCTTACCACAAGACCATAGGCCGTTGTCAATTGACACGACCATCTCCTTATAACGGCATATCATAGCGTGACCACAGCGCGTGTCTTGACGCCTAACAGGCAGCCCCATAGCATGACCTCCACTATGGGCGGGAGTTACCGCCTCAATCTGCCGCGATGAACGTATCCCATGACCGCTAACGTCTCCTCAGCCCAGCCTGACAGCCCAACGCCTTCACCGCTGCATGCCGTGGTGGCCGATGATTTCGCAGCCGTCAATCGGACAATTGTCGAGCAGCTCAATTCTAAAGTGCCACTGGTTGAAACGATCGGCCAGTACATCACCGAAAGCGGCGGCAAGCGCTTGCGCCCTTTACTGGCACTCCTAGCCGCCCGCTCCCTCGACTACACCGGCGACAAGCATATTCCGCTGGCCACATTAATAGAGTTTATGCACACCTCCACGCTGCTACACGATGACGTGGTGGATGAATCGCATATGCGCCGGGGCAAGAAAACCGCCAACGACGCCTGGGGCAATGCGCCCTCGGTACTGGTCGGTGACTTTCTCTACGCCCGCTCGTTTCAGATGATGGTCGATGTGGGCTCGATGCGCATTATGGCGATCCTTTCCGGCGCTACCTGCATCATCGCGGAAGGGGAAGTGCTGCAGTTGACCAACATCGGCAACCCCAGCATCTCCGAAGAGGACTACTTCGAGACCATTTTGGGCAAAACCGCCATGCTGTTTGAAGCGGCTTCCCACAGCGGTGCTGTGCTGGCAGAAGCAACGCCGGAACAGGAGCGCGCTCTCCAATATTATGGCCGCTACTTAGGTCTCGCCTTTCAGTTGATCGATGACCTGCTGGATTATCAGGGCGACGCCGATGCCATGGGCAAAAACGTTGGCGACGACCTAGCCGAAGGTAAGCCGACACTGCCGCTGATCCACGCCATGGAGCAAGGCACGCCGGAACAGGCCAAGCTGATTCGTCAGGTGATTCGCGATGGCGGACTTGAGCAGCTCGACGCCGTGCTGGAAATTATTCACGCCACCGGCGCACTCGACTACACCCGCCAGCGGGCCGAAGAGATGGCCGATAAAGCCCTGCAGCAGTTGGATGCCCTGCCGCCCAGCGCTTACCGCGACAGCATGGCCCAGTTGGCCCGCTTAGCAGTTGATCGCCAAGCATAAAAATTGCTAGATCTCACCGCCGAGGACTTGAAAAAACACGTCTGGCTAAGTATGATCCACCTCCGTTGTTGAGCACAGATAAGCACGGCTCGGCAACCTTCGGAATATAGCTCAGCTTGGTAGAGCGCTGCCTTCGGGAGGCAGAGGTCGTAGGTTCGAATCCTGCTATTCCGACCAAGAATTCCAGAAAAACGGCCACTTAGCTAATATAGCAAGTGGCCGTTTTTTTATTTGCAGTAGCTCCAGGTTCCAAGCAGAAACATTAGGGGCTAGCAGCAAATGGCTAATACATCGCAAAAGCTAACCCGATTTACCTATCGCCTACGCCAAGACTCGAACGGTGGTCACTACGCCTGGTTTGAAATCCGAATCCGCTCGCAGAGCCAGCGCGTCAAGGGCGGTTCTTTGACCGCATTAGCCGTTGTATTGTTTGATGAAGTGCGTGTTTTTCATCGCCCGCACCCATCACCGGATACCGATAAGGGCGCTGTGGCCAGCATACGCAAATGGTTAGAAGAGAACGGAGAGACGCCATGAATAACATCATGATCATTGACGGCTATCGCGCCGTCATCCAGTACGACCCCGACATTGAAATGTTCCGTGGCGAATGCATTGAGCTAAGCGGCGGGGCCGACTTCTACGCCGATAGCGTTGCCAGGCTACGCGACGAAGGCAAAATCTCGCTGCGTATTTTTCTGGATGAATGCCAAAAGCGCGGCATTAAACCCACCAAGTCCTACTCTGGCAAGTTTCAGGTGCGTCTACCGGAAGAACTGCACAAACACGCCGCCGACGCCGCCACGACCAAAGGACAAAGCCTTAAGCAGTTTGTAACCACCGCTATCGAACACGAACTTTCTGTTTAAGCAATTCAGCCGCTTCATTTTCCCAATGCCCTGTTTTAAAAACATAATCCCCGGCCATCCAATGGCCGATGGTCTTTGGTATCCGTCTCCTTACAGAAAAGCTGGCTCCTTCCAGCTCGCGCATCCAAGCGTCATAGCCAGCTCCTCAAGCCCCCATTGATGTAAGCCATTGCCGACAAGATTTGTAAAAGATCTCTTACACCGACAATCACCGGATAATCGACGGAACCACCCATTGAGTAAACTGGGGTTATCAGGGTTATAGAAGTTGACCCTTTTGAAACTTGGGGTTATAGTAACCCCAATAATTAACAGCACAGGGGCAGGAGGTGGATAGCAGAACACTGATAAAAGAACTGAAGAAAGATGGCTGGGAGTTGGTCAGAGTCAACGGCAGCCACCACCACTTCAGGCACCCTACCAAGCCCGGCACGGTCACCGTGCCACATCCTAAAAAGGATTTGAAAACGGGCTTGGTAAGAGCAATCAGAAAAAGCGCCGGTCTCTTATGAGGTTGGCCACTGCTGCCCCCCATAAAGGAGATCAACGTATGTTGTTTCCCATTGCAATTGAGCGCGGCGACGAACAGCACGCCTATGGCGTCGTAGTACCCGATCTTAACGGCTGCTTTTCAGCGGGTGACACCTTTGAAGAGGCGTTAGCCAATGTGAAAGCAGCGATCGAAGGATGGCTGGAAGTAGCCGTGGACTATGGCGACCCCATTCCCGAAGCGACGTCCATTGAGCACCACATGGACAACCCTGATTACGCTGGTTGGATCTGGGCGGTGGTCGATATAGACCTGACCCCCTACCTGGGCAAAAGCCACAAAATCAACGTCACATTACCTGATTTACTGGTTAAGCAAATTGACGACTTTGTGGCCAGCCACCCCGGCGACAAAACCCGCTCGGGCTTTCTCTCCCGCGTCGCCATGGCCGAACTGGCCAGAGCACGCAAAGGCGCATAACCCAAGATAAACAAGACCCCCGGCCACTCCACATGGCCGAGGGTTTTTATTGCCGCATTATTCTGGCGAAGCGTTTCCGCAACGCGTGCTCTTAGGCGACACTTTCACTATGGCAAAGTTTTGCTAAGTTGCAAACAAGTAATTTAACGTTACGCAATGTAATGGTTCGCCTACACCGCCCAACACCTGGCTTGCCTTACCACCACCCCTTGAACTGCTGTGCGGTCACAAAACAGCCCTGGCCACCATTTGTTGGCACGCATCAACAGTACGACCAAGTAAATGCGGAGACTGTATGATGAATATCCAGCCTATCCATAACGATGCCGATCTTGATCGTGCATTTGCTCGCCTAGAAGAGCTATGGGCCGCAGATGCTGGTACTCCAGAGGCTAATGAGCTTGAGGCACTCTCCTTGCTCATCAAGAAATATGAAGATGACCGCTACCCTGTCGGTTCTTCCCATAGCGCTTAACGGTTCGTAGCCGAACCTGACTGCTTGAGAAGTAGAAGGTAAAAAACACAAACATAGCACGCTAACAAACATGCTACGATTAGCGTTTGTGCTCTTCACTCTCTCCCCTCCTCTTGATATGGACAAGACTATTAGCCAATTAACACATATTAAGGCCGTACTACTGTTTGCCAGCACCATGACCGTGATGTCGGGGGCAATTATCGCGCCTGCACTGCCGGGCATCAGCCGCCATTTTCCCGACCAGCCCCAGGTAGTGATCCAGCTGATTCTGACCCTGCCTGCGCTGATGATTACGCTGTTCAGTCCACTGATGGGTTATCTTGCTGACCGGTTTGGGCGCAAGAAATTGCTGCTGATGATGCTGGGCATCTACGGTTTTGCGGGGGGCGCGGGCTTTTTCATTGATCGCGTGGATCTGCTATTAAGCTCCCGCGCACTGATGGGGATTGCGGTAGCCGGTATTCTCAGTATCAGTACCACGCTGGTGGGGGATTATTTTGACAGCTCCGAACGCGCCCGTTTTTTGGGGCTGCAAAGCAGCTGCATGGCGCTGGGCGGGGTAATCTTTATTAACCTAGGCGGGCTACTTTCCGACTGGAGTTGGCGCGGCCCGTTTTTACTCTATATGACTGGTGTGCTGCTGCTTCCCTATGCCTGGGTGATTCTCCAAGAGCCTCGATCCAGTGATGGTGCCAGCCGCGATACAAGCGATGCGCCGGTAACGGTGGACTACGGGCGTACCTGTCTTGCTTACCTGATCGCCATGATCAGCATGACCATGTTTTATATGTTTCCCGCGCAGCTGCCCTTTCTGCTTTCCCAACAGGGCCAGATTAGCGGCATGGCGATCGGCGTGGCGCTCTCGATGGCAGCCCTGACGGCCAGCATCGTGGCGTTTTGCTATGGTTACTACAAGCCGTTCCTGTCGGTGATGACAATCTATGTGCTCGGCTTTTTCCTGGCGGCAGCCGGTTTTTTGGTGGTGGGCTTCACCCAGAGTTACGCCATGGCAATCGTGGGTGCGGCGATCTCCGGATTTGGCCTTGGCGCCTTCATGCCCAATACCACCACGTGGCTGATGCGGATCACTCCTCAGCGAGTACGGGGCCGGGTATTTGGCGGTTTTACCTCGACCTTCTTTTTTGGCCAGTTTATCTCCCCGGTGGTGGTCGCCCCGGCGGTGATCTGGCTGGAGTCGTTGCGTAACGTGTTTACCGGCATGGCAGTCGTGTGCGGCCTGCTGGCCGTTATCCTGATCATTCTAGGCAAGACGACGCTAAAGGCCGACAGCCAACTTTGAGCATCAGCACTTACGCGGGCGGGTGAATCAACCCCACGACACTGACAAGAATCAGCACCGCGCCCAGCACACGAAAGAACAGCCCGGTGTTCGCTTTGAGCATATAGCGATGGGCTTTCTCGCCCACCAAATGGCCGATAAAGGCACAGGGCAGCAGCCACAGCTGGTGAATTAACTGAAGATCCACGCCTGCAATCAGGAACGAGACCATTTTGATCATCACCAGGATAAACCACAGCACAAACATGGTATCCCGCAGTTGCTCTTTGGCGACGTGAGTGGCGAATACCGCCACAATCAACGGCGCGCCAATCAGCGACGTACCGCTGACATACCCACCAAGCGCCAGCAGCACGTAGTCCACGTACTTGTTCTTGCTTTTGAACGGCTTATTCAATACATAGCCAATGGCATAGATGATCACAATGCCGAAAATGATACTGGTCATGACTTGTGCGGGCAGCGTTAACAGCCCCACTACCCCAATCAGCTTGGGGATGATCATGATTTTCAAGGCTTTGGTTAAATAACCCCAATCGATATTACTCTCTGGCGATGTGGTGCCCACGCCCGCTTGCTGTAGCTGGCGATGCCCACTCCAGGCGATCCAACTGGAGAAAATCAGCAGGTGAATGGCAATAATCGGCAAGAATACCAGTGGCTCGTTGACGACCAAAAGCAGGAAAGGCAGTGCCAGCACGGCACCGCCAAAGCCCAAGCTGGTTCGCACAAAACCGCTCCAGGCAAAAATTAGCCCGATCAGCGCATACTGGTACCAGAGTAGATCTGTCATGGTTCGCGTTAGGATCCTAAGTTAGGGGTGGATATCTCCCAGCGTCCACCAACGTGGCAATAGCGCACGTACGCTGGCCTGGGCAAAACGATCATCCATTAATACCACAACCCCTTGATCTTCTGGACTGCGAATAACGCGACCTGCGGCCTGCACCACTTTGATCATGCTAACTAAGTCTGCTTTCATAGCCCCCTCAATTAAGTTAAAGTGGCCGACTTTTTTGGGTGGGTCGTTAGAACTGTGTCTTTTTCCCTATATCTCGAAGATTGGCGGGGTTGGCTTCCTGAAGGGGCGATTACCACCAGCAAACCAAGCTGGCGAATCTCGGCTCAGTTGGGCAAAGGGATGCCGGCCATGCTGCGACGGCGTCTTGATGACACGGGCCGTGCCACCTGCGACATCCTTCGAGAATTGGATCCAGAGGCCGGCTTGCCCTTAGTGCATGCCTCACGACATGGGGGCACTGCCGATACGTTGGCGATGCTTGAAAACTTGCAAGGCGGCCACCCTGTCTCCCCAACCCGTTTTTCAATGTCGGTGCATAATGCAATTTTGGGTGTTCACTCCATCTCTCAGTCTCATCACCGGCCTTTACAGGCGCTAGGCGCCTGTGGCGATGAGTTTGACGCGCTACTTTACGAGTCATTCGGATATCTCATGGAAGGATATCCTGCCGTTATTGCCGCTTTCTCAGAAAGCCCTTTGCCCTCTGCTTATCAAGGGTGTACTGAGCATCCCGGTACGGCATGCGTTGTTGGCATGCGATTAACGCTGAACCAGGGACGACAACTAACAGCTACAAAGCCAACGCATTGTGCTTACCCAACGCCTATCACAGTAATGAACTGGCTTAATGGAGATGCTCCCTTCCTGGATGGTAGGAGTCGCTGGCAGTTGAGGCAGGAATGAATATACATAGATGGTATCGCGGATTGGGCACCGCTCTTTCTTTCACAGCCTTCGGAATCGGTGGCCTTTTTATTGGTTTAGTGGTTGCCCCGTTGCTGAGCCTCTGTGTGCGTAACACCGAGCGGCGCCATTATTTAGCACGGCGCCTTATCCAATGCTGCTTCTTAGCTTTTATCAAGATGATGCAAGGCCTTGGAGTCCTCGATTACCGCCTAGGCAACAAGGAACGGCTAATGCGTCCTGGGTTATTAGTGATAGCCAACCATCCGTCGCTGATCGATGTCGTTTTCCTATTGGCCCATACGCCCCATGCCAATTGCATTGTTAAGGGTCGGCTGGCCCGCAACCTTTTTACGCGGGGCCCAATTCATGCGGCAGGTTATATCACCAACGACACCCCCGAAGCAGTACTCGACGCAGCACGTGAGAGCCTACGGAAAGGTAATTCGCTAATCCTGTTTCCCGAAGGCACCCGTACCAGCCCGCAACGTCCGATCAAATTCCGGCGCGGCGGGGCAAACATTGCATTACGCACAGAGACAGCGATCACACCAGTACTGATACGCTGCACGCCAACAACACTGACCAAGGGTGAACCTTGGTATCACATCCCAGCCACCAAAGTCAGGATGGAGCTTCACGTACTCGACGATTTGCCCGTTACATCAGATAGCCAACAGCCGACCGGGCAGCTCGCTAGACAACTAACACAACGGCTGAGCGATCACTTCAACCGGGAATTGGATCACTTTCATCATGAGCGAAACCTGCAATCTGACGCTTGAGCTCAAGCGCCTGATCATTGACACGCTAGAGCTTGAAGATATCAATCCTAGCGATATCGACCCTAACGCCCCTTTATTTGGCGAAGGCCTCGGGCTCGACTCCATTGATGCCCTCGAACTCGGCTTGGCACTTCAAAAGCAGTACGGCATCAAGCTGGACTCCGAAGCCGAGGAAACCCGTCGTCATTTTGCTAGCCTGGCAAGCCTACAGGCACTGGTGGAGGCCCGTCGTGACAATTGAAACCGCTGACAGTAACCACGAACAGATACTGGCGCATATCCGCAAAACACTGGTCGAGTTATTTGACCTCAGTGCCGATGACGTTCAACCCAAAGCGCGCCTCTACGAAGACCTCGACATCGACAGCATTGATGCGGTGGATTTGGTTGTTGAACTCAAGCAGTTCACGGGGCGACGTATCAAACCCGATGACTTTAAGTCAGTGCGTACCATCGATGATGTCGTCAATGTCGTCGAACAATTGATGCAACGATAAGAGATGCCGAAACAAGCAAGCATGTTACTGGCGTTGATCTGGCCGATATTGGTATTCGTCCTGCACGACCACGTAGGCAGCTGGCCACTTTTAGTCGTCGGTGCCGCACTGCTCGCCTGGAGAATGCCCCAGGCTCGCTACCTCGCCATCATGGTGGCGATAGTGTTGCTAGCTTTAGGCGGCCTGGGGCACGCCGAGCTTGGTATGCGTGCCTACCCCGTCGCCGTCAATACCATCATGCTGACCATCTTTCTATCCAGCCTGTGGCGGGGCATTCCGGTCGTGGAACGTTTAGCACGCCTGCGCGAGCCTGACCTACCCCCCGCCGGAGTGCGCTATACCCGGCGCGTCACCTGGGCATGGTGCGGCTTCTTTGTCTTCAACGGGGCCATCGCTGGCTGGACGGCGCTGTACGCTGACCTGGCCACCTGGTCGTTATACAACGGCGTCATCAGCTATGGGCTGATCGCCTTGATGTTTGTCGGTGAATGGCTGCTACGCCACCGGCTGCGGAGGAGTCTGTCGTGACCTTCATCCCGCTTACTCGGTTGCCCTGGCGTAACACGATTGCGAACCATTACGCACTTCCGAATCACTGGATCGCCCCAGCGTCGCTCACTCGGCGCATCAATGCCTGGCGCCTCTGGTTAGCAGACAAACCCAGCGGCCACTGGCTGCTCTGCCATCAGCAACCTCTGGAGTTCTGCGCAGCCTTGGCGGCACTATGGGAAAGTGACCGGGTCGCGGTATTACCCGCTGACAATCGCCCAGAAACCTTGGCCCTGCTCCTTGAAAAGGTTGATGGTACGCTGCCCGACGATCCCGGTGAGCTTGAAAGCATTACACCATTCGCACATCCCGAGGCACTTGACCCAACGGCTACGGCAGTCGTCCTGTACACGTCCGGCTCCACCGGCGAGCCCGTTCATCTGACCAAGCGTTTCAACCAGTTGGATGCGGAATTGACGGCGCATGCCAAGCTATGGCCATTAGCTGATAGCGGTGTCATCTCTCAGGTCAGCCATCAGCATATCTATGGCTTGCTCACCGGGGTATTGCACCCCTTATGCACCGGCACCCCCTTCTGTGGCGATGAGTGTCGTTATCCGGAAGGCCTTTTCGCACGCCTGCAAGAGGCCGGCGCGGCCGGTTTGAAGCCAGTGATCGTGAGTTCCCCTGCCCAATTATCACGCCTACCGGAGCACCTACCGTGGAGCGAGACACCCCGCCCCACGCGCGTATTCTCGTCTGGCGCGCCCCTGGCGTTGGAACATGCCCAGCACACCGAGCGTCTACTCCAGGCGCCTGTGATCGAGATCTATGGCAGCACCGAGAGCGGCGGAATTGCCCAGCGGCGCCAAACGCAGGGTACCGTCTGGCAGGCCTTGCCAGGAGTAGAGCTAGCATTTTCGGACGATTACCTAAGCCTGCGGTCGCCGTTTCTGGAAACGCCACAACGCTGGTGGCACCAGCCGGACCGGGTGGTACCGACAGAAGGCGGCTTTGAGTTGCTGGGGCGCGCTGATCGTCTGGTCAAAATTGCCGGTAAACGAGTCTCGCTGAATCATGTTGAACGCGTCCTCGCCGCAGCGGAAGAAGTAATAGAGGCACGCTGCGTCGATCTCGGTCGAACCGATGGCCGAATGGGGGTCGTGGTCGCCCTCTACGATGCGTTCATTCCGCACCAGCACGATACTCGTCATGACTTAGTGCAACGTATGCGAGCCCATCTCTCGCACCACCTTGAACCCATCGCCATTCCTCGCTACTGGCGCTTTGTCGATGCACTGCCGAGCAATGCCCAGGGCAAGCTGGATCGCGCTCTGATCAATCGCCTGTTTGCCGATCTCGATAACCACAAGATACCGCGCTGGCTGGGTGAGCAGCGACCAGGTGCTGACTCTTGTCTATTGACCCTGGAAGTACCGGAGCGATTGATTTTTCTCGAAGGACACTTCGACGAATATCCGTTGGTGCCGGGTGTCGTGATGGTGCAGTGGGCCATCGAGTGCGCCAACGACTGCTTCGCTGAGCTGGGAGAATTTCAGGGCATCGAGCGCTTAAAATTTCAGCGGGTTTTACAACCCGGCGCACGCTTCACTTTGCAGTTGACGCGCCGCGACGACGGTATCGCCTTTACCATAGAATCTCATGAAGGTCGCCATTGCGCCGGTCAAATTCGCCTGCAAGCCAGCCACGGGGGTAAACATGGCTGACCCACATCCTTGCATCTTGATCCCCGTTTATAACCACCCAGCGACGATCAGCCCGCTATGCGATGAGCTCGCTGTATTGGAGATACCCCTGCTACTGGTGGATGACGGTAGTGACCATGAGTGCGCGAGCGAGCTTGACCGCCTGGCCGCAAACGGCCATCACCTGCTGCGCCTGGATATCAACCAGGGCAAGGGGGCCGCGGTACGTGCTGGGCTCAAGCAAGCCCAGCATCTGGGTTACACCCATGCCCTTCAGGTTGATGCCGACGGCCAGCATGGCATCGATGACCTGCCCGCTTTTCTCGCCGAACTGGATACGGCACCCGATACGCTGGTGGTTGGCTATCCCCGCTATGATGCCAGCGTGCCAAGAGTACGTTTTTACGGCCGTTATGCGACCCATATCTGGGTATGGATCAACACCTTGTCGCTGGATATCCGCGACTCGATGTGTGGCGTCAGACTTTATCCGGTCGCGGCGCTCAACCGACTACTGGCCCAGTATAGCTGCGGCAACCGCATGACCTTTGATACGGAAGTGTTAGTGCGCTGGCATTGGGCGGGGGGTGATATGGCGCATCGCCCGGTACGCGTACACTACCCGCGCGACGGAGTGAGTCATTTCGCCGTGTGGCGTGACAACCGCCAAATCTCTCTTATGCACACCCGCCTGTTCTTTGGCATGCTGCTACGCCTACCGCGCTTGCTGGCGCGACGCTGGCGAAGGCAACACGAGGTGAGCCGATGAGCCATCATTGGGCGCGGATAGGCGAGCGTGGCACGGTAGCGGGCATGTTCCTGATGGTGGTGATACAGCGCCATTTGGGGCGCTGGCCCTTTCGGCTGGCGTTATGGCCAGTCATGCTGTGGTATTTCCTGATACATGCCACGGCAAGACGCTCGTCACAAGCCTTCCTGCAGCGCCTCTACCCCCAGCTTGAGCAGCGCATTTTGGCCCGATGGTGGCACAGCTATCGCCACTTCCTGGCCTTTGGCGAAGCCCTGATGGACAAGGTAGAGGCGTGGTGCGGAAATATCACCGACGAACGTTTGGTCGGTACTGGGATTGAGCACTTCAGTGCCGCCATCGACGGCGGTCGGGGTGGATTAATTCTGGTCGCCCATCATGGCAATCTCGATGTGGTCAATGCCCTCGCTGAGAGACACGCGAAACTCGATTTGACGGTGATGATGCATACGCGCAATGCCCGCAAGTTCAATGCACTGCTTGAGCGTGTCACGGGTAAAGCCCGCCCCCAGGTACTCGAAGTCAGCGAGGTCACCCCTGCCACCGCCCAGACCTTGGCAGAGCGCATTAACGCCGGCGGCTATGTGGTCATCGCGGCTGACCGCTTTCCTCTGTCAGGGCAGCGCACGCAGACGCTTGATTTTCTCGGCGGTCAAGCAAGATTCCCCGAGGGCCCTTTCCGCCTGGCCACGCTGCTCCGTTGCCCGCTATATGCGCTGGCCTGCGTGCGCGATGGCGCTAACTTTCGAATCGACTTTGAATGCCTCGGCGATACCCAGGAACTGCCACGCCGCCAGCGCGAAACATGGATTGCCGACGCCATGCAGAACCATGCCAATCATCTAGCCGAGCGTGTTCGGCGACACCCTCTGCAATGGTTCAATTTTTATCCGTTCTGGAACAACGACACTGGATACCTTCATGACGATACTCCATGACCCGGCGGCGGGTTCTATCACCAGCGAACCTCTCATCCTGGATGGTTCGATTGTCAGCCTCGAGGAGGTACTGGCCGTCGCTGAAGGTCGCCGTCGCGTCACCCTATCAACGGCCCCGGACTTCCGTGAACGCATTGCACGCGGCAACGCCTTCCTTGAACGCCTACTCGAGGAAGAGGGAGTCATCTACGGCGTCACCACCGGCTATGGCGATTCCTGCACCCGTGAGGTCTCCGCGTCCGATCTGGAACAACTACCGCGCCAGCTATATACCTTCCACGGCTGTGGCTTGGGCGAGGCGTTGTCGGTGGAAGCCGCACGAGCAGTGATCATGGTACGCCTAGTCTCGCTATGCCGCGGCGTTTCGGGGGTCAGTGTCGAGCTCCTCGAACGCCTGACCTGGTTGCTAGAGCATGATGTGATCCCGGTTATTCCTGAGGAAGGATCCGTCGGAGCCAGCGGCGATCTGACGCCACTGTCTTATTTAGCTGCTGTCCTATGCGGTGAGCGCGACGTGTTTTATGGCGGCCAGCGGCGTCCCACCGCCGAGGTCTTCGCCGAGCACGGCCTCGTACCCTATCGCCTAAAGCCTAAGGAAGGCTTGGCATTAATGAACGGCACCGCTGTAATGACGGCACTGAGTGTGTTCGCCTTCGCCCGCACTGTCTATTTAGCGCAGCTGGCCACCCGTATTACAGCCCTATCCGTACATGCACTGGACGGTAATCCCTATCACTTCGATGCTGAACTGTTCGCCGCCAAACCCCACCCGGGACAAAATAAAGTCGCCGCGCGACTACGCGAAGATCTTCACGCAGCCAAAACACCGCGCAACTCGCCTCGCCTCCAGGATCGATACTCAACCCGCTGCGCCCCGCACGTAATCGGCGTGGTGGAGGATGCCTTACCTTGGTGGCGCCAGTTTCTTGAGAACGAACTCAACAGCGCCAATGACAACCCGTTAATCGACGCCGAACAAGGCAAAGTGATGCACGGCGGCCACTTCTACGGTGGGCATGTCGCTTTCGTGATGGATAGCCTCAAGCAAGCCTGTGCCAACTTGGCTGATCTGCTCGATCGCCAACTGGCGCTGCTGGTCGACGCTCGCTTCAATCACGGCCTGCCCAGCAACCTGAGTGGTGCCACACCCGCGCGGGCCAGCCTCAACCATGGCTACAAGGCCGTACAGATCGGCGCCTCGGCATGGACCGCAGAGGCACTAAAGTTGACCATGCCGGCCAGCGTGTTCTCGCGCTCCACTGAATGCCACAACCAGGACAAGGTCAGCATGGGCACCATCGCCGCGCGTGATGCACTGCGTGTGCTAACACTGGTCGAACAGGTGACTGCCTCTACCCTGCATGCTGCCTGCCAGGCCGTCGAACTGCGCGGTCAACTCGCCGATGCCCCTCCACTACCCAAGCGCCTGGCAGGATTTCTCGATGACTGTCGGCAGACCTTTCCCGCTCTCGGCGAGGACCGCGCACTGGAGCACGAACTGCGCACACTCTGTGACCTGATTCGCCAACGTCACTGGAGCCTATATGACGCCTAACGACCGCCCATTACCCAGTTGCGAGACCGAGCTAACAATCCCCTTCCATGATATCGACATGATGCAGGTGGCTTGGCATGGCCACTATGTGCGCTATCTGGAAATAGCCCGCTGCGAACTGCTTGATGCCATTGACTACAACTACCCGCAAATGCAGGACTCGGGGTACGCCTGGCCGGTCATTGATCTACGCCTACGCTACGCCGCTCCGGCGCTATTCGCCCAGCGTATCGCCATCGAAGCGCGCCTTAGCGAATGGGAGAATCGCCTCAAGATCGACTACACCATCCGCGATGCACAGACGCGCAAACGCCTGACGCGAGCCTGGAGCGTACAGGTCGCTGTCGGGATTGAGGATCGCGAAATGCGCCTGGAGTCGCCGCCCGTTCTGGTCGAACGTCTTCTCGCCTGGCAGGAGGCTAATCAGTGACACGCTCTATTCGCCACTCGATTGTTTATGTAGCTGTTTATGTCGCTGTTTATGTCGCCCTTAGCCTGATGGTCAGTCCCGCTACGTGGGCGGCCCTCAATGGTGATGGCCTTGATGGTGACGCCCTCGCCGAACGTCTAGCTGCCCACGCCCCGCAGTGCGGCCGCTTCGATCAGTCGCGCTGGCTGGCCGATCTTGATGCCCAGCTGGATAGCCGTGGGTACTTTGAACAGCAAGCAAACGGCCTGGTTTGGCAGACGACATCCCCCGTGCGAGATCGTGTGGTTATGAGCGAGGACAACGACGAACTGCCCATGGGGTTTCAAGTGGTCGCACCGGTGCTTGGTGGTCTTCTGTCAGGCAACTGGCAGCGCCTGGAATCACACTTCACCATCGAGCTCAGCGGTGCGCTGGACGACTGGCAAGCCAAACTGACGCCCAGTGAAGTACACATCGCCGAACGGCTTTCGCAACTGCTCGTTCAAGGCAACCAGCAAGTGGAGCACGTCGAGCTGATGTTCACCAACGATGACCGCCTCAACCTGACTCTGGCAACAGTGGATTGCGCCAGCCTCGAAGAGGGTGACCGTTCACTGTGAGCAAGGCAACGCACCCGAGCAGAATAGAACGTCTAGCCGCTATCGGTTGGGCCGGGCTGTTGCTGGGCTGCGCCATTCTGCTGGCGGGTTTGCTAGGCAGAGGGGCACCACTGGATACGCGCATCACTGCACTATTGCCGGAAACCCACCAGGGGGCTTTGCTTGAGCAAGCCGAACAGCGCTTAACCCACACCTTTGAGGACCGCTTCGTGCTGCTGGTTCGGGGTGAGTCCCCAGCCAGGCTGGTCGCCGAACTCAAAACCCGGCTAACAGATTCGGCAAGCGTCAAGGCTTTCGACGATGACAGCTTGCAGCGCCCCAGCAGCGACTTGGCGGCGTACCGTTATCGTCTGCTGACCCCATCACTGGCGGATGCCAGTGATGGGGCCTGGGTACAGCGCGGCCTAAGGCAACTGTTTACGCTGGGAAGCGAAGCGGATCCTCGCCGCGATCCCTTCGGTCTACTGGATGCCTGGCTGAACCAGCGGCTTGCTGGCCCCATACGATTGATCGACGGCCTACCGGCCGTCAGCGACGGCGACAAGCACTGGTTCGTCGTCAGCGGCCAGCTATCAGCCAGCCCCTACGACATGGCCATGCAGCAACGCCTTATGGCAGCGCTGTCGCGCTTCGGCGAGGGTCACCCCCAGGCCGAGCTGTTACGCAGTGGTCTGGTATTTCATGCTGCTGCCGGCGCCGATCAGGCCAAGCGAGAAATCTCCACTATCGGCCTGGGCTCGCTGCTGGGTATCGGCTTACTACTATGGGTCACGTTTCGGCGTGGTTCGATGCTGGCCAGTTTATGGCTGCCGGTCGCTTGTGGCATGCTGTTTGCGCTGCCACTGACCTGGGTGCTGTTTGGTACGCTCAACCTGCTGACGCTGGCATTCGGCGCCAGCTTGATCGGTATCGCGATAGATTACGCCCTGCATTTCCAGTGCGCCCGCCAATTAGCGCCCGAACAACCACTGGCACGGCTTTGGCCAGGGCTGTTGCTAGGCCTGATATCCAGCCTGGTCGCCTATCTTGTCCAACTTGCGACCCCACTGCCGGGGCTACGCCAAATGGCGACTTTCGCGGCGCTGGGCTTGGTCGGCGCCTGGTTGACCGTGCGCCTTTGGCTACCGTGGTTCACTCCTCGTCCCCATGCCGCGACGGCACGTATTGCAGCCCGGCTGGATCACCTGCGGCTACCGCCCCGAGCGCCCTTGCGTTGGGGGCTGCTGGCCCTGCTTGGCATCCTGGCGGTGGTCATCGTCGCCACACGGCTGACAACCAATGACGACCTGCGTCAGCTCAACCCTTCACCCACCGCGCTGATTGCTGAGCAGCAACGTGTACAGGGCCTATTGGCAAGTCCCACGGGCAGTCGTTACCTGATCGTCACCGCCAAGCATGAAGCCGAGCTATTGGAACGACTGGAAGCCTTGGAGGCTACGCTGGCAGAGCTGAAGACCCAAGGGCACTTGAGCCAGTACCGTCATCTTGCCCAAGCGGTACCCTCCCCTTCGACCCAGCAAGCCAACCTGGAGCGAGTGCACCAAGCCTATGACAACGCCCTGCCCGAGCTGATCGCCAAATCTGGTCTTCCCCTGGACTTACTGGAAGCCGCACAACAGCCGTTGCGAGCGGTGCCGCTATTGACCATCGAAACATGGCTTACAACCCCCGCAGGAAGTGCCGATAGCACGCTCTGGTTAGGCGACGTCGCCACTGACCAACGTTCTGACATGGCGGCGCTGGTGGTATTGGGCGATGCCGACAACATGGCCCAGAAAGCGCTCATGCGTCTTGCGGCACCGGCATATGTGCTCTACCAGGATCGGGTGGTCACGTTATCCGACCATTTGTCACGGCTACGCGATCAGATCGCCCTATGGCTGGCTGTCGCCGTCGCAGGATTAGCGGTGGTATTTGGCTGGCGCTATCGTGGGCAGGCTTGGCGCGTATTGCTGCCCCCGCTGGGTGCGCTGTTAGCGACCCTGGCACTGTTCAGCGCGCTCAATATCGGCCTGACGCTATTCCATCTTCTGGGCCTGCTGCTGGTACTGGGTATCGGCCTCGACGCTGGCATATTTAGCACGGAACACCCAGATAGCCCTGCGGCCTGGCTGGCCATCAGCCTATCCTGTGCGTCGAGCCTATTGGCCTTCGGCCTATTGTCGTTCAGCGCTACTCCGGCACTGCATTACCTGGGGCTCACCTGCCTCGTTGGGCTTGCGTCGGCGTGGGCCCTGGTGCCTTTCGCAAGGGCGAACACCCGGCACAATTCTTCCCACTGCAATTCTTCCCACTACAATCCACCATGATGGCGACAGGAGCCACGAAACAGATGAAGACGCAAGACACTACCGATGTCGCCATCATCGGCGCAGGCCCCTCCGGCGCCGCTGCGGCCGCTTGGCTCGCCCGGCGAGGCATCAATGTGCGGGTTATCGAGCGCCAGCGCTTTCCGCGCTTTTCCATCGGCGAGAGTCTGCTGCCACAATGCATGGTACATCTTGAGGCTTGCGGCCTGCTCGACGCCGTTCAGACAGGTGACTTTCAGTTTAAGAATGGCGCTGCCTTTACCTGGAGAGACCGCTATGCCGCCATCGATTTTCGTGACAAGTTCAGCCCTGGCCCCGGCACCACCTGGCAGGTCGAACGTGCTGATTTCGATCAGCGCCTGATCGACGGCGCGCGTCAAGCAGGTGCTAGCGTCGAGTTTGAAACACAAGTCGAGGCCTTCGTTGCCGACCACGATCGACCCAGCCTTACACTGGTTGATGCCAATGGCGAGCAACGCTCGCTACAAGCCCGCTTCGTACTTGATGCCAGCGGCTATGGGCGTGTTTTAGCACGTCTCACCGGTCTTGCTCGGCCTTCGACCCTCGAATCACGCTGTGCGCTGTTTACCCACATTGAGGACCATATCGATTGTTCGCACTATGATCGAGACAAGATTCTGATCGGTTTGCACCCTGAACATTCGGGCATCTGGTACTGGCTGATTCCTTTCAGCCAAGGGCGTGCGTCGGTCGGTGTGGTGGGCGACCGAGCAACGCTGGAAGCCGCCGGTGTCGACGACAACGAGCGCCTATGGCATTTTCTCCATGCCGAGCCCAGGCTCAACAAACTGTTGGTCAATGCTAAAGCCATACGCGATATCGGCCGCCTGGAAGGTTATTCCGCTGATGTCGAGCAACTGCACGGCCCCGGTTTTGCTCTCTTGGGTAATGCGGGCGAATTCCTTGATCCGGTGTTTTCCTCGGGGGTAACCATTGCCTTGGACTCAGCCCTGCGTGCCGCTCCCCTGGTCGAGCGGCAGCTCGCTGGCGAAAAAATCGATTGGGATAGCCAGTTTGAACAACCACTACGCCGTGGCATCGCCACCTTCCGCGAGTTTGTCGACGCTTGGTACGATGGTCGCCTGCCACGCATTATCTTTAACGATCAACAGATACCACGCATACGCGAAATGATCAGTTCGGTACTCGCCGGCTATGCCTGGGATGAAGAGAACCCATTTGTCGCCGCCAGTCGCCGTCGCCTTCACAGCTTAGCTGAGGCCTGTAGCGACATTTCGAGCCATGCCACGGGTGAGGGTTGATGGCCATGAAGTTACCCCCTTTCGTGCGTCAGGCATGGCTGATCATCGCTATAACACTACTGGCCGGCTGCGCCGGACGGCCGGTCGCTACGCTTCCGGGGCTATCAACGTTGCCGGAGATGGAGACGCAGATGCAACGCCTGACGTTTTACCATCACGACCAACGGCATGAAATGATCGGAGTGCTGCGCCACGACGACATGTCGTTGCGTCTGGCCATACTCAGCCCACAAGGCCAGCGCTTGCTGACCTTGGTACATGATGACGATGGGAGCCACTTTCTTCACGATGCCTCGTTCGAGCCACCCTTTTCGGCCGAATGGCTCGCCAGTCGCTTGAGCTGGAGCCTATGGCCCTCAACAGCTATTTCCCAAGCCTTCCACACCAGTGCCTGGTCGCTGGAAGAGGATCAAAAGGGTCGTACCATTCGCTACCATCAGCGCGTCATCGCTCGTATCAGTGGTGACGCCTCATGTCGGGTAATAGAAGACATTGAGGCTAATTACCGATTGTATATTGCACGACTTGATGACACCGACCGGACGGCAGCCACATGCTCAGCCCAGTGACTTCCTTTCAGGCGCAACCCTGCCGCCTGCTGCCGCCAGCACTGGTCTGCTCGATTGGCGACGACTTAGCGGCAATCACCGACGCCCTGTTCAACGGTCGGCGTGGGCTGGTGTATGACGACGTGTTTACACCAGGCCGCTCCTTGCCACTAGGACGGGTAACCACTGCATTACCCGATGCCCGCGATTTACCACCGGAGCACCGCTCGCGCAACAACCAACTGCTGGCCGCTGCACTAGAGCGGCTGGCACCGACACTCGACGCCTTTCGCAAACGCAGCCCCCAAGCGCGTATCGGCGTGGTGCTCGGTACCAGCACCTCGGGAATCGGTGAAACCGAAATGGCTGTGGGAGAGCGAATGAAAGAAGGCAAGTGGCCTAGCGATTTCCATTATCAACGCCATGAAATCGGCTCGCCGGCCAAGTTCATCGCCGAGCGGCTAGGCCTTGAGGGGCCAGCCTACACACTGTCCACTGCCTGCACCTCCAGCGCCCGGTCTCTCGCCAGTGCCAAACGCTTGCTGACGAGCGGTATCTGCGACGCAGTTATCGCTGGTGGCGCCGATAGCCTTTGTGGCTTGACAGTCAATGGCTTCGCCTCTCTTGAGGCGCTCAGCGATCACCCCTCCCAGCCCTTCTCAGCCAACCGTGATGGCATCAACCTCGGAGAAGCAGCAGCGCTGTTTCTGGTCACCGCCGAAACCGGCGGTATTCAGCTCAGTGGTTACGGCGAGAGCAGTGACGCCCACCATATTTCAGCGCCACGGCCCGACGGCCAGGGCGCTATTCGCGCCATTCAAGCCGCCTTGAAGATGGCTCAACTACCCGCCACGGCCATTGATTACCTCAACCTACATGGCACTGCGACACGCCAGAACGACAGCATGGAAGCCATTGCGGTCGCGCATATCTTCGGCGATAAGCTGCCATGTAGCTCAACAAAGGCGTTGACGGGACATACCTTAGGTGCCTGCGGTGCATTGGAAGCAGCGTTCTGCTGGTTAACGCTCAACGCCGGTCGTCTTCCACCCCAGGTTCACGATGGTGAGATCGACCCGCAACTACCATCGCTGAATTACGCCACGGCAACCCAACACGACTGCCATCGGGCTGTCAGCAACGCCTTTGCTTTTGGTGGTAACAACATCGCCTTGCTGTTGGAACGTTTTAATGAATGATTCACTCTTCTCCTGCTTACCTGATTTGCCTTGCGATATCGCCCCTTACGTACCGCATCGTTATGGCATGTGCCTACTGGATACGCTACTCGCGGTGGGCGAAGAACACCTGCATGCCAGCGTAACGCCTCAACGCGATGACCTGTTTGCCACCCACGATGGCATACCTGGCTGGGTAGGACTGGAGTGGCTTGCCCAGGCGATTGCCGCCTGGGCTGGCATTCAGGCCGTGGCGGGTGGCGACAAACCGAAAATCGGCTTTTTGCTCGGCACTCGTCGCTATCAATGCCAGGCACCGTTTTTCAGTTTCGACCAGCCGATACGTATTGAAGTTGAACTCAATTTTCGTGCTGACAATGGCCTGGGCGCTTTTTATGGGCGTTTGTTTGACGCTAATAATCAGCCTATCGCCAACGCTACACTCAACGTCTTTCAGCCCGAAACGCGGCAAGCGCTGGACGTTATTCAACAAGGGAGCACCTTATGACGAATACCATCCTGGTCACCGGATCAAGCCGCGGCATCGGCAGCGCCATTGCCCTGCGCCTGGCGCGGGATGGCTTTGATATCGTGCTGCACTGCCGTCAACGCCAGGCAGACGCCGAAGCGGTCGCCAACGATATACGCGCACTGGGGCGCAGTGCCCGCGTGCTATGTTTTGATGTCGCTGACCGTGCCGCCGCACGGCATGCCATAGAGACCGACATTGAAGCACATGGTGCCTATTATGGAGTGGTCTGCAACGCTGGCATTACCGCCGATGGCGCCTTCCCCGCTCTCTCCGATGAAGACTGGGATAGCGTCATTCACACCAATCTCGATGGCTTCTACAACGTCGTTAAACCCTTGGTCATGCCGATGGTTCGCCGCCGGGCACCCGGCCGTATCGTCGTGATGTCTTCCGTTTCGGGAATGATGGGCAATCGTGGCCAAGTCAATTACAGCGCTTCCAAGGCCGGACTGATCGGTGCGATGAAGGCGTTGGCGGTGGAACTGGCCAAACGGCGAATTACGGTCAATTGCGTCGCCCCAGGGCTGATCGATACCGACATGACAGATGAATTGGTAAATGAAGAAGCACTCAAGCTGATTCCCATGCGCCGCACCGGAACCTGTGAAGAAGTGGCGGCCACGGTGAGCTTCCTGTGCTCGCACGATGCAGGCTATATCACGCGGCAGGTTTTCGCCGTCAATGGAGGAATGTGCTGATGCCAAACAACACATTACGCCAGGATGGGCTCGGTCGCAGAGTGGTGGTTACAGGGATGGCCGGTTTCTCACCGATCGGTAATGACTGGCCAAGTATGCGTGCACGCCTCGAGCGACTACAAAATGGTATTCGCTATATGGATGACTGGGATAGCTACGAAGGTCTCAACACTCGGCTCGGCGCTCCCGTCAACGACTTCACACTACCCGGGCATTACCATCGCCGTGCACTGCGCAGCATGGGCCGGGGAGCACAAATGGCGACCCGTGCCAGCGAACTGGCACTAGAGGATGCAGGGCTACTTGACTCGACGCTCTTAGGGAGTGGCCAAATGGGGATCGCCTATGGCGCGTCAGCGGGAGAGCCCGACGCCGTCGCCGACTTCGGCAACATGTTAATCAACAAGTCGACCGATGGGCTTAATGCGAACTCCTATATCCGCATGATGGCCCATACCGCGCCGGTCAACATTGGTGTGTTCCTCGGTGTGCGCGGACGCATCTATACCACCTCGAGTGCCTGCACATCGGGTAGCCAGGGCATCGGCTACGCCTATGAAGCCATTCGCTTCGGGCGCCAGACAGCGATGATTGCCGGTGGTTGTGAAGAGCTATCGGCCTCTGAAGCAGCTGTCTTCGACACACTATTTGCCACCAGCACCCGCAACGATGCGCCACACACCTCCCCACGTCCCTTCGATACCGAGCGCGACGGTCTGGTGATCGGCGAAGGTGCTGGCACCTTGATCCTTGAAGAGCTTGAGCACGCCCTGGCACGGGGGGCCAACATCTACGCCGAGCTAGTGGGCTTTGGCACCAACAGCGATGGCCGCCATGTTACTCAGCCCGACGCCCGCATCATGGAGCAGGCTATTCGCCAGGCGCTCGATGACGCTGGCTTGCAGCCAGAACAGATCGGCTACGTCAGTGCCCATGGTACTGCCACCGACCGTGGGGACATCGCCGAGAGTCATGCCACCCATGCCGTTTTCGGCTCAAAACTCCCGATTAGTGCCTTCAAAAGCTTTACCGGCCACACACTGGGCGCCTGTGGCGCACTGGAGGCCTGGGTCGCTATCGAGATGATGCGTGAAGGGTGGTTCCATGGCACTGCTAACCTTGACCAGCTCGACGACGCCTGTGCAGCACTCGACTACCTAAGCGGTCAAGGACGTCATATCGATTGCGACTATGTCATGAGCAATAATTTTGCCTTCGGCGGTATCAACACTTCGTTGATCTTCCGGCGTTGGCTCTAAAGGCACGACCCCGTGCCACTCAAGGTGCCTGGTATCAGGTGCTTACAACCCAGCGAAAAGGAACGCTAAATGACCAGAGGATTGATTTTATTCACTATGTTACTGGGGGCTCTGCTGCTGAGCACAACTAGCTATGCACGGGATACCACCCACATGCTGTCGATTGAAGAGGCCATGAATACGCCTGCAGCCAGGGAACGGCTCGATCCCGACATCCGCTTTTTCTTTGCCGATACCCCGCACGGCGAGGTCGCCAACGAGTATGGCAACTTCGTTACCAGCAAAAAGACCAATGCTTTCAACAAGTCTGATGAAGAAGCCTGTCAATGGGTCATGTTATCAGCGCTAATCAGCCTGCAAGATCGTATCAAAGCCGAAGGTGGCAATGCGGTCGTCAATATAGAAAGCTTTTACGACCGTCAGCCGATGGCATCAAATACTGAATACGAGTGCCATGCCGGGGCCATCATGGCAGGCGTCGCCTTACGCGGCGATGTGGTCACCCTGCGTTAATAATGACGCCTCGTCTCGACATGTTGTTAGTACAAGCTCCCGCTGATAGCAGCGGGGCTTGTCTATCACGGCTGGGAAGAGAACTGCTCTCGCAGCTCACGGCAGCACACGGTTTCCACTGCCCAGTGGATGAGTGGACGCCCAGAGGATGCGGCGCACCGCGGCATCCCGCGCTTCCCTCCCCCTGGCGGGCGTGCCTCTCCCATCGCGGCCTGCGCGTTATCGCTGGGATCGCCACGGTGCCAGTGGGCATTGATATCGAGCAAGTGCGTTCCCGACACAGAAACCGGCTAAGCGGACTGGTAGCGTGCTTGCCTGAAGCCGATGTGCGCCATGAGATAATGGCGTCCACTGCCCCTTTAAGCATGTTCTATCGAGCCTGGACACTTCACGAGGCGTTGTTCAAGCTTGATAGCCTCTGCGGTAAAACGCCCCATCATGTACTAGGCACTCGTCTTTCTCGACTGCTTCCCGGTGGGGGTGCCCACGCTTGGCAGTGGCAACATGAGAACTGGACAGTCAGTATCTGCTGCCAATATAGCTTGCTGCAGATTCGCTCGTTACCCAGGCTCTCCATCAGCAAAAGCGATGGCCTATTAAGCTCCCCACCAGCGTGGCAATAGCGCACGTACGCTGGCCTGGGCAAAACGATCATCCATTAATACCACAACCCCTTGATCTTCTGGACTGCGAATAACGCGACCTGCGGCCTGCACCACTTTGATCATGCCGGGAATGCGGTAGGTATAGTCGTCACCTTGGCCGAAGCGGGCGGTTAGTCGTGCTTTAAGCGCTTCGTTAAAGTCGTTAAACGGCGGTAGTCCCAAGGTGGCGATAAAGGCTCCGATCAATCGGTCGCCGGGCAGGTCGATGCCTTCTGCAAAGGCACCGCCCAACACCGCAAAGCCGATGCCTTCTCCACCGGGTGCAAAGCGCGCCAGAAATTCCTCGCGCTGCGCTTCCGGCATCCCGCGGGTTTGGCTGAAAACGGGTACTTCCGGGTGCGCCTCGCGAAACCGCGCCAGCGCTGCCTCCAGGTAAGCAAAGCTGCTGAAGAACGCTAAATAGTGGCCTGATTTGCGCTGATACTGCTGCGCCATGGCCGCGACGATAGGATCGATAGAGGCGTCCCGATCCCGAAAACGCGTGGAGATATCCGTGCGTATACGCACCTCCAACTGACACGCGGTAAAGGGCGATGCCACTTCCCGCCATACCGTGTTTTCCTGCAAGCCCAGCAGATCCC
Source organism: Halomonas sp. IOP_14 (assembly GCF_021021315.1). Lineage (NCBI taxonomy): Bacteria > Pseudomonadati > Pseudomonadota > Gammaproteobacteria > Oceanospirillales > Halomonadaceae > Halomonas > Halomonas sp. IOP_14. The sequence continues at coordinate 17,244 of NZ_JAINWD010000020.1, read as the reverse complement.
GGTAGTAGTGGGCAGGGTTTAACGTCGCCGAAAACAGCACCACTGAGTGGGCCGCGTTAAACCGTGCGGCCAGAAAATCGGCGGGTATCAGATTGCGTAACCCCAACACCGCCCGACCGCGCCCATAGCGGGTAAGATCACACAGGGAGTGCTCACCAAAGCGCTCCGCCAGGCGGCAGAATGCCAGCGCTTCAAATAACAATTCCTGTAGTTCCAGGCTGGCATCTTCGGGGTGCTCACCCAGGTGGTCAGTGATGGCGGCGCCCACCTGTTGGGCAGCGGTGACTAGCTTGTCGGGCAATACCGTAAGCAGCCGGTAGGCCGGTTTCCTGGGGTCGCCCTCCTCTTCCAGCCCTGCTTCTTTAATCACCGCTTGCCATTGGCGGGACAAACGACCCAGGGGCCGGGAGAGCGCTTTGGGCGCAGCACGGCGAACCCGGTTGAAACGCTGCTGATCGAGCTCGGCGCTGTACATGCCGCGGGCGCGCTCAATCAGATTATGCGCTTCGTCGACCAGCACGCCCGTTCGCCAATCGTTGGCCTGGGCCAAACCGTGCAGCAGGGCGTGGCTATCGAACCAGTGATTGACGTCACCGACGATCACATCCGCCCAGCGCGCCAGCTCCTGGCCGAGATAATAGGGGCAAACATCGTGGGCCAACGCCACTTCGCGCAGCGCGTCGCGATCCAGCCATCCCTGATCCACCGCCGCTTGGCGTGCTGCAGGCAGGCGATCGTAAAAGCCGGCGGCCAATGGGCACGACTCGCCGTGGCAGGCGCGATCTGGGTATTCGCAGGCTTTCTCCCGCGCCACCAGTTCCAGCACCCGCAGAGGAAGTGTTTCATCACTAGTGCGCAGTGTAGCCAGGGCATCCAGCGCCAAACGGCGGCCGGGGGTTTTCATGGTCAGAAAGGCGATCCTATCGAGCTGCTGGCGGGGCATGGCCGAAAGCATCGGAAACAGCGTGCCCATGGTTTTACCGATGCCGGTGGGCGCCTGGGCGAGCAGGCAGCGCCCGGTGCTGGCAGCTTTGTAAACATCTTCAGCGAGTTCGCGCTGGCCGGGGCGAAACGCAGCATGGGGAAAGCGCAGGGTCTGCAGGCCACTATCGCGATCCTGACGGTGCCCGGCCTCCTGTTCTGCCCAGGCAAGGAAGCGTTGGCACTGATCGGCAAAGAACGCCTGGAGTTCGTCGGCAGTGGCTTCCTGGCTGATCGGGGTCTCTTTGCCGCTGGCAATATCCAGATAAACCAACGTCAAGGTAATCTGTTCCAGCGCACGCTCAGCACACAGTAACGCGCCGTAGACTTTTACCTGCGCCCAGTGGAGGGCGCGCTGATTATCCGCCATGCGCTCCAGGCTGCCACGGTGGGTTTTAATCTCCTCCAGGTGGTTGGCCGTGGGGTCGAAACCATCGGCGCGGCCGGTAACTATCAGCCCTTCAAACTTCCCCGACAGGGGCAGTTCAGCGAGATAGTCTTCTCCCCGGCGGCTGGTCACCAGCGTATGCCCTTCCATCCCTTCGCGCGCACTGGGCGCCGGGGTAAAACGGTGATCGAGATCCCCCTGCCGAGCAGTGAAGTCGCACAGCGCGCGCACTGCCACGCGATAGGTCGCGCTCATGGTTCAGGCTCGTCGCCAGTCGACCAGCTCACGTAACACACCGCCACGGGCATGGCATGGCGGTGAAAAAACGTAAGCCAGCGGCGCTGGTTATCCTGCAGCCGATCGCCGGGGCCTTTGACCTCAATCATCCGATAGCGTGGCTCGCCAACGGGCGCATCGGGCATAAATTGAATTAAATCCGGTAGCCCGGCCCGGTTGGCTTTCAGATCCCCCAGCAACCGCTCAAAGCACAGGCGTAGGTGCACGGCGGGAATGCACGTCAACGCCAGCTCAACCAGCGGTTCATCGACAATCGTCCAGTGCACAAAGGGGGACGCCAAGCCGTGTTTCTCCCGCCAGGTCGATCGAATCACTTCGCGGTAACTGCCGCCTTCCAGGTGCGCCAGGCAGGCATCGAAAGCGTCTCGACGCCGCGCCACGAAATCGTCGCGGTATAAATCTGCCGGGCCATTGTGGAAGGGGTGGAAGAAAGCGCCTGGCAATGGAGCAAAAATCGCTGGCCAGCAGAGCAAACCAAACAGCCCGGTCAGCAGCGCATTTTCCACGTAGTAGATCGGCGCCCCAGGCTCGCTGAGTACCTCGACCACGGCGCGTTCGACCCACTGCGGCCCAGGCAATGATAAGTCCCAGCGCTCATGAGTGGGTTCGGGGTCACTCGGCTCAGCAGGCAATTTAAGCCGCCGCCGTAAGCGGGGCAGAATCCGCGCCAGCGCCTGGTGCTCGGTTTCGTTGGGGCTGCTATTGAGGGCTTGGGTCGCCAGCTCAAAGGCCGCAGTGTGTTCGCCTTGGCGCTCCAACACACGTAACTGCCGAATGCGCGCTTCGCTACTGGCGGACTCGCGATACAGTCTCAGCGCTAGCGCTGCGTCTCCGCTACGCTCTGCCTCACGGCCCAACTGGAGCAGTAACCGCGCGCGCCGTGTGGCTAGCCAGCGGTTATCCGCAGGCGGTGGCATTTCAGGGAATAGATCGGCGGGCAGCTCGCCGTCGTCCAGACGTTGGCGCAGACGATGGAGCGCTAAATACGTATCCACTTCATGGCGCGACTGGAAAGCGCGGGACTCTGGCGTGAAGGGCACACTTTCAAAACGCTGGAGGCCAAGCTCGGTTAACACGAACTCGGCCCAGTCCTGGCGCAGGTTGCCAAAGAACATCAGGCGCAGGCGGTCGCAGGTTTCCATGACTGTTAGCCGCAGAACTGGATCGTTTGCCTCGGGCCACCACTGGCATAACCGCTTGGGTTCATTGAGCTGGCTCGCCAGCGTGTCGTAGAGCACGGTTTTAGCGCTTGAGGCGCTCAGCCCGGCAGCGCGTATCTCCGCTACCAACGCCTGGCGCAGTTCGGCCAAGCGTAGCTGGTTAAACAGCTCATCAACGCTAAGCACCGATTCACTATCGACCCAACCTAGCGACATCAAGGGCGCCATGGCGCTGGCACTGTCGCCCACCTCGGCGTAGCTTAATTTGCTGAGCCGAAACAGCTCGCCCTTGCGCATCACCATGCGCACCAGCAGCGCTTGGGAGGCTTGCGGTAAGCTCTCAAACTGTTCAAGAAAAGCGAGCTCGTCTGCCGCGAGCAAATCAGCGTGGCGCTCCCCCACCCAGGCCAAAACGAAGCGAAAGTTCGTCAGGTAATAGAAGGGGTCATCAAGGGAGGCGGTAGGTGTCGCGAAAGCACTGTTCATTTATCCATTGTATCAGTGCGATGCTATTTTGACAGTCTCGCCGTCATTGAGATTAAGCATTCAATAAGAGCGTTTGAAAGGCCTTATAGGCCGCCACCACCGTTGCCATTTGCGCGGTATGCGCCTGCACAAAGGGCTCGCCGGTTAGGGTTTCATCAGGGTATTCAGTGATCAGCATCAATGGCGTTAATTGATTGGCATCTTCCGAGATTAGGTAGGGGAAGCCGTTCAACATCGGGAAGGTTAACGCTCCTGCATGAGTCTCAAATAACGCAATTTGCGCGGCATTAAATTCGACCAGCCCAGGCACTTGCGCAAGCTGCTGGGTAACGGCTTCCACCAACTGCTCGGCGGCTGTTTCGTAGCCTGGCTGATGGCGCAGGATCAAAAAGAAGCCCTTGGGAATCGTCCACATCTCAAAGCCGCGGGGCACGTAACCGCTTAACGGCCGCGTCCACTCATGGGCCGGGTAGCCGTGCAGATTGATATGCAGTCCGGCATTACTGAAAGCAAATGCCTGTTCACGAATAGCATGTTCAAATGGCTGCCCAAGCGGCTGGCTCTGGAGGTCATTACCAAAGGCGGTATAGCGCGCCGCGTGGTGCATATGGCGTGGCTGAGTGGCGACGAGCCGGCCTTGCAATGCGTAGCCATCAGGGTTTTCCAGCGGCGAAATGACGAAGTGGGCCTCAGGCTCACCGCTAAGCTGCGCCGCAGCACGCAACACCCCCACCACGCCGGAGGTTTCGTTGGCATGCTGCCCCGCACTGATCATAACGGCGCGGTCACTGCCGACGATATAACGCGCCTCTACCGCTCTCCCCGCTCGTGTCTTGGCCTGTAACGTCTGACCACCCAGCGCTGCCAATAACACCTCTATTTGTTCAACGCCGATGGCCTGCTGAGCGCTCTCCAGTTCGACCTCGGCCCGCGGCAGTTGGGAGGCATCCAAAGGCCGTAGGCTGACGTTTAAATAGGCTCGCTCCCCCTGAGAGGAGACTTCCGGCACAATCTGCCCCGGCTGAATGGATCGATCCCCCAGCGCCAAACCTGCGCGGCGCTGAAAATACTCCAGCGCTGAGAAATAGAGCTCTTCATGGAGCGCCTCGGCAAGGCTGATATGCTCATCGTCCAACGCTAAACGGCGGTCACTACAGGGCAACTGCACCGTAAAGTTGAGCTCTTCAAAGTAGGGCGATGCTGTCTGCCACTGGGTTGAGGATAACGTCGCCATCGCCGCTTGAAACAGCGCTTCATAGTCCGTCTCAACAATTGACTCGCTTACCTCGCCATTGGGAGAGGTGAGCCGCAGCCAGCCACAGGGTGAGCACTGTGCTTCATCTACATGATCTAAATGTTGACGGTTAGGTGCATCAACCCAATACGTTTCCCGCTCCCCAGTGCTACGCTCCACACGAACGCGATAATGAAGAGGTGTAGAAATGGTGGTTGAAATAGTGGCAGGCGTAGCATCAACTTCTTCCCAGCGTAGCGCTACACCTTGCGGAAGTAGCGCCGCCAGCGGGTAGGCTTCCAGCAGAAAGCGGCGCGGCGCATGTGCTAACACCGGGTACTCAATTACCAGCGACCGCAGCGACGCCCACGAGAACTCCTCTAAAAAGAAGTGCACCAGGGGCTTATAGGCACTGCGCAGGCGCGCACTAATACCAGCAGCCTTGAAGGCCGTTTCTGTGGCTTGGCGTTCGCTTTCATCGTCGAAGACCCACGCCTCCAACTGATAGCCTTGATAGGCAGGCGTGGCGTACTCATCAAGCAAAGATCGCGTGGTGCGTGGAAACGAGCGCTCTAACAAGATCTCGATACGGGGATCGTTGGTCATAAGGAGGTGCGTCCGGTGGGATCCAAGGCATCCCGGAGCCAGTCACCCAGCAGGTTCAGCCCTAGCACGGTTAACAGAATAGCCAAGCCAGGGAACACACTAACCCACCACGCCGTTTGCAGATAGGTACGCCCTTCCGCCAGCATGCCGCCCCAACTGGGAATCACTGGATCCACGCCCAAGCCTAAAAAGGTCAGGCTGCTCTCAAGCAGAATATTATTGGCCACATTGAGGGTCATCAGCACGATGACGGGGCCAATCAGATTCGGCAACAGATGCTGGAACAGAATACGAATATCTTTCACCCCAATCGCTTTGGCCGCCAGAATAAATTCGCGGTCGCGCAGCGATAGCACCGAGCCGCGCACCAAGCGCGCGTACTGCACCCACTGGGAGATAATCAGCAGAATAATCATATTGGTTAGCCCGCCACCAATCACGGCGATAAAGGTAATCGCCAGCAGAATAAAGGGCAGCGCGAGCTGCACGTCGGCAAAGCGCATCACGATCATATCCAGGAACCCGCCGTAGTAGCCGGATACCAACCCCATAATGATGCCGATCACCACCGCCCCAAGGGCGGAGTAGACCCCAACTTTTAGCGAGATTTCACCGCCGATAATCACCCGCGCGAGCACGTCCCGGCCTAATGGATCCGTGCCCAGGGGAAAGCCAGGCTCCACCAGTGGCGGCGTTAAACGGTAGGCTAAGTTAAGCTCTGAACCTCCTCCGGGAAATAGCCAGCCGGAGAAGATCACCGCTAAACCAATACCGCCCACAAGCAGTACGCCAAGGATAAACTCAAGGTTTTTAAAGCGTTTCAATTTGTCGGTTTTAATAGCTGCGGTCATGGTTATTCCTTGCGCACCCTGGGGTCAACCAGGCCATAGGCGATATCAACAAGCAGGTTAATGGAGATGATCATTAACGAGAGCACGGTAATAACGCCTTGTAAGACGGGGTAGTCCCGGGCCGATACGGCTTCGAAAGCCAAGGTGCCTAGTCCTGGCCAGTTAAAGACACGCTCGACCACCACGATACCGCCCAACAGACCACCGAACTGCAAACCAAAATAGGTGATCAGCGGAATGGAGCAGTTACGCAGCGCATGTTTGTAGAGTACGACCGTGTTGGAAAGGCCTTTTGCCCGCGCCACCATGATGTACTGAGAGCGGAGGGTATCCAGCATAGTGGTTCGCACAAGGCGCACGTTGGTGGCGGTTAGAATGATCCCCATCGTCGCCGCGGGCATAATGAAGCTGGAGAAGCCCTCCATGCCACTGGGCGGCAGCAGATTAAAAGTGATGGAGAGCAGCAGCACCAGCATGATGGCCAGCCAGAAGTTAGGAAAAGAGAGCCCGATCAGGGAAAAAATCCTGATCATCTGGTCGGGCCACCTTCCCCGCGATACCGCGGCCTTAATACCCAGCGGTATCGATACCACGATAGACACAAACAGCGAGGCAAAAGCCAGCGCCAAGGTGGCGGGCAGCGCGCGACCAATCAAGTCACTCACTGGGGTTCCGCCCATAAAGCTGCGCCCAAAATCACCCACCACCAGACCGCGCAGGAAACCGATGTACTGGGCCAGGAAGGATTGATTCAAACCCAAGGCTTCACGAATCCTTTCCAGATCCGCCTCGGTAATACTACCCGCCCCTTGCGCCAGCATGACCGCCGGATCACCGGTTAACCTGATCGCAAAAGAGACGATCAGCGTCACGGCGATCACCACAAAGACGGCCTGCAGTATTCGATAAAGAAGAAATTTTGCCACTATGACCCCAAGCCCGAAACGCTTACATGAAGCTTTTGTGAAGTGTCAGTGTGAAGAGCCGACCGCCCTTTCAAGCGGCCGGATGGCGTCACGTTTATTCACTAACGTCCACGTTGGTTAAACGCATACGGTTATCCGGGGCAGGTTCAAAATTCTCCACCCGGTCACTGACACCGTAGAGGGCATTGATGCTATAGAGCGGCATTTCCAAGGCGCGATCCTGGGTATACTGCGCAATCGCCTGGAGCAGCGTTTCTCGCTCTTCCTGATCAGTAATGCTGCGCTGGGCTTCGAGCATTTCATCTAACTCAGCGTCGCTATCATAAGGATTCCAGCGTTCGCCCGTGTGGTACATCAGGTAAGCGGTATTGTCGAAGTCGAACGTCCAACCGCCCCATTTCTGCTGGAACATCTCCCCAGTGCGGCCTGCCGGGATAATGTCGTTAAGTAGCACATTGGTTTCATATGGCTGGATCGAAGCGGTAATCCCCACCCCTTGTAGGTAAGACGCCACTACCTGGGCCACCTCACCAAAGGTGGCGTCGTTACCGCGCACATCAATCTGTACTGTTGCGCCTTGCTCGACGCCCGCTTCATCCAGCAGTTTGCGAGCCTGCTGCGGATCGTACGGCAGGGGCTCCATATCAGGGTCGTTGCCGAAGGACTGAGCGCCCTGGAAGCTGGCGATCATTTCTCCCTCACCAGCCAGGATGGAGTCGATAATCGCCTGTCGATCCACGGCCATGATCAAGGCTTTACGCACGCGTTCGTCGGCGGTAATACCGGATTGGGTGTTGAACCGAATCGCTTCCACCGTCGGCGAAGCCACGCTAACGATGCTGGCGCCGTCGTGGTTATTGATGGTGTCGATCATGCCGATAGGAATCGTCGGCGGAATAACGATATCAACCCGCCCAGCCTGCAGTTCAGCCACGGCGGTGGAAGGCTCGGAGATAAAGCGGTAAGTCACTTCGTCAAGTTTCGGCGCGCCGCCCCAGTGGTCAGCAAAGGCCTCAAGCTGAACGTCTTCACGAGGATTATATTCCACTACTTTGAAAGGCCCAGTGCCTACCGGATGGGTATTGAAGTGTTCATCACCATGCTCGGTCAGATACTCCGGTGGCACAATCATCGCCCCGTAGCCTGCTAGCTTAGTGAGCAGTACTGGGTCGGGCTCATTCAGGTGGAAGTCAACTGTGTACTCATCGATGACTTCCACGCTTTCAATCGCCGTGTAGTTGGAGCGCTGGGGCCCCTGCCCACCTTCCTCACCTAATAAGCGATCAAAGGTAAACTTTACCGCTTCAGCATTGAAGGGCTCGCCATTATGGAAGGTGACGCCTTCACGCAGAGTGAAACGGATACGGGTACCATCATCCAGTTCCTCCCACTCGGTTGCCAGACCGGGCACCAGCTCTAAATCAGGGCCTCGATAAGTCAAACCATCGAAAATATTGGTGGCAACCGAGGCCCAATTCACCAAAAAAGTGTCGATGGGATCCCAGCTACCCGGATCTTGCGGCGAAGCAATCGTTAATGAACCAGCCTGCGCAGAGGCAGAGAAGGCAGCGCTCAGAGCCATACCGGCGATGGCACCATTGAGCACGCGTTTGTTTTTCTTCATGGGATTACTCCTGTTGTTGTCTCACAGTTTTTATACCATCAGGAAACTAACTATGATGCCAAACGCTCGGCGCTGCCTACTTCCTGGGCAACGAAATGACCGCTAGCCACCTGCACTAATGGCCAATGTTCTGGCTCATCACCGACCTTACGAATGGGGCTAAGAATATCGCCCTGCAGCAATGTACGCTCCCGCCTCTGTGCGGGGTCGGCCACGGGCACAGCGCTCAACAGCTTGCGTGTATAGGAGTGCTGAGGCGAATCAAACACCGCTCGGCGCTCGCCTAACTCAACGACTTGGCCAAGGTGTAATACCGCTACGCGGTGGCTCATTTTTTCCACCACTGCCATATCGTGACTAATGAACAGATAGGCCAAGCCTTCGTCTTGCTGCAACTCCATGAGCAGGTGAATGATCTGCGCCTGGATGGAAACATCGAGGGCGGATAGCGCTTCATCAGCAATGATCAACTTAGGCTTGGAAGCCAGAGCGCGGGCAATACATACCCGTTGGCGCTGGCCGCCGGAAAATTCATGGGGATAGCGCTCAGCCTGATCAGCACTCAAACCAACGCGCTCAAGTAACTGATTAACGCGCTGACGGATTGCTTTAGCACCGTGCAACAAGCCGTGCGTACGAATGGGTTCGGCTATCGAAAAGCCCACGGTTTTGCGGGGATCCAAGGAGGCAAACGGATCTTGAAAAATGTACTGCACTTCTTGGCGCAGGCGCATTTTTTCTGCCCGGGACATATCGGCTACGGCCTTGCCACCAAAGCGTATCGTGCCACTGGTGCTTTCCTGCAACTGCTGAATGGTGCGCCCGATGGTCGACTTGCCAGATCCCGACTCCCCTACCAGCGCCAGCGTCTCTCCAGGAAAAATGCTGAAACTGACATTTTCCACCGCATGGACGCGATGGCTAACCCCCCCAAAGAAGCCTTTTCGGATATCGAAGCGGGTGACTAAATTTTCTATCTCCACCACCGGGGCTGCATCGGTTCTAGCGGTATCCTGCTGACGACTTTCACCCAGAGTGCGCGCAACATTGCCATCCAGCACCACTAATGGATCCATGCGTGGAAGGACTTCGCCCTGCATGCTGCCAAGTTTAGGCACCGCCGCTAACAGTGCTTGGGTATAGGGGTGTTGGGGGCGGGCGAAAATCTCCTCCACCGAGGCTTCCTCGACCTTTTCGCCATGGCGCATGACTACTACCTGGTCGGCCATCTCCGCCACCACCCCCATATCGTGGGTAATGAAGATAACAGCCATCCCTAGTTCCTGCTGCAGGTCACGCATGATGGTAAGTATCTGCGCTTGAATGGTGACATCCAATGCGGTGGTGGGCTCATCGGCAACCAGCACTTTTGGTCGGCAGGCCAGCGCCATCGCTATCATCACTCGTTGGCGCATGCCGCCGGATAGCTGGTGGGGGTATCGTTTTAACAGCGCTTCAGCATCGGCCAAGCGCACCAGTTTTAACAGTTTTACTGCTTCGACCCGCGCCGCGTCTTGGGTTAGCTTCTCATGCAATACCAGCACTTCGGTAATCTGATCGCCAATAGTGTAAACCGGATTCAGCGATGTCATTGGCTCCTGAAAAATCATGGCAATCTCTTTGCCACGTATCTTGCGCATCGCCTTATCCGAAAGCTGGGTAAGATCTTGCGGTTGAGAGCCACTGGCGTCACGGTGGAACAGTATTGTGCCGCTGGTAATCTCAGCATTCATGTACTCCACCAAGCGCATAATAGCCAGTGAAGTCACCGATTTACCCGAGCCAGATTCGCCAACGATTGCCGTCGTTTTACCGGGATAAACATCAAAACTCAGGTTTTTAACAACCTGGTTGGAGCCAAAATTCACGCCCAAGGAGCGAACCGATAGCGCTGGTGTAATGGTCACAAGATGTATTGCCCCCTGCTCTTAGATAGCGTTTTTTTAAAACGTTAGTCGAGTAGACATATCCTTTCAAACTACTCATCTTATTAAACTTTTGTCAATACATCGTTATTAAGCACCTACTAATTCTTCTGCCATTAAAAAATTCGGCTACCTGTTAAGACATACATCTCGCGCACAAAAAAAGCCCCATCGCAGGAGCTTTTGATCGCAGTTAGTGCTGATGGGTGCTGTTACCCCACCCGGTGCTGCTTGAGCACGGTGAGGCTTCGTTCTTCTTCGCTTTGCGGCTGGGAAGGTGCTTGACGGGTGCCGACCAGCACGTACCACTCGGCCTCTGAAAGGTAGGTTTGGCACCAGCGACCAAGGTCGGCTGCGCTCTCTTCGCGGCTAGAATCGCCGCAGCGGTAGTCGTTCGCCAAATGAAGGAGGTCTTGACGGGCGGTACGCGCACGGGCGTTGCCACCGTGTACTTTTACCAGCGGGCAGCGTCGGTCATAGGCAGCGTTAGTTAACGCATTAAGCCAACGCTCCAATTCATGTGCCTGAATTCCACCATACACTGCCACGCTTGAGCTCCCTGCCCCGTTGAAAGGGCAATAGCCTGCCCGATTTAGGGGCCGCTGTCACGGTTAACCTTTACCCTTGTTTAGATGCAGTTCCAGACCGTTTTATAGCGCCTGTTCAAAACCTTGTAACACGTTGACTACATTGACACCTATTTCATCTACAGCATAGCCCCCTTCCATCAGAAACACGCTGGGTAAGCCTACTTGGGCCAGGCGCTCACCTAACGCTGTGAAATCTGCGCTGGTAAAGGTGAAGGCACTTATGGGGTCACCTTCGAAGATATCGACCCCTAACGATACGATCAGGCATTCACACTCCGCGGCTTTAATTTGCGCCAAGGCTAGCTCAAGTGTGGCCATCCACCTGGTAACGCTGGTGCCCGGAGGCAACGGGTAATTGACGTTAAAGCCCTTGCCTTGCCCTTCGCCGTTTTCATCAGCGTAGCCCAAATAGTAAGGAAATGTGACTTCAGGGTCGCCGTGCAGTGAGATAAACAGCACATCATCACGCTTGTAGAAAATCTGCTGGGTGCCGTTGCCGTGGTGAAAGTCGACATCAAGAATGGCGACCCGACGTTTGCCTGCATCCAGCGCTCGCTGGGCGGCAATGGCGGCATTGTTAAAGAAGCAGTAACCGCCAAACTGATCAAACGCGGCGTGGTGCCCTGGCGGCCGGCATAAACCAAAACTGGGTTCGCCGGTTTGTAGCGTATGTTCTAGCGCGCCTAACGCCACGTCTTTACTCGCCATGGCGGCTTCAAAGGTGCCTGCTGAGATCGACGTTTCCGCCGCCAGCGCGTAGTAGCCTAGCTGACCACTAACCGATCGCGGGATGCGGTCACCACGCATGGTTCGTGCGGGCCAAATATTGGGAATCGCCTCCCCCTCATGCCCAGCCGCCCGCCACTCTTGCCAACAGTTGGCTAGAAACGTTACGTACTCTTTGTCATGCACCGCTAATACGGGGGCTAACCCATAAGCGCTAGGGGTACGAATATCGCCAAGCCCGGACTGGTGAAGATGCTTTAGCACTAGATCAAGGCGTTCGGGGCACTCAAACGGAGTCACCAAAGCGCCATCGTGCAACTCCGTGCGCGCTTGGCGTAAACGGCTATCCTCTGAATAAAACGTCAGCATGTGGGTTCCTTAATCTACGCCTAACGGTAAAGATACTAGTTAGCTTCTAATTGTACAGGCCACTGCTTGGCCCAGCGGCGCTTTTGGCTCGGCGATTGTTGCTTTAACTGATATTCAGCCCGGCTTGCAGCGGCGCGGTCTTCAAACGGTTCGGCACCCAACAGCGCAACGGGCGGATTCGCACGAGTATAACGCGCCCCTTTGCCGGTGCAGTGCGCTTGATAACGCTTTGCCAGGTTATTGGTAATGCCGGTATAGGTGCCGCGCTGGCACTCCAGCAAATAGAGATACCATTGCGGTTCGGCTTTGTGAGGCTGAACGATGCCACTATTCACCGCAACATACCTTTAATTTACGCCCACTACCACATAAGCACGGGTCGTTGCGGCGTGGTTTCAGGCGGGTAAGCGTGGGTGTTCCGTCTATATACCACCAGCGTTGCTGCTCTTTAACGAAGCGGGAGACCTCTTCTAATACATGCCAGCCTTTTTGCACTCGCCCCCTTTCATAAAAACAGGCACGAAAATGCACGTAACCGATATTGTCGAGCGGCGGTTCTGCGGAGACGATAGATAGCGACTTCCACTCAGCGTCAGGATCAGGCGCAAGCTCTGCAGGGCGGGTAGAGGGGTGCCATGTCGCCAACAGGTAGTCGCTACGCCCTAGCACAAAAGCCACATAGCGAGAGCGCATCAAAGCTTCAGGCGTGGGGGCAAGCCCGCCTTGGTGATAACGGCCACAGCACTTATCAAGCGTTAATAAGCTACCACAGGGGCAACTTGGATTAGTTGTGGAGGTCATAGAAAAGCTCGTTAGTCACATCTTTTATAGCCTAACCGATACGCCCTATGCGCGTCGCCCGACGCGTATCACTATTGTTCGATATTTATGCTGCGTTAGGTATATAGTAGTGGGGCAATACATTCAGACGATGGGGTACGAAACACGATCGATCATTCTTTCCAAAATTTTTGGAGGTTCTCCTATGAAGGTCTTTAAACCGGAATGGCAGTGCACGTTTAGCGTAAACGAAGGCGCGGAAGAATCAGCAACTTGGAAAGAGAAAATCGCGTGGCGGCTCAGGGGAGTTGCGGATCGGCTGGAAGGTGGTGGGCGCACGGTAAAAATCGATTACCGAGTGACGCCAGCGGTTAGCCAACAGGAAGTCGACACTTGCTTAGGCAAGGGCTTCGAAGTAACTCAACGCCTGCTAACGCAGTTAGCCCAACAGCAGGCGTGCGAAGATGTGATGCGCCATGCCAAAGCTGAGCTGTTTGAACAACATCCTCAGCACTGAAAAAGCGACATGGTATGAAAGCACTACAAAAAATCCCACCCCATTAACCGGGTGGGATTTTTTTTGGGCAGTGATTAGCTAGTTAGACAGTCTTCTCTAACGCTCTACCCATCTTCGTTAGAAAATCCTCACACGCTTCAAGCTGCTCAATATCAATATATTCATCGGGCTGATGCGCCTGGGCGATGCTGCCAGGGCCAAGAATTATTGTCTGCAAGCCCTGGCCCTGGAACTGCCCCGCTTCCGTGGCGTAAGCCACCGCGTGGTCGCAGCACACTGCTGGCAAATGGTCTTTGGCTAGGCGAAGTACCTGATCGTTTTCGCGGTCGGCCAGGCCCGGCACTGTCACGTTTAGCGGCTCAGTAGTAATTTCAACGTGCTTGCCTTTGGCCTGCAGCTCAGCGCTTAGCTGGGCGCAATAGGCCTCAAAGCGCGCGTATATTTCGTCGAAGGTGTCCGTGGGCAGATGGCGAATTTCCCACTCGAACTGGCACTCCCGCGCCATAATATTGATCGCCGTACCACCTTTGATTTTGCCGACGTGCAGGCTGGTGTGAGGCACGTTAAAGGCCTCATCGATGCGCCCCTCTTCCACCAACGCCGCCATGGTGTCCTCAATAAAGGTCACTAGCCTTGCCGCTACGTGAATGGCTGAGGTGCCTTGATTGACCTGGCTGCTGTGAGCTTCCTGACCAATCACGGTGGTACGCAGATTGGTCGCCCCTTTCTGCGCTACCACTGGCTGCATGCTGGTGGGCTCGCCGACAATCACATGGGCGGTGGTGGAGTAGTGCTCGTAAAAGCGCTTAATGAGGCTTGGCGCACCCACGCAGCCGATCTCTTCGTCATAGGAGAAACCCAGATAAATCGGCTGCTGCAGAGGCGCTTTCGTCCAAGTGGGCACCATCGACAATACGCAGGCGATAAAACCTTTCATATCGCAGGTGCCACGCCCATAAAGGCGCCCATCGCCACCATCACGCAGGGTGAACGGATCGCTCGACCACGGCTGCCCCGCCACCGGTACCACATCGGTATGCCCGGAAAGCATCACACCGCCCGGCGCCTCTGGGCCAATTCTTGCGATCAGGTTGGCCTTGGTACCGCAGGGGCTCATCACCCGCTCGGCGCTAACGCCATACTCGGCCAAATAGCCTTCCACATACTCAATCAGCGCCAGATTAGATTCACTGGAAGTGGTATCGAATGACACCAGCTTCGTCAGTAAAGTGGTCACGTCAGTCATACTGCTCTCGTTAGTTGGACTCTTCCTATCACACTATCATCGCCCTCTTCCTTTTCCTACTCAGTAGGCCTGCTGGCAGCGCAATGTTGACTGTCACGGCAGGTTCATCGTGCATTCACTAAAACGTCATCTACACTTCTTACTGTTCAGTGCATCTAAAAATCTCAACAAACGCATTGCACGCCTGACTAAGTTCAGGCCTATAAGGAGCTTGTTATGTCTCGTTTCACACTGCACGCGCTTGCCGTAGGGGTGGCGACGGCCAGCCTAAGCCTGTCTGCTCAGGCGGCAACAGAGATTAGCTGGTGGCACGCCATGGGCGGCCAACTGGGCGAAATTCTCGAAGAGATGACCCAAGACTTCAACGAGTCTCAAGACGACTACCACGTTACTCCCAGCTATCGCGGCACCTATACCGAAACGATGACGGGCGCGATCGCCGCCTTCCGTGCCAACGAGCAGCCGCATATCCTGCAGGTGTTTGAAGTCGGCACTGGCACCATGATGAACGCCAAAGGCGCCATCTACCCAGTGTACGAGCTGATGGAAGAGCATGGCCGCGCTTTCGATAAAGAAGCCTTCCTGCCCGCCGTCGTGGGTTATTACACCGACACCAACGGCAATATGCTTTCTTTCCCGTTTAACTCCTCTACGCCAATCATGTACTACAACCGGGACATGTTTGAAGAAGCAGGCCTGGATCCCGAGCAGCCCCCACAAACATGGGACGAAGTGGCCGATTTTTCACGCCAAATTGTCGACTCTGGTGCGGCCAGCTGTGGCTTTACCACCTCCTGGCCTAGCTGGGTCATGCTGGAAAACTTCTCCGCTTGGCATAACGTGCCGCTAGGTACACTGGAAAACGGCTTTGGCGGTATGGAAACCGAGTTTACCTTCAACAATGAGCTGGTCGCTCGCCACTGGGACAACCTCCACGACTGGCAGGAAGAAGGTGTCTTTAAATGGGGTGGCCCCGGCTCCGGCCCCGACTCTGAGCCGATGTTCTACTCCCAGGACTGCGCGATTTTCTTCGGCTCTTCTGCTTCACGTGCGGATGTCGCCGCCAATTCAGAATTTGAAGTTGGCTTTGGCATGCAGCCCTACTACGACGACGTAGAAGGCGCACCGCAGAACTCAATTATCGGTGGCGCCACTCTGTGGGCACTGCAGGGCCATAGCGATGACGAATACGAAGCCGTTGCGGCGTTCTTTGAGTACCTCTCCCAGCCCGAAGTACAGGCACAGTGGCACCAGCAAACTGGCTACCTGCCCATCACTCAGGCCGCTTGGGATCTGAGCCAAGAACAGGGCTACTACGAAGAGAATCCAGGCGCGGATATTTCGCTGAAACAGATGACTCTCAACGAGCCGACCGAGAACTCCAAAGGCCTACGCTTTGGTAACTTCGTGCAGATTCGCGACATCATCTCCGAAGAGATGGAAGCGGTGATGACCGGTGACAAATCGGGTCAGGAAGCAGCGGATGAAGCAGTAGCACGCGGCAATGATCTGCTCCGTGATTTTGAAGCTGCCAACCAGTAAATAAGTACTCACTTCGCCGCCTACCCTTCTGGGTAGGCGGCGATTTCGTTTGTTGATGCTTATTTTTGCTAACAATTTGCAGAGCTGCCCATGCAAACCAAACGCATGACCTACCCTGGTCGCTTTTTGCCCTACGCGCTGCTGGCGCCCCAGGTGATTGTGACACTGATTTTCTTTATCTGGCCTGCGGGCCAGGCGCTGTATCAGTCGCTACTGCGCGAAGACGCCTTTGGGCTGCGCTCAACGTTTGTGGGTCTTGAGAACTTTGCCCGTCTATTTCGTGACGGCAGTTATGTCAATTCGCTATCGGTGACGGTGGTATTCGCCGTGGGCACTACCCTGCTATCGATGACAGTGGCGCTTTTATTGGCCAGTACCGTCAACCGGATGATTCGCTCACGCAGCACCTACACCACGCTACTGGTGTGGCCCTACGCCATCGCCCCCGCCCTTGCGGGCGTGTTGTGGTGGTTTATCTTCAACCCCTCTATCGGCATTGTGCCCTATATGCTGGAAATGGTGGGTTACCAGTGGAACCACCGTAACTCGGGCAGTGACGCCATGCTGCTGGTGATTTTTGCCGCCGCCTGGAAGCAGATATCCTATAACTTTTTGTTTTTCCTGGCGGGCTTACAGTCAATCCCGCAATCGCTGATTGAAGCCGCCTCCATTGACGGCGCCAGCCCGACTAAGCGCTTCTGGACGATTATTTTCCCGCTGCTCACGCCTACCACCTTCTTCTTGCTGGTGGTTAACGTGGTGTACGCCATGTTCGACACCTTCGCGATCATTCACGCCACCACCGCAGGCGGTCCCGCTCAGGCCACGAACATACTGGTTTACAAAGTGTATGCCGACGGCTTTGTCGGGCTAAACCTTGGCTCGTCCGCGGCTCAGTCGGTGATTCTGATGGTGATTGTGGTGGCATTAACGATGATTCAGTTCCGCTTTATTGAGCGCCGCGTCAACTACTAGGGCCTGTTGAGGTTTCACTCA
>NZ_JAINWD010000002.1:0-331919 GCF_021021315.1 Halomonas sp. IOP_14 | reverse complement strand
AGGCGCTGCGCGCCATGCCTGGCGCACTACACATAGGGCAGCCTCAGGGGCTGCCCTCTTTAGTGCGATAAGTGAGGATACTGACTAGCAGGTTATTGCTTATGAAGCAGAGTTTCCAAGCTATCTGCCGTCAGAATCTGTACTACCCACTCGTCTAGCTGCGTGTCTGAAGCCAATGTCAGGCGCTGATCTGCCCAATCGGGCATCTCACCAAACTTCAAGGCGATTTGCTTACGTAACGTACCTTCCACTCCTTCATGACGCCCTTCTTGACGCCCTTCTTGACGCTCTTTTTCTCGCTCAAAGCGCTCAACAGTGTTGACATAAGGCATGTGTTTTTCCTCCTGTATGGCGTAAACCGCCTGGACAAACTCAGACTCCAGAGCTCTCGGCAGCTGGAGCATCCAGTCGATGATATTGAACAACCGCACAATCTGTTCACGGCTGTAGCCTCGTTCATACAGCAGCCGAATGAGAGCAATCTTGACATCCTTACGCGTTGCACCGTCCTTCAATCGCTTAGCGTAGATCTGGGCCATGACCACCAGCGCAAAGACGTTATCGCTTGCTTCGAGCTTCGTCCAGTTTGCTTCCCAATCCATCAGTTTAGCCGTGGGGAAGGTAAAGGTCAGCTCGCATCCCCAGCGCTGATAGCGAAAAGTGGTGGGCCGGAAGCTATCGCGGATATCTGCCAACACCGCCAAGCTCACCACATCCACCCCGTAGCGGTCACGTAGCCGGTACTGATAGGTGTACATTCGCTCAGAAAAAGCCTCCTCCGGCTCCCCCTGCACCTCAACATGGATCAGAACCCAAGTCTCGCTGCCGTCCTGTGCATAGACCTTGATCAGCTTATCGGCGTAACGCCTGCCACTGTTGGCACCCGCTGTGATCTGCTGTAACTCCTTATCGAGAAAGCTAAAGCCTTTCGACCAATCCACTTGTTCATGAATGGCTGGGAACAGCAGATCCAAAAATTCTTGGCAGTACCCATCAAGCGCCATTTTCCAAGGACTGTCGTGGTCAGCAGGCTGGGAGGTATCCGCTTCGCTCATGCAAACTCCTATTCCACTACTCAAATGCTAGCACAGTGGCGCCTAGCTAGCGCGATACCCCTTCATGCTATCTGCACATCAACAAAAAAAGAGCTCTACTGACTAGATGCCCTTACCTCAATCCTTCTTGGTAAGCTGCTCTCTTAACTGCTTGGGCACTTGCTTGATAATCAGGCGATCCTGAGTGGCGTCATACTCGATACTTGAGCCCAGCAGGTGCGAATCAAAGCTAATCGAAACGCCACCCGCTCGGCCGGTAAAGCGGCGGAACTGGCTCAAGGTGCGCTTATCGGGAGGGATCTCCGGCGAGAGCCCGTAATCGGCGTTGCGAATATGGTCGTAAAAGGCTTTCGGCTGCTGTTCGTCCACCAGCCCAGAAAGCTCTTCCAAGGTCATTGGCTCGCCACGGCGAAGCTGTTCATTGGCGTAGTCCACCAGCGTGTCGGTTTTTTCTCGGCTCACCTCGTCGTCGTAATCCTCTTTCTCGACGTAGTCGCTAAACGCTTTCAGCAGCGTGCGGGTTTCGGCCGGGGCATCGACGCCCTCTTCCATACCCAGCAATGTGACCAAATCCTCAGCGAGTTTTTTACCGCCGCGATCTTTGAGGAACGAGACATACTGGGCATTCGGTGCCTCGCTCTGCCATTGGGTAAGGTTGATACGCGCCGCCAGGGTAAGCTGGCTGGTGTTGAGCTGGGCAGCAGGCACCGCGTGGTGGTCATCATTAATGCCAATCCCTTCGCGCTGGTGCACCAATGCCATCAGCAGCGTTTCAGTATCACCCTGGCGCTGGTGGCTGAACACTAAGTAACCACTTACTGACAACTGCTCCTGAAGCTGCTTGGCGAGCCGTTCAGCCAGTTCAACAGAAAGCTCAGCAAAGCTTTTATCGCCCGCCAAATAGTCGCGCAACCACATGGCAAGCGGCCCTGCCTGTTCACCCTCTTCGGCAAAGCGCCCCCAGCCTTTGGGCTTGGTGTTGTAGGTGTCATTGAGCGCACCCACCAGGGTCGCCATCACTGAGTCGTCACTGGGCGCTGCCTGCTCTGATTGAGGCGCAGCGGTTAGGGTTAGGCGCTCACCGTCAAGCGTCGGATCGAGGCGGTGCACAATACTTTGCAGTAGTGGCATAAAGGTCTAATAGCTTCCAGTGTTTAAAAAAAGAGTCAGGGTTTGAGGCGGTAACCGGTACGGAAAATCCAGCCAATGGCGACCAGGCAGGCCGCGAGAAAGAGGGCAATCATGCCCACACTCGCGGCAAGGCTTACATCGCTGATACCGTAAAAGCTCCAGCGAAAGCCGCTCACCAGATACACCACGGGGTTTGCCAGGGTAATGGTTTGCCAAAACGGCGGCAGCATATCAATGGAGTAGAAGCTGCCACCCAAAAAGGTCAGCGGGGTAATCACAAGCAGAGGCACCAGCTGTAGCCGGTCAAAACCATCGGCCCAAATACCGATGATAAAACCCAGCAGACTAAAAGTGACTGCGGTTAGCACCAGAAACGTCAGCATCCAGAACGGATGGGCGATTTCCAGCGGTACAAACAAGCCCGAGGTAGCCAAAATAATCAGCCCCAGCAGAATCGATTTCGAGGCTGCCGCCCCCACGTAACCGATCACAATTTCTAAATGCGAGATAGGCGCCGACAGCAGCTCGTAAATACTGCCAGAAAACTTCGGAAAGAAGATGCCGAAAGAGGCGTTTGAGACGCTTTGGGTCAACAGCATCAACATAATCAGACCCGGTACAATAAAAGCGCCGTAACTAACGCCGTTGACCTCGCTGATGCGTGAGCCGATCGCGGCACCAAACACCACAAAATAGAGCGACGTGGAGATGACCGGCGAGACGATGCTTTGCAGCAACGTGCGGCGCGTACGCGCCATTTCCGCCATATAAATAGCGCGAACGGGATGCAGGTTCATGCTCGCTCCTTAACCAAATCAACAAAAATATCTTCAAGCGAGCTTTGCCGAGTATTCAGATCTTTAAAGGTGACACCCTCTCGCTCAAGTGCGGTCAATAGCTCCGAAATCGCGTGACCATCCTCTTCCTGGCTACCGTCGTAGGTATAGATCAGCTCATGCCCTTCAGCGGCCAGGCTTAGCTCAAAGCGCTGCAGGTTTGCAGGTATCTCTGTCAGCGGGCTGTGCAGGTTCAGGGTTAGCTGTTTGCTACCCAGTTTGCTCATTAACGCAGCTTTTTCTTCCACCAGCACCAGCTCACCGCGATTGATAACGCCGATGCGGTCGGCCATCTCTTCGGCTTCTTCGATGTAGTGGGTCGTCAAAATAATCGTCACGCCGTTATCGCGTAGCTGGCGCACCACTTCCCACATATCCCGGCGCAGTTCAACGTCGACCCCTGCGGTGGGCTCATCCAAAAACAGTATGCGCGGCTCGTGGGAAAGCGCTTTGGCGATTAGCACACGGCGCTTCATACCACCCGAGAGTGTCATCAAGCGGTTGTTGCGCTTATCCCAAAGCGCCAGCGACTTAAGCACTTTTTCGATATGCGCTGGATTGGGCGCTTTGCCAAACAGACCACGACTGAAACTGACGGTGTTCCAGACAGTTTCAAACGCTTCGTTGGTCAGCTCTTGGGGCACTAGCCCAATACGCTCACGGGCTTGACGGTATTGAGTAATATTATCGTACCCATCTACCAGCACATGACCAGCGGTGGGATTAACCAAGCCGCAGACCACGCTAATCAACGTGGTTTTACCTGCCCCATTGGGGCCAAGCAGGGCAAATATCTCGCCGCGCTGGATGGTTAAATCGATATGGGTTAACGCCTGAAAGCCACCCTCGTAGGTTTTGTTCAGGCCGTTAATAGTAATAATCGGGTCGTTCAAGGCGTACTCCTCACGTTGCGGTCGAATGACCGCAACGCTTGACGGCCTTATAGGCGCAATTAAGAGCGTTTGGTTAGGAAAAGTTAAGTGCGTTCGGTAATTTCCAGTAGATGGTAACCAAACTGGGTTTTCACTGGGCCGTGTACTTGGCCTACTTCGTCGTTGAAAACAACCTTATCGAACTCGGGTACCATCTGGCCGGGGCCAAAACTACCGAGATCACCACCTTGACGACTAGAGGGGCAACTGGAGTGCTCTTTAGCGACTTCAGCAAAGTCGCGGCCATTTTGAATTTCTTCTTTCAGTGCTAGGCACTGCTCTTCACTGCTGACCAAAATGTGGCGGGCGCTGGCGCGTGTCATAGGTTACTCCTAACTAATGATGTTCTGAGGGGTCATTCGGGGCGGTAGTTTACCACGGCTTACCCAGGGCTCCGCTATAACGCAATGCTTCGCCCACACGGGCCAAGGCGTGTTCGTGATCGCTTACCGACTCTGGCCCGCGAGTACAGGTGACAATCACCCAGGGCCCTTGTGTTGCAGTATCCGCGTTAGTGCGCTCGGCTATACCGGCATCGCAGCTACGCCGCTGCTGAGTGCCGGTTTTATGGGCGAAGCTTATACCGCTTCCCATACCCGCCTTAAGACGCTGTTTGCCGGAACGGGTTCGCTGCATAACCGCCAACAGCGTTTGCCGCTGCTCGTCATTTAAATCATTCATGGCACTGCCCTGTTGAACAGGGTGCAGGCTGGCGAGCAGGTCGCCAAAGGCGCTTAGGGTGCCCACATTTTCACCACTGGCTTCGTAAGCATCAAACGCATGGTCGTAATCAGGCTGGGTGAAGGTATCAGTGCTAACGCCTAGCACGCGGGCTAACGCCTGCCCGCGCTGACTCACCGAGTGCTGACGCAGGGCGATAAAATCCATCCCGCCAAGCTCCCGAGCGTCAGGGTGGAGTTCACCGTAAACGCCTTGGCGTACGCCGACCAGTTTAGAGATAGGGCCTATCTCATCAGGGTTACCACCGCTTGCGGCAATCATCGCACGGGCGCGTGCGTTAACTACCGCCAGCCCCACGCGGTCAATCAGCATATCGGTGGCGGTGTTATCGCTGACGGTAATCATCTGCTCCATCAAGTAACGGATAGAGATAGGCGTGCCAGGGTCGTGCCAATTAGTGGGGCCCGCGCCATCGACAAAGTCACTACGCGCAAGCGTTAACCGATCATCCAACGTCAGCGTACCTATCTGTCGCTCTGCAAGCACCTGCGCTGCCACCGGTATTTTAATCAGCGAGGCTAAATACCAAGAGTCATCGGCGCGCCATGAAAACGCTTCACCACTGGCGAGGTTTTGTACATAAACGCCCAGCTGCCCCTCAAAGATGTCTTCGATAGCCTTCAAGCGCGCGGTTAAATCGCCCTGCCAGGCGCTCTTTTTATCGACTTCATAGTACCAATGAGCATCGTACCAATTTGTATCGTACTCATCTGCATGAGCAGGGAGCGCTATAATCAGCGCTACTGCCACCAGCCCACGTTGTATCCAGTGTCGCAAATCATAACTCCAGCAGTTATTAATCGCTTTTAGCGGTGGTTAGCCATCCAACGGGTCAACCAAATCCACCCCGCAGCGCCAAGTATTAACAGCCCGCCTACGCCAAGCGCCTGTGGATAGGTGTACATTCCCTCGCCTTCCCACAAAAAGCGCAGCACTAAAAAGATCATCACAATATGGAAAATAAACGCTTTAAGGGCATCTGAACCGACCATCGTCAGCGGCAAAAGTGCCTTCGCGGCTTTGGCGCCACCGGCTAAAGCGAGGGCTAACAGCACTAGTGCACCACCCAAGCTAAACAGCATAAACTCAAGCCCTGGCGGGTGTTTGCCGACATTGTTGGCCACCGCCAGCATCGCCGCATGCACATCGCCACTGATAAACGCCAACGCATAAAACCCCGCCACCATCATCGTACCCAGGCTCAACAGAGTGAGTACTAAGCGGCGCCGTTTGGCGGAGTCGAAGTAGCAGCGCAGCAACGCTTCGCCGATGAGTAGGCCCACCAAAATCAACGGCGCGCGACTGATCTGCCCCCAGGTGTAATGGTCTTCATGATCTACCAGCAGCGCCTTCAGAATATCGTTGCCGCCAAACGTAAGGCTTTGCAGCCAAATAGTCAGTGCTGTTAATGCGCCAATGGTGGCAAGCCGACTCCAGAGCGGCGCCCGCGCCCAGAGCGGCAGAATCAACGGTACCCAAAGCAGCGCTATGGCGTAGAAGCCTAAGATTTCGACCCAAATGGCAAATCGGCCATAGAGCAACGCATCGACGATCTCGCTGGGCGAGTAGAACGGCAACATCTCAATGACAAGGAGCGCTTTGTACCAGAACCACACTTCTACAGCGCGCAGCCATAGCTTTAACCGGCGCTTAGGCCAGTCATCGCTTTGAGTGTGGGAAAGAAACGCCACCGCCAGGGCAATGCCAAACACCACAATAAACAGCGAAGAGGAGAATTTAGTCAGAAAATGAACCGGCACCATCCCCCAATCGGGTACATTGCGAATGCCGACTAACCCACTGACTGAATGGCTAATAATCATCAAGCCGATGGCTATACCACGGGCTAGGTCAATCGCCGCTATGCGGCCCTCGGCCTTGGGCAGTTGGGGCTTGTCTGTCCATTTTAAGGGCGACCAGTTCAGGGGCATCGAGACATCCTTGTGGGTAGCGTTCTCAAATTGTTAAGCGCGCCGATGCTTAACACCTTAGCGCGAAATTATATCGTGCGCTTTGGTTGATACTGTTAACGGCCACATACAAAGATGCCCCGCAGTTGGCGGGGCATCCTTCGACTCATCCTTGAGCCCGAGAAAAGTTATTCCTTAAAGATTGCAATTACCAGCCGGAATCATCCTCCTCTTCATCGGTGGCGGATACTTCTTGCTCCTCTTCCTCTTCTTCGTAAGTGAATTCTTGCTCTTCCTCTTCATACTCAGTGCCTACATCCGAACCTTTATCTTGCTCAGTGTCGTAGCTGTTGTAGGTACCTTGATCATCCTGCGTCGTTTCTTCTTGCGGGGTCGGTTCTTCGTACTCGTCACTGCTGTCCACTTGAGCAAACGCAAGTGGGCTGGCCAACAGGCCAAATGATACACCTAGGATGCCAAGTTTCTTGAGAGATTCCGTCTTCATCATGATACTGCTCCTATCAAACGTTGCTACTTAAACATCTGTGCGAGCATCGCACTGGGTTTAATGAGTAAGAGCGTCAGATCGTCCTACCTGTTCCACTCTTACCTACTGCATTGCAGTGCACGTGCCAGCCTGTGCCAATAGTTAACAAAAAGCATTGTTAAACAATTGCTTATATGTTTTAAACACACACCAACCCTTTGATTTTATTAATAAAAACTAGCCTTATACTGTTTAAAATAGACACATGATCCCCGGTTAATCATGCAATCGGGGCAACAAAGTGAAAGTGACTTACTCGTAAGCCATTTCTTCGAGCTCTTTCCCGCGCGTCTCTTTGACGAAGTAGATAACAAAGAAGACAGAGGCAACGGCACTGATCGCATAAAACCCGTAGGCCCCAAACAAGCCAATAGATGCCAGCATGATAGGGAAGGTCATGGTGATGCCGAAGTTGGCTAGCCATTGGAAAAGACCGGCAATCGCCAGCCCCGAGCCGCGCATTTGATTGGGGAACATTTCACCCAGCATGACCCACATCACCGGCCCCCACGAGGCGTTAAAAAACAGCACATAAAGGTTGGCGCACAGCAGCGCAAATACGCCCATATCACTCGATAACTGTAGGCTGCCATCCACCATCGTCGCTGTAGAAAACGCATAGGAGAGGCACGCCAGTGTCCCCGCCATGCCAACCGAACCACCCCAAAGCAGCGGTTTGCGTCCAATTTTGTCGATCAGCGCAATGGCGAGCAGGCAGGCACCAATACTCACGGCGCCAGAGATCACATTGATGAGTAGCGCATCGCCTTCGGAGAAACCCACTGACTGCCATAGCACTGCGCCATAGTAGAAAACGACGTTAATGCCCACCAACTGCTGGAAAACCGCCAAGCCAATACCCACCCAGACGATGCCATGTATCTTGCCCGTGGAACGGTTGATCACATCTTTCAACCGTGGCTTGTGATCTTGATCCAGAGTGGTATTAATTTCATCAATTTTGCTGCTGACATCACGCTCAGGCATTACTAACCCAAGCACACGGCGGGCTTCGCCCTGCTTACCGGTGCTGATCAGGTAGCGCGGGCTTTCAGGAATAAACAGCAATGCCACCAGGAAAACGGCAGCCGGTATCAGTTCAATCCAGAACATCCAACGCCAGGTCGCGAAGCCAAACCATAGTTCTGACATGGCCGAGCCCGCTACATAGGCCAAGACATAATTACTCAAAAATGCCATAAAAAGGCCAGAAATAATCGCCACCTGTTGAATAGTAGCTAAGCGTCCTCGGTAGGCCGATGGTGCTACCTCACTGATATAAGCCGGGGTCATGACACTGGCGGCGCCTACGGCAAGCCCACCGAGAATGCGATATATCACAAACTCCATAGAACTACCGGCAACGCCGGAGCCCCAGGCACTAATCAGGAAGAACACAGCAGCCACGATCAACAACGTACGGCGGCCAAAGCGATCCGCCAGGCGACCCGCAAAGAAAGCACCGATCGCGCAGCCCAGTAGCATCGACGCCACATTAAAGCCCGTGCCTGCGCTATCGGAGTTAAAAGAGGCCTGTAGGCCATCCACAGTGCCGTTGATCACGCCACTGTCGAAACCAAACAGGAAACCGCCGATGGCGGCAATACAACAGATCACCAAGATATACGATGAGCGGCTTAGCGTTCTTTGTGTTGTCATTGTCTAGCTCCTTGGATTTGTTATTGAGCGTTGTTTTGCGTATTGGTAGTTGGAAAAATTGAAAATCGTCAGTGATATAGGGAGCTTTCGTGACGGGTTGAAGGTTGCTGCAACGCGCCATCAGGCAACCGCTTTCCATCGGCATCAAACGCGTGGAGTTGGGCCTGCTGGGGAGTGATAAAAAGCGTATCGCCATGGCTAAGATCGACATCGCCAGAGAGACGGACGGTGAGCGGGCCGGTCTGCTCGCTATCTATATAGGCGAAAGAGTCAGCACCCAGCTTCTCGATGAATCGCACACGTCCTTTCCACTCGCCCTTCTCGCGGCTCACCTCTAGATGCTCGGGCCGTATGCCTAGAGTGGTGGCACCGTAAGCCGCCGCTAGTTCACCTTCGATCAAATTCATTTTCGGCGAGCCAATAAAACCAGCTACAAACAGCGTTTCGGGGCGTTGATAAAGCGCCATGGGCTTGCCCATTTGCTCAATCTGCCCAGCGTTCATTACCACAATGCAGTCGGCCAGGGTCATCGCCTCGACCTGATCGTGGGTGACATACACCATGGTGGTCTCGAGCCGTTGATGCAGTTCGGCCAACTCGACCCGCATGCGGTTGCGTAACGAAGCGTCCAGATTAGAGAGCGGCTCGTCGAAGAGAAATACACCGGGGCTGCGCACAATGGCGCGCCCTATGGCCACCCGCTGGCGCTGCCCACCGGATAACTCCGCGGGTTTACGCTCGAGCAGATCCTCAAGATTGAGCAAGCGCGCGGCCTCGGCCACTTTGGCTTCTCGCTCTTCGGTGGGCACTTTTGCCAGCCGCATGCCGAAGTCGATATTGCGGGCGACCGTCATGTGCGGATAAAGCGCGTAAGACTGAAAGACCATGGCAATGTCCCGGTCACTCGGCTCGGCGGTGGTAACGTCTTCGCCGCCGATAGTGATCGTGCCCTGAGTCACGGTCTCCAGGCCTGCAATCATACGCAGCAAGGTGGATTTTCCGCAGCCAGAAGGCCCAACCAGCACGGTGAAAGAGCCATCTTCGATATGCAGATTTAAATCAGGGATTACCGTGGTTTTGCCATGAAACGTCTTTTCAATATCGCGTAGTGTTACTTCAGCCATGAGCTTATCTCGTCTCTGAAAGAGGGGCACGGCGATAGCAAAACGCCTGGAAATCGGCGGGGGTGCCGCGTCCACTAATGTCGTGGGCGGCCATGCCTAGAAAATTGCCGGTGAAATAGCCGTGGGCACGACCACTGCCTTCGTCGGAAAGCAGGCCAGCATCTAATGCTGGCCCAATCGATTGCCAGGGCTGACCTCCCTGGGCATAGCGAAAGCGCAGTTCCCGGGCGTGGATATCCAGCCCAAGCCGAATCGTGGCATCAGGTTCAATGCGGATGCCTTGTTCGGCGATACTCAAGTTGCCGTTCGGCCAATCATCCAGGCAACTGATAATGCTAAGCACCTTGTCGCCTGCATCGTTCAAGGTCACCGCTAAATAATGGAACTTGAAGCGGTTGTAGTAGGCGATAAGCCCGGCAAACTGCTGAATATCCTCGGGTTCAAAGGTGAGTGTCGTTTCGGCACTGCAGTGGATGCTGTCCTGACGGCGCGCCACTAGCGCCTGCTCAAACCAGGAACCTACCGATTCACGGCCAAAAAGACGTAAGTAGCCAGGCCGTTCAGTGAGCGAAAACAGCCGTTCCGGATAGGGGGTACGCAGCCACTGAAACGCCTCGGGCAGCGTTGCTGATTTGAAATCGTAGTGCTCTGCATGAGCAGGCAGCTTCTGCGTCACCCCACTCATCGTCACCTCTAACGCTGGTACATTGCCCTCATCAGCGAGCCGTAGCCAGCCATCTTCGCCCCACTCCACGCGCTGAATAGCGGTCTCGCGCCCCATCGGCGATAGCCGGGTGCCTGTCAGAGGTCTACTGCATAAATGCACCAGATAAGTGTCACCTTCAGGGGAGTCGACCAAGTCTGCATGGCCAGCCCGCTGTAGCGAGTTTTCAGGATCATCTCGACTCGTCAGAAGTGGATTGTTGGGATGTACCTCGTAAGGGCCTGTCAGCGTTTTGGAACGCGCCATGGTCACCGCATGCTGGTAACCCGTGCCGCCCTCGGCCACCAAGAGGTGGTACCAACCATCGCGCCAGTAGAGATGCGAACCTTCTGTAAGCTTCATTTCGGTACCGGCGAAAATATTGGTGATATCGCCCACCAAGCGGCGTTGCTCAGGATCGTACTGTTGCAGCACTATTCCGCCGAAACGATCCCGCCCTTCGCGCTGGCGATAATCCCACTGCAGGTTGATCAACCACTTTCGGCCATCGGAATCGTGAAACAGTGAAGGGTCAAAGCCACTTGAATTCAGGTAGACCGGATCGCTCCAGGGCCCCTCGATACGCGGCGCTGTCACCACGTAATTATGTCCATCCTTGAAGTTCCCCTCATAACGTTTCATGTCGGTATAAACCAGCCAGAACAGCCCGTCGGCGTAGCTTAAGCAGGGCGCCCAGATGCCGCATGAGTCCGGATTGCCGCGCATATCTAGTTGGCTGGCACGGCTCAAGGGCCGTGTGACCAGCGTCCAGTTAGCCAAATCGCGGGAGTGATGAATCTGAACGCCTGGGTACCACTCAAAGGTCGATGTGGCCAAGTAGTAGTCGTCGCCTACCCGACAAATAGAGGGGTCAGGATTGAACCCGGCCAGAATCGGGTTATGAATAACATCGTTCATTATGGATCCTCCTTTATCCCTTAACCGAGCCGCCGGTCAGGCCAGCCACGATGTACTTCTGGGCGGCGAGAAAGAAGATAACCGCCGGAATGATGGTCAAGGTCACGAAGGCCAGAATCATGTTCCACTGGGTAAGGTACTCCCCTTGGAACTGCATCATGCCCAGTGGCCAGGTATAGATAGAGCGGTCGTTGAGCACCACTAGCGGCAGTAGGAAGTTGTTCCAGCTCTGCACAAAGACAAACACGCCCACCGTAGCCAGAATGGGGGTCGAGAGCGGCAGTGTGAACGACCAGAAGAAGCGTAAATAGCTACACCCATCGACGTAGGCCGCTTCAAAAAGCTCTTTGGGTAGTTGGTCGAAGAAAGCCTTAAAGAGCAGGATGGCTAACGACAAACCAAACGCTGTCTGGGGCAGAATCACCGCCCAATAGGTATCCAGCAGGCCCAAATCCCGCACCTTGATAAACAGCGGCAGAATGGCCGCCGCAAAGGGAAACATCAGGCCGAGCAGCAGATAGGAGAGGATCATCTTGGCGCCGAAGAAGCGGATCTGCGAAAACACATAAGCCGCTGCGGCCCCCACCACCAGGGTTAAAAACACCGTCATTAACGAGATGAAGAAAGAGTTACCCAAATAGCGCCAGAAATTGCCGTCCAGAAGGATGCCGATGTAATTGCCGGCATCCCAACTATCGGGCAGCCACAGCGGATTGGTGCGCAGCTCAGAATTGCCCTTAAAGCCACCGAAGAACGCCGCTAACAGGGGGCCGATCACCACGCTCGCCACCACGATCAGAATGATCACGCGCAGGGTGTTACGGGTAGTGATACTTTTCATGCCTTACTCCCCTTGCCAGTGGTACGTTGGTAGAAGAAGGCAATTCCGATAGCGAGCACAAACAGCACAACCGCAGCGGCGCTACCAAAGCCAATATTGAGCCGTGAGAGACCGAAGCTGTACAGGTAGGTAACGATGGTATGAGTCGAGTTAGAGGGGCCGCCGTTGGTCATCGGGATAATAATGTCGAAAATCTGTAGCGAACCGATAATGGCAAAGAAACCACTCACCACGATGGCATGCTTAATCAGCGGGATTTGTACAAAAAGCGCCACTTGGCGGGGTTTAGCCCCTTCAAGCTTGGCGGCTTCAACCAGATCCTTGGGAACGCCCTGCAGGGCGGCAATGTAGATCATCATATGGAAACCAAAGTACTTCCAAACGATCACGGTCATAATCGCCGGAAACGCCCACTGGTGGTCGGCCAGTACATATACCGACTCCTGGCCCATGGCATGCAACAGCGAACTGGTAATGCCGTAGTCGCCGTCAAAAACAAAGCTCCAGATGAGCCCCGCGGCCACTTCCGCCAAGATGTAGGGCAGGAAAAACACCAGCCTAAACAGAGTATTGGTGGGCGTTTTACGGTACACCAACAGTGCTAACCCCAGTGCCAGGGGCATCTGAATCAGTAGTGATACCAGTATCAGTTTGGCGGTATTCCACAGCGCGGTATGAAACACCGAGTGATCAAGCAGGCGCTGATAATTTTGCGAGCCGACAAAGTCACTGGGCGCACCGTAGCCATTCCAGGAGAAACCGCTGTAATAGACGGCATCCGCTAGTGGCAGAATGACGAACAGCGAAAAAAGGATTAACGCCGGTGGAAGCAGGATCAATAGCGCGGTGAATTTACCGCTCACCAAGCCTTTCTTCACCCGGTCAGCATTCCCTCTCCGCGGCACGGCGGTTCGGTCAAGCGTGGTCATGGCAAACTCCGAGGCAGAGCATGGATGAGCACGGGCGTTAACGCGCGTGCTCTTTTAGCGGGTGGATCATCTAAACTGCCAGGCTTCTTCGACCCGCGCTGTGGCCTCTTCCGGAGTAATAACGCCTTGCGCGAGGTCGCCGCTAATATCGTTAATCGTCGCGCCTACGGACGTTCCCAGCGCTTGATCCAGGAACACTTGGTGGAAGTCGGATTCATCGAGAATTTCAGCGACACGGCGGGCATAGGGAGTTTCAAGGGCTTCAGCTGAGCCCTCGGCAACCGGCACAAAGATGCCTGTCGCGGCGGCTTTACGCTGATTTTCTGCATTGAGCAGAAAACGCAGGAAGTCGACCGCCTCATCGGGGGCGTCACGGGTGACAGCAAATCCATTCATGCCACCAAAACTCTGTGCGTTGCCCTCACCACCAGCGATTTCTGGGAAAGGAATAAACAATAAGTTGTCATCCGGGACTCCCTCGCCACTGACTGAGCGCTGCTTGGAAGGAAGATAATCCCAGTCACCCATCACGTGGAAAGCGGCCTCACCATCGCCAAACATCCCGCTGGCGCGCTCGTAGGAAGTGGCCATAAAGCCGGACTGAAAAGGATCAAGATCAACAAGCGACTGCAGCATCTCGCCTGCTCGCACAAAGGGTTCGCCATTAAAGCCGCCGTTATCACCGCTTTTGGCCGCTTCAATGCCGTCGCCACCGGCAAGGCGGGTGACTAAAGAGCCCCAATAAAAGTGCAGCGGCCAGCCATCCTGACCACCGACCACCAACGGTGTTATGCCCTCTTCCCGCAGCGCTATCACGGCGTTTTCAAAATCCTCCCAGGTCTTGATCGCTTGCGCATTAACTCCCGCCGTTTCTGTCAGGGCAGTGTTCGCCCAGATACCCACCACCGTGGCGTAGAGCGGTGCGCCATAGACACGATCATCCAGGGTAAAGGCGCGCACCGCAGACGCGGGGTAGATATCCTGCCAGCCATCGCGCATCGGCTCGCTCAGGTCGCGGACAAACCCCGCATCCACCTGATCGCGCAACCCCTCACCGCCCCAGGTGTAATAGATATCCGGGCGCTGGCTGGACTGCAGCATGGTGGGCAGGCGCGTTTTGTACGCCTCGTTGGCAAGGTATTCGAACTCGACATTAACGTCGGGGTGCTCCGCCTCATAGGCGGCAACCACTTCCTCGTAGTAGCGTTTTTCAGCGCTACTGCTTTCAATCCTTAGCACCGTCACCGTGGTATCGGCGGCTGCGGTTACTGACCCCAAAGCAGCAACAGCGGCAACAACCAGCGCTAAGTGACGAGGGCGTGAACAGGGCACGTTGTATTTGTTAGATACGTGCATGAAATTCTCCTAATGTACTTTAAAGCTTGCTGTTGAATCATCCATCAAGCCCAGCCCGCGTCTACCGCCAACTCCTGAGCGGTGATGGCCTGGCTTTCGGCACTGGCTAAAAACAGCACCGCGGGGGCGATATGCTGGGGTTCAAGGCGCATTTTTAGGCACTGGCGTTGTTGAATGGCGACTTCGTCGCCGGGGCTAATCCACTTTTCGAGCTGCCGCTCGGTCATCACCGAGCCGGGCACCAGTGTATTAACGCGAATATTGTGCTCGCCCAACTCCCGGGCCAGGCTGCGGGTCAAACCGTGCACGGCCGCTTTGGCAGTCACATAAGCGGGCAAACCGCCTAACGCCATCTGCACGCTGACCGAGCCAAAATTAATGATCGAGCCACCGCCCGCTTGCATCATCTGCTCAGCCGCTGCCTGGGCAGCAAAGAACATCGGCCGCAGGTTGAGCGACATACGTTCATCCCAATAAGCAACATCCACATCCTGCCAGGCGTGACGATCATCGCTGGCAGCATTGTTGACCAGGGTATGGATTGGCCCGAGATCCTGGCCGGTCTCGGCGATAACCTGCTGTAGGCTGGCCACATCGCGGATGTCGCAGTGGTGGTAGTGCGGTGCCTCGCCGGTCTCGACGCGGAGCTCTTCGACCAACGCCTCGCTGGCCTCATCGTTAATATCGACAAACACCACCCGCGCGCCCTGAAGATGAAAGGCTCGGGTAAGCGAGGCGCCAATGCCGCTGCCGCCGCCGGTAATAAAGACCACACGCTGTTCAAGGCTTGTATAGCGCGCTGAGTGTTGATTCATATTGTTTCCCACCTCTTTCTTTTAGGCGTGCTTTAACCGCGTTTTAAATATCCACCCACTGCCCACCGGCAGCGGACGAGGCCAGCGCGCGGGTAATAAACGTAAGGCCATCGACACCGTCGGCGACTCCCGGGGTTTGCAACGCCAGCGCCTCAGCGCGCTCACCCCGTTGATGGGCGTGAATTTGCACAGCGAAATCGCGATAGAGCTGGGCAAAGGCTTCGAGATAGCCTTCCGGATGCCCCGGTGGAATGCGTGCAGCCGCCATGGCCGCTTCGCCCAGGCCTGGGCCGTTGCGGGTCAATATCCGTGGCGGCTCTCCCAGTGGCGAATGCACTAGCTGATTGGGCGTTTCCTGGCGCCAGGCAAGGCCACCCTTGCTGCCATAAACGCGGAGCTGCAGACCGTTTTCGTTGCCCGGCGCGACTTGGCTAGACCACAGCATGCCCCGCGCGCCGCCCTTGAAGCGCAGCAGCATATGTACGTTGTCATCCAACGCTCGCCCTTCGACAAAGGTGTGCATATCGGCGGCGAGTGACTCCAGTTGCAGGCCGGTCACATAGCGCGCCAGGTGGTAGGCGTGAGTGCCGATATCACCCAAACAACCTGCCGGGCCGCTGCGTTTGGGATCGGTGCGCCACTCAGCTTGCTTGACGCCGCTCTCTTCCAGGCGGGTGGAGAGCCAATCTTGCGGGTACTCCACCTGGACGACGCGAAGGTCACCCAGCTCACCGTTGGCGACCATTTCACGCGCCTGGCGTACCAGCGAGTAGCCGGAGTAGTTATGGGTTAAACCGAAGAACAGCCCCGTCCGTTCCACCAGCTCGGCGAGGGTTTGCGCCTCGTCCAGGGTGATCGTCATCGGCTTGTCGCAGATGACGTGAAAACCCGCTTCTAAAAAGGTGCGCGCTACGTCGAAGTGAACATGGTTGGGGGTCACAATGGCGACCACATCGATGCCATCCGGCCGCTGCTGCTCCGCTTCGGCCATGGTCTGGTAGTCGGGGTAAGCGCGTTCGGCGTCAACGTGCAGCTCCGCGGCGGCGGCCCGGCTGCGATCAGGGTCAGAGGCAAAGGCCCCGGCAACCAGTTCGAAATGGTCATCCAACCGCGCGGCGATGCGGTGCACCCCGCCGATAAACGCTCCTTGGCCACCGCCGACCATGCCCAGGCGCAGCCGACGCGGCGTGTCGTGTTGATTGCTCATGTCGTATTGCCCTCCCCTTTGGTTAATTAAGACCCAAAATGCGGCGATTGGCGGCCTCGTCGGAGCCGCCGTCAGCGAAGTCATCAAACGCCCGCTCGGTGACCTCAATAATGTGGTCGCGAATAAAGGCTGCGCCTTCACGGGCGCCGACTTCCGGATGCTTCAAGCAGCACTCCCACTCCAGCACCGCCCAGCCGTGATAGTCGTTGGCCGCCATCCAGGAAAAGATCGACTTGAAGTCGATTTGGCCATCGCCCAGGGAGCGAAAGCGCCCCGCGCGCTCTGTCCATGACTGATAGCCGGAATAAACGCCCTGCTTGGGGCTGGGGTTAAACTCGGCGTCCTTAACGTGAAACATCTGAATATGGTCACGATACACGTCCAGAAAGCCGCGGTAGTCGAGCTGCTGCAGGATCAGGTGGCTGGGATCGTAAAGGATGTGGCAGCGGGGGTGGTTACCGACCCGCTCAAGGAACATCTCAAAGGTGATGCCGTCGTGCAGGTCTTCGCCGGGATGAATCTCGTAGCAGAGGTTCACGCCCGCTTCATCAAATGCATCCAGAATCGGCCGCCAGCGATTCGCCAGTTCGTCAAAAGCGGTTTCGACCAAACCCGCCGGACGCTGGGGCCAGGGATAGATGAACGGCCACGCCAACGACCCGGAAAAGGTGCCGTGGTCGGTGAGTCCCAGGTTTTGCGATGCCTTGGCAGCCAGCTTTAACTGCTCAACGGCCCAGGCCTGGCGTGCCTTGGGATTACCGCGAACCTCGGGTACCGCGAAGCCGTCGAACATCTCGTCATAAACGGGATGCACGGCGACCAACTGGCCCTGAAGATGGGTGGAGAGTTCGGTGAGCGCCAAGCCGTGTTCGGCCAGTGTGCCTTTGATCTCATCGCAGTAGGTGCTGCTCTCGGCAGCACGTTTGAGATCGATCATGCGTGCATCCCAGCTGGGAATCTGCACGCCCTGATACCCAAGCCCCGCCGCCCAAGCAGCAATGCTGTCGAGGCTATTAAAGGGGGCTTCATCACCGGCGAACTGGGCGAGAAAGAGCGCTGGCCCTTTGATTGTTTTCATAGGACTCTCTCAATATCGTTTGGATTAAGTGCTTGGGTAGGCGCGGGAAGGAGTGGTGCTTTTACCCGCGCCTATTAATCACTACGCAATCAATACGCGGTCAGAACGGCGAATCGGGGAAGTAGTACTGCTCGGCATTCTCCTGGGTAATCAGCGGCGAGCCTAGAATGTACTCACCCAACACCGGGCCATTGGAGACAAAGTGCTGTACGGTCAGGTCCATGGCGGTGGCGATCATGGCAGGTGGATACAACACGTCCACCGGCACCAGCTCATCACCATCCATCACCCGTTTAATAATGTCCTTCATGCCCGCCCCGCCGACGATAAACAGCTCGTCTTCACGATCCGCTTGGCGCACTGCTTCAATTACCCCTAGCGCGATATCGTCATCCTGGGCCCAGACGGCGTCGATATTGTCGAAGCGCGATAGGTAGTCCTGCATCACTTCAAAGCCATCATCACGGTTCCAGTTGGCATGCTGCATATCGAGGATGTTGACCTCGGAGCCTTCGATCGCTTCCTGGAAGCCCTGCACCCGCTCATCGTCGATCACCGTGGGAATACCGCGCAGCACCACAATGTCGCCCTGATCATCAAGGCGCTCGCGGATGTACTCGCCGGACACGCGGCCTAGTTCATGGTTATTCCCCGCTACATAGAGATCCTGGATCCCCTCTTCCGTCAGGCCTCGATCTACCACGGTGACGAACACCCCAGACTCTTTAACCCGGCGCACCGGATCGGTCAGTGGCCCAGACTCAAACGGCAGCACCACCAGCGCATCGATGTTGCGCAGCGACACCAAGTCTTCTAGATCATTGGCCTGCTCTCCCGCCGTGCCTGCTGTGGAGATGGTGATCTCAATGTCAGGATAGAGCGCCTCAAGGCGTTTTTTGGCCTCTTCGGCATGGTAGTTAACGCCCCCCGTCCAACCATGGGTGGCGGCGGGAATGGAGACACCGATGGTGTACTCCTGGGCAACCGCGGCGCCGGAGAGCCCTATTGCTGAAGTGAGTGCTGCAGTAGTGACGCAGACCTTCACTGCTGTCTTGATGGTTCGCATAGTGATGCTCCTTTCGTGTTTGTAATTGTTTTGCTGTTTTTACTTGCTGTTTTTACTTGCTGCGTTGCGAGCTGCTAAGGGTTGATGTTGCGAACGTTTTTCCTGGTTTTTACATTCGTTTCAGTGCCTTAAGGCGCTGCTTTTCTCCACGAGGCACGCTGCAGGTAGACCGCCACAATGATGATGATCCCCTGCACCGTCCCGTTGAGATAGTTAGAAATGGCATCGGTCAAGTTGAGAATATTGCCAATCATGGTGAGCATGATGGCGCCCACCACCGTGCCCCAGATACGCCCATGCCCGCCCTTGAGCATGGTGCCGCCGATGATCACCGCGGCAATCGCCTCCAGCTCCCAGAGTACCCCGGTGGCACCCGATGCAGAGCCCAGCCGGGGCACATAGATAATTGTCGCCAAGGCCACGCACACACCCTGCAGCATGTAGGTCATAGTTTTGATGCGATCGACGTGAATAGCGCTGTATTCGGCCACTTTTTCATTGGAGCCGATGGCAAAGCAGTAGCGCCCAAAGCGCGTGTAGTTGAGCAGGATGTAGCCAATAATGGCGACCGCCAGAAATACCCACACCGGAATGGTGATGCCCAGGAAGCTGCCGTAATACACCGGGCGATAGATATCGCGCACCGCCCAGTCCAATGTCAGGGTGCCGCCATCGGCGAGGTAAGTGACCAACGAGCGGTAAATCCCCATAGTGCCAAGGGTGACGATAAAGGCTTCGATCTTGCCTTTGGTGGTCACCATGCCGTTGATAAAGCCAGCGCACAGCCCCAGCAGCAGCGAGGCACCGACACCTAGTAGCACGGTGGTGACGCCGGCACCGAACTGCTCGACGAGGCTGTTCATCAGAATAATCATCACCCCGGCAATAAAGGCCGCCATTGCCCCTACCGAAAGATCCAACCCGCCGGCGGTAATCACGAAGGTGGCGCCGATGGCAATAATGCCGATAAAGGCACTGCGGGTGAGCATGTTCGAGAGATTATCCAGCCCCAAAAAAGCCGGATTAATCAGCACACCCAGTAGCGCCAGAACCACCAGCGCTACAAAGGGCCCCCAGGTTTTCAGGTCTATGGCGAAGCCTTTTTGCTTGATCATTTTGTTAGCTGCTTTATTAGTCGTTTTGTTATTAGCCATGACGCTGCTCATCGACCTCTACTCCTTTAATGCCGGATGCGTACTGCA
Organism: Halomonas sp. IOP_14; assembly: GCF_021021315.1. NCBI lineage: Bacteria > Pseudomonadati > Pseudomonadota > Gammaproteobacteria > Oceanospirillales > Halomonadaceae > Halomonas > Halomonas sp. IOP_14. Next base: position 311,869 of record NZ_JAINWD010000002.1, on the reverse strand, counting down.
TGATTTCATGTTCGTTAATTTGCTCGCCTTCAAGCACCCCGGTGAGTACTCCGGCGCACATTACTGCCACCCGGTGAGAAAGGCCGATCAGCTCGCCCATTTCTGAAGAGATCAATATCACCGAGCAGCCCGCCTCGGTTAATTCATGGATAAAGTGATAGATCTGGTGCTTGGTTCCCACATCGATGCCCCGGGTCGGTTCGTTGATAATCACGACTTCAGGGGCAATGGACATCACCTTGGCGAGCAGCAGCTTCTGCTGGTTACCGCCGGAGAGTTCGGCAGCGGTGCGCGCTGCCGTCCGCAGGCGGATATCAAAGCGCTGGATGGCCTGTTGAAAGGCCTGCTCTTCACGGCGGCGGTCAATAAGCGGATGGCAGTGAGCGCGTAAATTGAGCAACGTAACGTTGGAGCGCAGATCCATATTGAGCACCAAGCCTTTGCCCTTGCGATCCTCGGTGAGATAAGCAATTCGTTGGTGCACCGCATCGCGCAGGTGGCGCAACACCACCGGCTGGCCGTTGCGCAGCACTTGGCCTGCACTTTTGCCGCGTAGGCCCAGCACCGCTTCGATCAGCGCAGTGCGTCCGGCGCCCACGATGCCACCAAACCCCAACACTTCCCCCTGGCGCAGGGTAAAGCTGGCCTGTTTAACGGCCCCGGGCACCACCATATCCCGCGCTTCCAGCACCACCGGCGCATCGGAGGGGAGATGCGTACGCGGTGGGTACATTTCAGTGATCTCACGCCCCACCATCAGCCGTGCCAACTCTTCCTTGCTGCGTCCAGTCATGGAGCCGCTATCGACCAAATGGCCGTCGCGCAATACCGTCACGCGGTCGGCAATCTGCTCAATTTCACGCAGTTTGTGGGAGATATATAGAATCGCCACACCACGTTGGCGCAAACGGTCGATGAGTGCGAATAGCACCGATACTTCGTTTTCCGTCAGTGTGGCGGTGGGCTCGTCCATAATCAGCACGCGCACATCCCGGGTGATCGCCTTGGCGATCTCCACCATCTGCTGATCAGAGGTGCTAAGGTCTTTCACTCGAGCGCGTGGATCAACGTCGGTTTCGAGCTCCAACAGTGCCGTCCGGCTGCGTTCCCGCATGGCTCGTCGATCCAGAAACACTCCACGGCGCAGTTCGCGGCCCAAGAAGATGTTCTCCTCTACGCTGAGCTGTTCCGCCAGTGCCAACTCCTGGTGAATCATCACCACGCCGTCGGCCTCTGCCTCACCGCTGGAGCGATAGTGCCGTTGGCTGCCGTCCACCAGGACCTCACCGGAGGTGGGGCGAAGGTAACCGGCCAGGATTTTTACCAGGGTCGATTTACCGGCGCCGTTCTCACCCAGCAAGGCGTGCACTTCGCCCGCCTGCAGGTCGAGATCAACGTCGAATAACACTTGGTTTTCGCCAAACGAGCGGCAGAGTTTGCGCGCTGATAACAGCATGAGGCCACCTGATGAAGTCTGTTGTTATTGTGTTGGGGGCTTATCAACATCGATTGATTTAGGCTGATGCTTGATTTACTTTAGGTGCTAAAATAAATATTTGCATATGCAACTTAGGTCGTATTTTGACAATTGCGCTCACACCCCACGATGAGAGCGCTCAGCAATGTGCAGCACTGCTTTTTTTCAACACGAACTATAACGGCGACCCTATGGCCCTTCCGTCGACTGACACTAGCCGCCTCGACAACACCCTGGCGGTGATACGCACTCTGCGTGACCAAGGATCGGTGGCACGCATCGACCTGGGCGCACTCAATGGCATTAGCTCTGCCACAGTCACCTCGATCAGCGCCGAACTACTCCAGCAGGGGTTGATCACGGAACGGCCCCCCGAAACACCCCGCCCCACCGGGCGTGGCCGACCAAAAACCTTGATTGAACTCGACCCTAATGCCGCCTGCGTGGTGTGTATCAAGCTATCGATCAATGAGATCCAGTTGGTGGTGGGCGATTTTTCGGGCCAGGTACGCCATAGCGAACACCACGCGGTGCCCACCCTGACGCTAAGCGCCGACGACCTGGAAGCGCTGCTGGAAGAGAAGATCAGCACTGTTTGCGCGCAACAGCTAAAGGGATTTCAACGATTGGCGGGGATCTGTTTGGCAGTGCAGGGGGTAGTCTCGTCGCAAAGCGGTACGATTATCTGGTCCCCCGCTTTAAGCTTTCGTAACGCACCGATATCGACGCGATTAGCGGAGCGTTTTCACTGCAGCGTACTGCTGGAAAACGATGCCAACTGCATCGCCAGCGTTCTAGCGGCACAGCCCGCCTATGCAGACTGCCCCAACTTGGTGGTCATTATGCTGGGCTACGGTATCGGTATGTCGGTATTGATTAACGGCGTGCCCTTTCTAGGTGCCAATGGCTCAGCGGCGGAGTTTGGGCACAGCAAATACCAACCCGATGGCGCCCTGTGCGCCTGCGGGCGACGGGGCTGCATTGAAGCTTACACTAGCGATTATGCGCTCTATCGCGCCGCCGCCGATCATTTAGCGCTTCCCTCCGGCGACAGCGCACACCCCTCAGAGCAGCAGATGCAAGCGCTGACACAGTTAGCATTAAAAGGCGACCCGACAGCCCAGCGTATTTACGCCGAGGCTGGGCGGGCGTTGGGGTTCGGCATTGCCAATGTGCTGGCGCTCTTTAACCCCGATCTAGTGCTGATTACCGGCTCCGGCGTGCGCGGCTTTGACGCCATGCAAGCCGCCATGCACACCGCCATTGACGATGCCCTGGTGGCCGAACTGATGGGCACCACCCGCATCGAACACTGCGCCTGGGATCGCGACATGACCTGCATGGGAGGCATCACCATGGCGCTAAATGCCACCGATGGCGAGACGCTGTTAGATAGCCAGGCTAAGTCCGGATCGGCTACTTGCCTGTAGCCAAAAGGTCGATTAGCATGAAAATGTACAAGGGAGTATTTTATGTCTATTCATCAATTGACACAAAAAGTTAAGGCAGCTGGGCAGAACCGCACTCATGAGCAAAGAATGAAATTGCTTAAAGATGCGCACATCCTTGATTCACAAGGACGTCTTGATAAGCGTTTTTTCAGTCCATCTAAGTCTAAAGGCAACCATACGGCACACGTTAAGACCTAATGTATTCATCAAAACCGACAATTGTCTATGGTTTTCATGGGTTAGATAAAGATATTGCCATCAGTATCCTGAACCAAAAATCTGAATTCAAACACAGTAATAATAAGTATGATTGGCTGGGCAATGGCGTTTACTTTTGGGAAAATAATCTTGAAAGAGCGCATCAGTATGCCCTTCAAGATAGCCAGCGGGCTGCTTCTAATGTTAAAGATCCCTTTGTACTGGGCGCAGTAATTGAGCTCGGCAACTGTCTGGATTTGCTTGACCAAAAATATAATGATTTTCTTAAAGAAGCTTATCAGCAGCTAAAAGACGATTTAGAGGCAGAAGGTACACCACTGCCTGAGAATAGATCGTTTGGAAAAACAGATTTTGATTTTAAAGCCCGTGAGCTTGACTGTGCTGTAATCCGTTATGCATGTGCATTAGCCAAGGAACAGGGTGAACCCTTTGACTCTGTTAGAGCCGCGTTTATCGAAGGCGATCCACTATACGATGGAGCCAAGTTTTTTTCTGAAAACCATATTCAACTTGCCATCATTAATCCAGATTGTATAAAAGGAATATTTCTTCCAAGACAATCTACTCAAGAGATTGAGCTCGCTGAAGGAAAACTAAGCACTAACGTTTAAACCCGTGGATACAGCCTAAACTCTATTCACGCCACTAATATCCAGATATTCCTTGCAAGCACTCAACGACCATAACAACTGTCAGTCGTGATAAACCACGCTGCGGCCTCCGTCGATGGTCAGGCAACTGGCGTTGATAAAGGGGGCTTCATCTGAAGCCAGGAAGACCACCGTCATGGCGACTTCCTCGGGTTGCCCTAACCGCCCTGGTGGCAGCAAGGCTTCGATGCGTGCCTTAGCCGCGACGGGGTCATCGAAGGTCTGCCAATGCGCCTCTACCGCCGAGGTGGCAATATAGCCCGGCGCGATGGCATTGACCCGCACGCCCCGCGGTGCGTATTCAATGCCGAGCGATCGGGTTAAGCCAATCAAGCCGTGCTTGGCTACCGAGTAGGGAAAACAACCGGGAATAATCGAGAAGCTGTGGGTGGAGGCGATGTTGATAATGGCGCCGTCGCCCTGCGCCAACATGTCCGGCAACACCGCCCGGCTACAGAACCAGGCACCTTCCAGATCGACCGCTAGGCAAAGTTGCCAGGCGTCATCCGGCATGGCGAGTGGATCATGGAAGACATTCATTCCGGCGTTATTAACCAAGGTGGTCAAGGGCCCGTTAATCTCCCGTGCCTTCGCCACGGCGGCGTCCACCGTTGCGCGATCAGCAATATCTGCCACCAACGCCTGAGCATTGTGTCCTTCGCTGCGCAGTTGCGCTGCCAGCCTCTCGACGTTATCACCGTCTCTATCCAGCAAGGCGACCGTGGCACCCTCGCGGACGCAGGCCTCGGCAATGGCGCGGCCGATGCCGGTGGCAGCACCGGTTACCAGAATATGCTTGTCGGTCAACCTAGCGGTCATTGCGCGTCCTCTTTTTTAAGCTCTTCGTCACTCTGCGTGGAGCTATATCTGCCAGGCTGATAATTGCCCCCGAGGGAGGTAGCTTTAGCTCGCGACCCTTTTGGCGCTACCTCAGGATCTTCGAATGACCATCAATGCGAGTGCCGCGGCACATCAGAACCCCGACAGCCGACCAGGAAGTCGAAGTCGCAGCCTTCGTCCGCCTGGAGCACCCGCTCGATATACAGCTGGCGGTAGCCGCCCTGGCTGGCAATCAGCGTTGAGGCGGCAGTGGGGTCACTTTCGGCCAGGCGCGAGGCTAGTTCTTCATCGCTGAGTTCCAGATGCAGCCGGCCGCTTGCGCAGTCGAGCTCGATCCAGTCACCGTTGCGTACCGCCGCTAGCGGGCCACCGGCAGCGGCTTCGGGCGCTACGTGCAGTACCACGGTGCCGTAGGCGGTGCCGCTCATGCGGGCGTCGGAGATGCGCACCATGTCGGTAATGCCCTGGGCGAGGATCTTGGGCGGCAGGCCCATATTGCCCACCTCCGCCATGCCGTGATAACCCCGCGGGCCGCAGTGCTTCATGACTAGTATGTCATTGGCTTCCACGTCCAAGTCCGGGTCGTTGATGCGCGCCTTGTAGTCGTCGAAGTCCTCGAACACCACCGCACGACCTCGGTGCTGCATCAGCTCGGCCGTGGCTGCTGAGGGCTTGAGCACCGCACCGTTGGGGGCCAGGTTGCCGCGCACCACGCAGATGCCGCCGTCCGCAGTGAGCGGATTATCCAGCGGGCGAATCACTTCGTCGTTGTACAGCGGGGCATCCTGGACGTTCTCCCACAGGGTTTTGCCGTTGACGGTCAAGGCGTCCTTGAAGGGCAGCCGGTTGGCCTCGCCCAGGCGTCTAAGCACCGCGGGCAGGCCACCGGCGTAGTAGAACTCCTCCATCAAGAACCGCCCCGAGGGCTGTAGATCGACCACCGTGGGCGTGCCGCGCCCCACTCGGCTCCAGTCGTCCAGGGTCAGATCCACACCAATCCGTCCGGCAATCGCCTTGAGGTGAATCACCGCATTGGTGGAGCCGCCAATGGCGGCGTTGGTACGGATGGCGTTGTCGAAAGCTTCCTTGGTAAGGATCTTGGAGAGCCGCAGGTCTTCGTTGACCATCTCGACAATCCGGTTACCCGAAAGGTGTGCCAGCACGTAGCGGCGAGAGTCTACCGCAGGGATCGCCGCATTGTGGGGTAGCGAGGTGCCCAGGGATTCCGCCATGCAGGCCATGGTGGAGGCGGTGCCCATGGTGTTGCAGGTGCCCGCAGAACGGGACATGCCCGCTTCGGCGGCCATAAAGTCGTGGAGTGAAATCTCACCCGCCTTGACCTGCTCGGAGAGCTTCCAGACCACGGTGCCGGAGCCAATATCCTTACCTTTGTGCTTGCCGTTGAGCATTGGCCCGCCGGTGACCACGATGGTGGGAATGTCGCAGCTTGCCGCACCCATCAGTAGCGCCGGGGTGGTTTTGTCGCAGCCCACCAGCAGCACCACCGCATCGATGGGATTACCGCGAATCGCTTCCTCCACGTCCATGCTGGCCAGGTTGCGGGTAAACATCGCGGTAGGCCGTAGGTTGGATTCGCCGTTGGAGAACACCGGAAACTCCACCGGGTAGCCACCCGCCTCCAGCACGCCCTGCTTCACGTGCTCCGCCAACTTACGAAAGTGCGCATTGCAAGGTGTGAGCTCCGACCAGGTGTTGCAGATACCGATGATCGGTTTGCCCTGAAACTCATGGTCGGGAATGCCCTGGTTTTTCATCCAACTGCGGTACATAAAACCGTTCTTATCAGCCGTGCCAAACCATTCAGCACTGCGCAGCGGACGTTGACGTTGGCCCATGAGGTTAACTCCTTGTTTTAGTTCGGTGACGGCTGACGACCTGAGAGTTGGCGTCGAGAGTGGGTGCCGAATGCGCAAGACACTAAACTACCCCGTCAATCTAGTCGACCATACAAAAGTATATGTTGAACAATTGCTCTTAATGTTCAACATTACCCTCCCACGTGGGTCATTGGCCCGTTGCATTACAGCGTTAACCACCACGCTCTCCACAACAAAAAACTTGAGGAATAGTGCTATGCTCAAATCGAAATACAGCTCGCTACTCACTGGTTCCGTGCTACTGCTGGGCCTCTCTGCGGCCCAGGCAGCCGAGTACGAATGGAAATTTCAGGCGTCAGAAACCTCGGGCGAACCCAGCTTTAAGATCAAACAAGAGTGGGCCGAGCGAATTACGGCAATGACCGATGGCCGTGTTGAAATCGAGGTAATGCCGATTAATTCCGTGGTTGGCCCTACTGAGACATTGACCGCCGTTAGCTCAGGGATTCTGCAGGGTCATATGACCGACCCCAGCTACTTCTCTGGCCAGGATCCGGCTTTTGGTATGCTCGGCAATCTTGTTGGTGCTTGGCAGAACCCCTACGATTTCCTGGAGTACATGAAATACGGCGGCGGTGAAGAGCTTTACAACGAACTGGTCGAACCCTATGGCGCCCATTTGATCAGCGCAGCGACCTTTCCGTTGGAGTCGGTACCCTCCACGGTGCCCATCGAATCCATCGCTGACTTTGAAGGGCTAAAAATCCGTGCCCCTCAAGGCATGGTGTACAACATCTTCGAGCGCATTGGCGCCACACCCGTTAATCTGCCGGGCTCTGAGGTGTATACCGGCCTGGAAAAAGGCGTAATCGACGCCGCAGACTCCACGGTGCTCTCGAATAACGACGCCATGGGTCTGCACGCTTTCGCCCCCTACCCGCTCTACCCTGGCTTTCACTCCATGCCCATGATCGCTGTGTCGATCAATAAAGACATCTGGGATGGCTTGCCCGAGGAGCTACAGACGACCCTCAATACCGCCTTTGATGGCATGGCCTACGACCTGATTGCCCGCCTCAAGGAGCAGGATATTGAGACCCTGCAGCGGCTTCAGGATGACCCAGACGTTCACCCCTTCAACTTGCCCGAAGAAGAGCGTCAGAAATTCCGCACCGCGGCTGAGCAGGAGTGGCAAGAGTGGGCGGGTGAAAATGAGATGACTCAGAAGATTTATGACTCGGCGACCGCCTTTTTGCGCTCGCGCAATCTGCTCTAACTCTGTGCTCTCAACTCTCTGCTCACAACCGGCCTCATTAATCTAACCAACGCAGCGCTCGGGCAAACACCCCGAGCGCTGCGCGTAGAGTCGCGCCATGTCCCAAAAAACGCCTGACAATCAAACTCCTTCGCCGAATACCCAGGATCTCCCCGAGATCCTCGAAACGGTGGAGGAGGTGTCTCCCGAACGTAATGCTTTAGACCGCTTAATTGCACGGGGCGGCCGTGCCGTTTCCTGGCTCGTGCTGGTCGCGATGGGCATCAGCGTCGTCGAAGTCTTTATGCGCTACGGTTTCAACAACCCCACCTCCTGGGTACACGAAACCGTCGTGTTTCTGATCGCCGTTATCTTTGTACTGGGCGGCCCAGCGGCCATGGCGCGCAATAGCCATATCCGCGTCAAGGTGCTTTACGACAGCGCCGGGCCCAGGTTGAAATGCTGGATGGATCGTTTCAACGACCTGCTCACTCTGATTTTCTGCCTGACGATGAGCTATGCCGCCTTTCATATGTTCTGGGGAGCTTCGCATAACCCGCTCGGTGAGTGGTCGCTGGAGCGCTCCGGCACCTCTTGGAATCCGCCCTTTCCCGCTATGGTCAAGGGCATGATTCTGTTTGCTCTGGTGTTGATGACGCTACAGGCCTGCCTGCATCTGTGGGAATCGATTAAAGCGAAACCCGCTGCCAACATCGAGGAGGCTCGCTGATGGATATTTCAACCGCAACGATCCTCATGGTCGGGGCCATTTTCGCGCTACTGGTCACCGGTCTGCCGCTGGCGTTTATCACCGGCTTGGTAGCGATGGCGTTCACCTTCGGCTGGTTCGGCGAGGCGGCGCTGCCCCTGGTCACCAGCCGCGTTTATGGGTTTATCACCGAGTATTCGCTGGTGGCGGTGCCCATGTTCGTGTTGATGGCATCACTGCTGGATCGCTCCGGAATCGCCAAAGACCTGTTCAACGCCATGCGCGTCTTCGCCGGTCGCCTGCCAGGTGGCGTGGCGGTGCAGACCATCGTGGTAGCGTTCTTCCTGGCCGCTCTTTCGGGCATTATCGGTGGTGAGATCGTGCTGCTTGGGATTCTGGCGCTGCCCCAAATGCTCCGCCTGGGCTACGACAAACACCTCTCTATTGGGGTGGTGTGTGCCGGGGGCGCCCTGGGCACCATGATGCCGCCCTCAATCGTGCTGATTATCTACGGTCTGATCGCCAGCGTATCGATTGCTGACCTGTTCGCCGCAGCCGTGACGCCAGCGGTGATTTTGATGGGTTGCTACATTGCCTATGTGCTGGTGCGCTGCCTGAGAAATCCCGCACTGGGCCCGCCGTTAGATAGAGATACCCAGGATAACCCTTTCGCCACTAAGCTGGACGCGGTCAAGGCCATTCTGTTACCAGGGCTGATCGCTTTTTTAGTGCTGGGCACTATCTACGGTGGTATCGCCTCGGTCACCGAAGCCGCGGCCATGGGTGTTTTCGGTGTACTGCTCGCCACTATTGTTCGCGGCGAATTCACCCCGGGTATGCTGCACCATAGCCTTGGGCAGACCATGAATACCTGCGGCATGATCATCTGGATCGGCATCGGCGCCGCCGCCCTGGTGGGCGTCTATAATTTAATGGGAGGCAACCGTTTTGTTTCGAGCTTGATCCTGGGACTCGATGTAGCGCCCATTGTGATCATTCTGGTGATGATGGCGATTATGCTCGTGCTGGGGCTATTCCTAGACTGGATCGGGATCGCCATGCTGGCTCTGCCGATCTTTCTACCCATCGTTATTCAGCTCGGTTTCGATCCGATCTGGTTCGGCATTCTATTCGCCGTGAATATGCAGGTATCGTTCCTGTCGCCACCCTTTGGGCCCGCCGCCTTCTACCTTAAAAGCGTGGCACCGCCGGATATCAGCCTCAAGGATATTTACCTGTCCGTACTACCCTTTATGGCCATTCAGCTGTGCGTACTCGCGGCGCTATTGATGTGGCCGCAACTGGCCATTTGGCCACTATGATGACCGCTACACTATTGACTGACTCTGCATAAGGAGACCGCCATGCGACTGATTCAGTGTGACCACCAGGGCCAGGTTCGCGCCGCCCTGGTCGAAAGCGAAGAGCAGGTCAGACTGCTCGACTGCGACACCTACACCCTGGCCAATCGGGCCATTGCCGCCGGCAAGCCACTTAGCGACATGCTGACGGAAGCATTGACCGACACACGCCTGGATTATCAAGCGCTGGTCGACACTAAACAGTTGCTACCCCCGCTGACCCATACCGACCCGGCCCACTGCCTGGTCACCGGCACCGGCCTTACCCACCTGGGAAGTGCCGATACCCGCTCGGCAATGCATGCCAAAGCCCAGGCCGCGGAGGAGGATATGACCGACTCCATGCGCATGTTCAAGCTGGGCGTGGAGGGCGGCAAACCCGATGCAGGCCAGGTAGGTGCACAGCCGGAGTGGTTCTACAAGGGCGATGGCCAGTGCGTGGTGGCGCCAGAAGCGGAGATTCCATCCCCCGCCTTCGCCGAAGATGCAGGCGAGGAGCCTGAGTTGGCGGGCCTCTATGTGATTGGTGATGACGGCCAGCCCTGGCGGGTCGGCTACGCCCTCGGTAACGAATTTTCTGATCACGTGACCGAGCGCTTCAACTACTTGTGGTTAGCTCACTCCAAGCTACGCGCCTGCAGCTTTGGTCCCGAACTGTTGATCGGCGAACTACCTGATCATCTGGAAGGCACCAGCGCTATTCATCGCAGTGGTGAAACAGTGTGGGAGAAGCCCTTTCTCACCGGCGAGGCCAACATGGCCCATAGCCTGGCCAACCTGGAATATCACCACTTTAAATACCCGGGCTTCCGCCGCCCCGGCGATGTGCATGTGCACTTTTTCGGTACCGCGACACTGAGCTTCGCCGACGGCATCAAGGTGCGCGAGGGCGATCGCTTTGAGATCAAAATCAAGGAGTTTGGTCGCGCCCTGCGCAACCCTCTACGGGTGGAAGCAGACGCACCGCCCATCAGCGTAAAGTCGCTTTAACGTACTCTAACCACCCCAGCAGGAGGAAGTATGACTCTGGAAGGTAAACTACTGATCGGTCAGCAGGCCATTAGCGGCCAACAGGCTGACATTCATGCGGTAAATCCCGCCACCGGCGAAACGCTGGCGCCCGCCTACCCCGGCGGCAGCAAGACCGAGGTCGAACAGGCCTGCGCATTAGCCGAGGCGGCTTTCGATAGCTATCGCGAGACCTCCTTAGAGGCGCGGGCCAGCTTTCTTGAAGCCATTGCCGCCGAGATCGAAGGGATCGGCGATGAGCTGATCGAACGTGCCATGGCCGAAACCGGCCTGCCCCGCCCGCGTTTAGAGGGCGAACGTGGACGTACCTGTGGCCAGTTGCGGCTGTTCGCCTCGGTAGTGCGCGCAGGTGAATGGCTGGATGTACGTATCGATCCGGCCATGCCCGATCGTCAGCCGCTGCCCCGCGCCGACCTGCGTCAGCGCCATATCGGCCTGGGCCCGGTGGCAGTGTTTGGCGCCAGCAACTTCCCGCTCGCCTTTAGCGTTGCCGGTGGCGATACCGCCTCCGCACTGGCCGCCGGCTGCCCGGTAGTGGTCAAGGGCCACTCTGCCCACCCCGGCACTTCTGAGCTGGTAGGTCGCGCCATTCAACGCGCCGTTGCCAAGTGCGAACTCCCTGAGGGCGTTTTCTCGCTGCTGTTTGGCTCGGGCCGCGAAATCGGTCAGGCGCTGGTTGCCGACCCTCGCATCCAGGCAGTAGGCTTTACCGGTTCACGTAACGGCGGCACGGCGCTCATGGCTACCGCCCAGGCGCGGCCGCAGCCGATCCCGGTTTACGCCGAGATGAGCTCCATTAACCCGGTGTTTCTACTTCCGGAAGCCCTCAAGGCACGCGGTAAAGCGATTGCGGAGGGATTTGTCGGTTCACTCAACATGGGTGCCGGGCAGTTCTGCACCAACCCGGGGCTAGTCATTGCGGTTCAGGGCCCTGAACTGGACGCCTTTGTTGCGGCGGCCGGTGAAGCAGTTAAGGGCAGTGCTGCCCAGACCATGCTGACGCCGGGTATCCATGATGCCTACCAACAGGGCGTAGGCCGACTCGCCAGCCACGCCAAGGTGACCGAGGTGGCACGCGGCCAGGCAGGTGAGACAGCTCACCCCTGCCAGGCCGGGCTGTTCGTTACCCAAGCCGAGGCGTTTCTGAGCGACCCCGCGTTACAGGAAGAGGTGTTCGGTTCGACTTCATTGGTGATCGCCTGTGCTGACACCCAGGAAGTGGCCCGCGTTGCGGCTCAGTTAGAAGGCCAGCTCACCATTACGCTGCAGATGGATGACGGTGACTTGGCGACTGCCAAGCAACTGCTGCCGACGCTGGAGCGCAAGGCCGGACGTATCCTGGCCAACGGCTGGCCGACGGGTGTAGAAGTGTGCCACGCCATGGTGCATGGCGGCCCTTATCCTGCCACCTCGGATTCACGCACGACCTCAGTAGGTAGCGCTGCGATTTTCCGCTTCCTGCGCCCAGTGTGCTATCAGGCGCTGCCGGAAGGGCTACTGCCCGACGCTATTCGTGATGGCAATCCTGCAGGAGTATCGCGCCTGGTCGATGGCAAGCGTGAATAACGTAATAAAGCCAGCGATGGCTTCACGATAGTCTTATAAAACAGACTTACGAACTAGCGCAGCGAGGCCATATTTGCCTCGCTGCGCTTATTTCATAGTAACTGACAGACTAGGGCCTGTTGACGTTTCACTCGCGGCCGCGCTGGAGCCCGTTTTTATTCGCGGCAAGGCAGGAGGAGAGAGGTTTGGTGATTCCAAATGAACGACGACTAACGCCGCCGCGGATAAAAACGGGCCCAGCCCTTCGGGTTGCCCCACAAAGCGCGCCATACGGCGTTGCAAAACTTGAAAAGGGAACCACCCTTCCCAGCGTTTTGCGCCTTGTCTGACGCGCTTTGTGGGGCAACGCGGTTCGCGATGAAACGTCAACAGGCCCTAATATACACTTCCTGATTTATGCTGCTGATAGCGATAAGCTTTAATCATAAGCGGTGAGCACCATAGTAGAATCACCGCAATGCCAAGCCCCGCACTGATTGGTCTTGCAAAGAAGCTCGTTAAGTCACCACCGGTACGCAACATTGCGCTCATGAAATTATTTTCAACAACGGAACCCAACACTAGACCAAGAATGGCTGGCGCCATTGGAAAGTCATTCACAGCCAATACATAAGCCACTAGCCCTACAATAAGCATTAACCAAATATCCACAACGCTATTATTGATAGCGAAAGCCCCCACAATGCAAAAGCATAATATTATGGGCATTAGTACCCGGCTGGGTGTTAGGATGAAAAACTTTGAAAGTCGGATAGCCATATAGCCAATAGGTAGCATCATCAAATTAGCTAAAATAAACACCATAAATAGCGCATAGATCAATCCACTCCCATCCATAAAAATAGTGGGCCCAGGATTCATCCCTTTCATGTATAAAACGCCAATGACGATGGCAGTAATAGAGTCACCTGGAATCCCAAAGACTAAAGCGGGCACCCATGCACCACTGATACCGGAATTATTAGCGGAGCTTGCATCCATGATGCCCTCTATATTACCGGTGCCATATTTGGCACTCTCTTTTGACCTACCCTTTCCCACACCATACGAGATCCAGGCCGCAATATCTGCACCCGCGCCCGGCAGTGCACCAATCAACGTGCCGATTGAGCTACCACGTATCATGTTACGCCAGTAACGTTTAATATGCCCAGGTACATTGTGGAAGACACTATCGTTATCGACGATACTGATTGTTTTCTTCTCAGATTTTGAAGCGTAATAGCTCATCAGTTCATTTAGAGCAAACATACCAATCATAACGGGTATAAAGTTAATACCGGCCATAAGGTCGGGCACTCCAAATGTAAAACGTGGAGCACCACTCATCATATCAAGCCCTACGGTTGAAAGCAGAATGCCAAAAAGAAGTGAGAGGAATGCTTTTGTTCTAGAACCAACTGAAATAAAAATTGAACAGCTTAACCCGAGCACCGCAAGCCAAAAGTACTCAAATGCACTGAACTGCAGCGCTACCTCAGCAAGGGATTGAGCCACAACAATTAAAACGATGGTGCCAAAAATACCGCCAAAAACAGAACATACTAAATTAATACCTAAGGCCTCTCTTGCCCTGCCTTTTTTCGCTAATGCGTAGGACTCCCCTACATAAGCAGCCGATGCAGGCGTGCCCGGTATATTTAGATAGGTACCCGGAATATCACCCGCAAAGATCGCCATCGCCGATGTCGTTACAATGGCAGCAATAGCCGGGATGGTATCCATGTAGAAAGTTAAAGGTACTAATAGCGCTACTGCCATTGTCGCAGTAAGGCCGGGGACTGCACCTACAAATATACCAAACAGTGAAGCCGCTAAAATAACCAGCAAGGTTTCAAAGTTTAAAACCAGCCCAACCCCATTCATTAAGATATCCATGGCAGGCTACCCCCTAATAGAAGACCTTGCGGCAATGGAACGAGCAAGTAGCGCGAGAAGATAAAATAAATAGCTGACGACACTGCTAGAGATGTTGCCAATGCTATGTAGGGTGATGTTTTTCTTAATAACATCAGCAAAAACATAATGATCATTATCGTCAACATTGCACCAAGGTAGTCGCTTGCCAGGATATAAAAGACAATCGATACTGGTGGCAACAACATTGCCCAATTCTTTTTCTCAGGCAGTGAGCCAGCTAGGGATGGACTACCGTGTGCTTCTTGCGCGACAGCTTTTTTTCTAAGCCATAATGCATTCAAGGCAAGTACAGCCCCACCGAGGCAAAATCCCCCCCCTATGAGGGAGGGGAAAAGCGAAGGTCCATACTGCAGGCTTGGTAGAGTAGGAAACTGCTGGGCAGTAATGATCGTAACAATCCCAGCAATAACGAACGCTATTCCGGCGAAAAAATCCCGCATTGTCATTCCTCAGTTAGCTAAGCCAACTTGTTCAACAATTTCACCGAATACGCTATCCATATCTTCCATGAGTTGGCCAAACTCTTCCGCGTTACGCCACTCGGTACCAAAACCTTGCTGACTCATAAACCCTTGATAAGTATCACTGTTGTAAGCAGTCTCTAGTGCTGATTCAAGTGTTGCTACTACTTCTGGATCCATGCCTTTAGGCCCTGCAATTCCACGCCACTCGCCCACTTGATAGCTACTACCGATTAACTCATTAGTGGTGGGAACATCAGGGAAGCTGGGTATACGCTCTGGAGACATTACCGCAAAGCTCTTAACGCGACCGGCCTCGATCATTGAGCGGGCTTCAGGCACCGAGCTTGGTACGATATCAATCCCCCCAGACACCAGCTCAGTCATCGCTGGTGCTGCTCCTTCACTAGGAATCCAAATCACTTGGTCGGCGGGAATACCTTGATCCATCAAAAAGCCAGCAAAGGCTAGATGCCACACACCGCCTTGGCCAGTACCCGAAGCAGTAAACGTGCCTTTAGGTTCAGAGCGTATCGCTTCAAGGAGCTCTTCAAGGGTTTCATAAGGAGAGTCGGCTGCTACCTGTATGCCTGGAAAGTCGTAGTTGATTTGAGCAATAGGCGTAAAATCTTCATACGTAAGGTTCGTTAAACCCAACCAATGCATCATGTTAACTTCGCCAGTAGCCAAGCCAATCGTATAACCATCCGGCTCAGCATTAATCATGGCGGTATGACCAACAACGCCACTGCCCCCTGTTCGGTTGACAACATTGACGTTCTGCCCCAGCTCTTCTTCCAGAGCACGGGCGATAGTTCGCGCCGTCGCATCAGTGCCACCACCAGCAGCCCAAGGCACAATCAACGTAAGGGGGCGTTCGGGGTAATCCGCAAGGGCAGAGCCAGACGCTGTCATAACAGCTGCGGCTATACTTGAAGCAAAAATAGTTTTAAGGGAATGGTTTGTAATTATCATATTCATTTTCCTTTAGTAATGTATTGCTTACAATTAATTATCATTTTTGGAACTGCATGCTTTATTACTTTACGTTTTTCTTGTCAAAGACCTCCTTCACGGACTATTAAGTGGACAGAACTCTATTTATCAGAAAGCCTCTTTGAGCATGTCATAAAAGTCTTCCTTAGAGGGCGCGCGCGGATTGGTCGCCGTAGAATGATCTTCCAATGCCCACTGAGCCAGTTGATCCAAGTGCTCTTCCATGACGCCCATTTCGCTCAAGCTAGCAGGCATCCCCAATTTCACATTGAGCTTTTCAAATGCTTCAGCTAAATCGTCGTTAGGATTGAGACCCATCGCGTCTTTGAGGCAAGCATATTTTTCCTCACAGCCGGGCTGGTTAAATCTAAGCACAGTCGGCATCAACACAGCATTGAGCGTACCGTGATGAAGTTTTAACTCGTGCAGGCCGCCTAATGCATGGGATAAGGAGTGCACCGCTCCCAGCCCCTTCTGAAAAGCCATGGCGCCTTCAAGGGCCGCCATCATCATTTCATTTCTAGCCGTTAAGTTTTCGCCGTTTTCAACTGCCTCTACTAGATATTTGCTAGCGCGCGTCAGCCCATCTAAAGCAATCGCTTCAGCCGGAGGATTCACTTTGGGGCTTAAAAAGGTTTCAACGCAGTGAGCAATCGCATCCATACCCGTGGCGGCGGTCAAAAAAGGTGGTAGACCTAGCGTCAAACGAGGGTCACAAATAGCGACCGAAGGAATCAGGTAAGGAGAGAGAAAGCCAAGTTTGCGGTTGTCTTTCATGGTAATCAATGAGGCTCTTCCCACCTCACTACCGGTTCCTGCCGTTGTCGGTATTGCTATTAATGGCAGCACATCGGCTTTAATTTTTGTTACGCCGCCTTCAATCGCAGCGTATTGGCGTAACGGCCCAGGATGATTAAAAAGTAAGGCGACCGCTTTAGCTAAATCAATGCTGGAACCACCGCCAACGGCAATAATGCCGTCACATTTGCTTTCACGCAGGTAAGTAAGCGCTTGCTCTACCGCTACTTCCGTAGGGTTGGACGGCGTATCATCGAAAACACATGCGCCATCATCAAGCTGAGCAGACTCAATAACGTGTGTGATAAGAGGGGTAGCACTGAGCCCCTTATCAGTCACAAACAACGGTCGTTTTATCTTCAGCAATTGCAGCTCATTGGCTAATTCAGCAATAGCGCTTTCACCGAACTGAATTTTTGTTAAATAATTGATTATGTGGGGCATTGTCATTTCTCATTATTGTTTTGCTCGTGAACCCAGCAATCTCTTCACTCAAGGTGTCATACAGTATGACTGCGTGATAACAGTCTAGTAATGTATTTTGCAGCTGCCAAGGCCTTTACAAAAAACGCCTAGCAAAACTGTGAACGGCGGCTCAAATATGGGCATGTTCACGCTGCCCATCCACCAAGCGGATTACCTTCAGGGGATTGCTCTCCTTCAGCGCCTCCGGCAGCAAGGCCATGGGGAGATCTTGGTAACACACAGGCCGTAAGAAGCGATGGATGGCCGCGCCGTATCCAAATCACATCATCCATCTGCGGCGTAATCGTGAGCTGGCCTTCCAACTGAGCCGCAATCGGCAATTAGCTTTGTGCGCCGCGTGTATGAAAGCAATCTAGACTAGATGACCATTGCGCTCAATGAACATTATATAGAACAATAGTCTAATCGACGTACGCGGCCGGCTTGCTAGAGTGCACCCACAATGATCGCTTTTAAGCTTGCGCCTGACCCTTGCAACAAAAGCCCAATAATCAGCTTGAGGTAAACGATGAATCTCATTAATTCCCCGTCAGTTATTATTCATCTCAATCCGCGGGATAACGTAGGCGTTGCCTCAAAAGCAGTTCCAAAAGATATACCCATTGATAAAAAGGGCACGCTTGCTCAAGAAAATATTGATGCGGGGCATAAAGTTGCGCTCACGCCTATCAAAAATGGTGAGGCCGTTTTTAAATATGGCCAACTGATTGGGCTGGCTGCACGGGATATTAATCCTGGTGAGCATGTGCACACCCACAACCTCACCATGATTGAACTTAGTTCTTCATTGGAAGATTTTCAGCCCCATCAAAAAACCGTCACCGTTAGCCATTCACGGACGTTTCAAGGCTACCAACGGGCTGATGGTAGCGTGGGAACGCGTAACTATATTGGTATTCTCTCTACCGTGAACTGTTCTGCCACGGTGGCTAAAGCCGCTGCGGACGCGCTCAATCAGTCTGGGGAATTAAGCCAAATGGGGTTCGATGGTGTAGTGGCCATTACCCATGGTTCTGGTTGCGCCATGAATACTGACTCAGAAGGTTTTGCCTTTCTTGAGCGTGTTATCGCAGGGTATGCCCAGCACCCCAACTTTGCTTTTGTACTCATCATTGGCCTGGGTTGTGAGACCAACCAGGTCAAAACATTAGTCAAAAGAAAGGGGTTGGAAGATGCCTCGCGGCTGGCTTACTTTAATATTCAAGACGCGGGAGGGACACGCACTAGCATCAAAACGGCCTGTGATCACATCATGCAAATGGCCACCCAACACGGCCAACAGCAGCGTGCACCTGCGCCCCTTGAGCACTTAGTGGTTGCATTGCAGTGTGGCGGGTCAGACGGCTACTCAGGTATTACCGCGAACCCAGCTTTGGGCCATGCCGCCGACCTTATCGTGCAACATGGTGGCAGCGTTATACTCGCCGAAACCCCCGAAATCTATGGCGCTGAAAACCTCCTGATAGACCGCTCCATTAATGAGAACATCGCACAGAAACTACTCGACCGGATCACCTGGTGGAAACATTACACTGAGATAAATGGCGCTGAGCTAAACAACAACCCTTCCCCAGGCAATAAAGCGGGTGGGCTATCAACTATCCTTGAGAAATCATTGGGCGCAGTAGCTAAAGGCGGAACGTCGAGCCTTAACGAC
Source organism: Halomonas sp. IOP_14 (assembly GCF_021021315.1). Classification (NCBI taxonomy): domain Bacteria; kingdom Pseudomonadati; phylum Pseudomonadota; class Gammaproteobacteria; order Oceanospirillales; family Halomonadaceae; genus Halomonas; species Halomonas sp. IOP_14. The sequence goes on along the minus strand of NZ_JAINWD010000002.1, from coordinate 293,156 downwards.
GTGCTGCTGTATGCTGAGAAGATGACCACGCGCGGTTTTAACTTTATGGATAGCCCTGGCTATGACCCGATTTCGGTCACGGGTCAAATCGCCTCCGGTTCTAACGTAGTCTGCTTTACCACTGGACGAGGTTCAGTCTCAGGCTTCAAACCCGCCCCCTGCCTTAAGCTCGCAACGAATACCTCCATGTATGAGAAAATGCATGAAGACATGGATATAAACTGTGGCGTTATTGTTGATGGCACTGACAGCGTAGAAAGTGTTGGAGAGCAGATTTTTGAGCGCATTATTGCCATCGCTTCAGGCGATATGAGCGCCAGCGAATCACTGGGTTACGGTAATAATGAATTCGTTCCCTGGTTGGTAGGTGCCGTCACCTAAACTCCCATTAAAGAGCAATTAACTGACTATGACACAAACGCTGCGCGACCAACTCTACACGGCTCTTAAGCAGAGTATTGTTGGGAAACGTCTTGAACCCGGTTTAGTACTGCTTGAGGGAAATATAGCGGAGCTGTTTGGTATTAGCCGCTCGCCCGTTCGGCAAACATTAAGCCGATTGCACGAAGAGCAGTATATCTGCCGTTTCGAGGGGCGCGGCTATTTAGTAGGCGCATCGCCAGGTGAGGTAGTGCGACGTGCGCTCAGTGAGCATGATTTCAAACAACTTGGCCATGCCCCAAAAGTAGATCGTATCGTTTCTTGGCGGGCGCATATCGACAGCGTTGAGCATGACATCGTTTTATGTTCGATTAAGGGTGCGTTTGAACTCAATGAGCTGCAGCTTTCCAAAACGCTTAATGTCAGCCGCACGGTCACTCATCAAATCTTGCTCTATTTACAGTCTATCGGTTTAGTCGAGAAGATTAAATATAATAGCTGGAGCGTGGTGCCCCTGAATGATCAGCGGTTACATAATCTTTATGAAGCACGTCGCCAATTAGAACCTTATATGATTGCGCGAGCTACAAAACATATGCCAGAAAGTGCCATTAAAGGCTATATAACCAAACTCAAAAACGCTGCTGAGAGCTATCCTGATATAAAGGGGGAGCTACTGGATGAGTTAGAAAATGACCTCCATCATGCCGCCGTTAGTTTAGGTGATAACCAGGAGGTCATGAATATGCTCCGGCGCACGCATCCTATCTTATTAGTCAGTAAACACCTGCTTGGACGAGTATTAAAGCTTCCCGATCAAGATCCTTTCTTCGATGAACATTTATGGATATTTGAAAAAATGCGCCTGCAACAACCTGCGCAAGCAGGCAAAGCCTTGGCAACCCATTTAGAGCGTTCAGAATCCAAGGTACTCGACCGGCTGATTAACTTCCGAGAATCAGGTGATATCGATATACCGCTTTACCTGCGCTAACAACCAAATAACGAACGTGGATGCCCCATCACGCTGGAACGTAGCTGAGAAACGTAGCTGAAATCTTGCATGAGATATAGAAACGCACCGCCTCATCTCTTCAATGGCTCATCTAGATAGAGGAACTAATAATGACAACGTCACGTACTATCGGATTTATTGGCACGGGCATTATGGGTGCGCCGATGGCAGCACGCTTGGCCCATGCAGGACACCAAGTGCTTGTCTGGAATCGAACAAAAAGCAAAGCCAACCGTTTAGAGTCGGTGGGTGCCACCATCGTAGAAAAGCCCGAAGAAGCCGTTGCCGAAAGCGATGTCGTTATCGTTATGCTTAGCTCTGGGCCTGTGTGTGATGAAATGCTGTTGGGCCCTAGCGGCCTACTCAATGCCATGCAGCGTGACGCCACACTTATTGTCATGAGTTCAATACCTGTCGAAACCGCTCGCCGTCAAGCAGAAGAAGCCGCCAAGAGCCAGATTAATTACCTTGATGCGCCGGTTTCCGGCGGTGAGCAGGGAGCGATCGACGGCACGCTGGCCATTATGGTGGGTGGCGATGCCGTAAGTTTTAAAGCAGTAGAACCCATTCTCTTATCTCTCGGCAGGCCCGTCCATGTTGGCCCTGCAGGTAGCGGGGAACTTGCTAAGCTCGCCAATCAAATGATTGTGGCCAACACCATTGCTACCGTGGCAGAAGCCATACTATTGGCAGAACAGGGCGGGGCAAACCCCGAGCGAATGCTCAGTGCGCTTGAAGGTGGGTTTGCTGACTCGACCATTTTGCGTATACACGGGCAGCGTATGATTCAGGAAAACTTTACCCCGGGTGGGCCAGCGAAATGGCAATTGAAAGATACTCAGACCGCGATGGCTTTTGCCGACACGCTACATCTTAAGCTACCGGTTTCGTCATTGGTCAACACACTTTTTGAAGAGCTCGTCGATCAAGGGGATGGCGAGTTAGACCATAGCGCCTTAATCAATCAACTCAGACGGCGTAATGATTAAGAGAGCCTGACAACAACAAATTTAGGAGAATAAATACAATGAGCCACCATTACGACGTTCAGGAAATGACTCAATTCAGCACCGCTTTACTTGTGGCAGCCGGGCTCGATGAAGAAAAGGCTCAAGCAGTTGCCGAGATACTCGTCGAAGGCGATTTGATGGGACACACGACTCACGGGCTTCAGCTACTATCCCCTTACCTTGGCGAGATTCAGTCTGGCCGGATGCCTGTGTCAGGTGAGTATGAGGTAATCTCCAAACGCGCTGCCGTGGAGACATGGGATGGTCGTTATCTTCCCGGCCCCTGGTTGATCATTAAAGCAATGGAAACCGCCGAATTGATGGCTCGCTCCTGCGGCACGGGGACAGTCGTGATTCGATGCTCAAATCATATCGCCTGCTTGGCGGCCTATCTGAAACGTGCCACTGATCAAGACCTCGTGGTAGTGATCGAGTCATCCGATCCGGCGACTAAGTCGGTTGCCCCGCATGGCGGTTTGCAAGCGACCCATACCCCTAACCCTATCGCTGTGGGCTACCCGACGGCTTCAGGCCCGGTTCTGTTAGATGTCAGCACATCCATTACCACTAATGGCATGGTCGGCCGACTGCACAAACAAAACAGCCAACTGCCGTATCCGTGGCTCAAGGATCACCAGGGCAATGCGACCGATCAACCTAGCGTGCTGTTCGATGAGCCTAAGGGGAGCATCATGCCAATTGGTGGGCTTGACCATGGCCACAAGGGATATGCGCTGGGGCTAATGGTGGAAGCCTTAACGTCTGGGCTCGCTGGATTTGGTCGTGTGCAGGCGCCTGCACAATGGGGTGCCTCGGTCATGGTGCAGATCATGGATCCCGAAGCCTTTGGTGGGCTTGACGCCTTCAAACGCGAAACTGGCGCTTTGGTGGATGCTTGCCGTAACAATCCTGTTGCGGAAGGTAGCCCTCCAGTACGGATTCCTGGCGAGCGCGGACTTGCCCTCCATAAGCGTTATGCGCAGGAGGGCGTGCCTCTTCCAGACGGTGTTCCCGAAGCTCTAGCCGATTGGTCGGAACGTCTGGGGGTTACTTTCCCTCGGGCGCTGCAATAACAGCCGCTCATGCAAAGGTCTAGTGGGCGATATTCAGGTGTGGTGAACCAACTCATCAGAGGCGACTATGAAACAAGAACGCATCGGATTCATTGGGCTCGGCTTAATGGGCAAGGAAATGGCCAGACATATCGTACGTAACGGTTATCCGCTAACGGTGATGGCCCATAGGAATCGATCCCCCCTTGAAGCGCTATGCAAGGAAGGCGCGACGGAAGTTAGCACTCCCGCAGAGATGGCAAGAAATAGCGATATTGTTTTTATCTGCGTGAAGACATCCGAACAGGTTAACGAAATCGTCAGCGGGGCTGACGGTTTAATGGCCGGAAGCCATGAAGGGCTTATTATTGTCGACTGCTCTACGGCTCATCCCGAATCAACTGAGCGCCTTGCGAAAAACGTAGAACATCAAGGGGTGATACTCGTTGACGCGCCTTTAGCACGCACGCCTCGTGAAGCCAGAGATGGACGGCTAAATGTCATGGTGGGTGGCGATGTCTCCACAGTGGCGCGTATTACGCCGGTCATGGAAAGTTTCGCAGAAAACATCTTTCATGTGGGTAAGGTTGGTTCAGCGCATAAACTGAAACTGATTAATAATTTTCTCTCGTTAGGGGCTGCTGCCCTAGTCAGTGAGGCGGCCACTATGGCGGCTGGCATGGACGTTTCACAAGACAAACTCCTGGAAATTTGCTCACAAGGGGGAGCCAACAGCGCGATGCTCGCTCCCGTTATGGAGTGGGTACTGCAGAAGGAGTGCACAAAGTTACAGTTCAGTCTTGGTAATGCTGAAAAAGATATGCGCTACCTGACTGAAACGTTAAACGCCTATCAGCTAGCCCCCCATATGCTGCCACCGCTTTGCGAGTTTCTTACGTTAGCTCGAGACGACGTGGGGGAAGATAGTTTCGTTCCCCAAGCGTATGACAGCTGTATAAAACGCAATAAGATCGTATCCGATTAAGGCCACTAAGATAGCTTCTTGGCTACCTCATATTTCCAGATAAAGCCTTCACTCGATAAACGCTTCGGTAGCCTCACGATGACCGTATAGAAACGCATCGGCGACCTGGCGCAGCGGGGCCACATCCACCTCGCTGTGCCCGTTGGCGATCAGCTCGGCAAAGCGCGCATATAAACCTTGATACTCGCGCTCCTCCTCTTCAATGATCAGTTCATCGTCGATGACCAATCGACAGCCGCCCTGGGTGAGACTCAGACGGTTGCCATCGCTGTCGATATGCATATCCCAGGTTGGCGGGCCGCTCTGGAGGAAGTCGAAATCGGCCTCGATCGCCGCGCCTTCTGGATCAATAAAGGATAACTTTGCCGCAATCGGAGTTTGCGCGTTACTCGGTACCAGCAGCCGCGCCCGTTGCAGAAAGAACGGTTGAGGCAGGATTTCAGTCGCAATCGACAGCGCGTTAATACCGGGGTCAAAAACCCCCATGCCACCGGGCTGCCAGATCCACGCCTGGCCTGGATGCCATACCCGCACGTCCTCTTTCCACTCGATCTCAACCCGCTGAACCTGGCGATCGGCTAACCACTGCTGGGCCTGAGCCACGCCGGGGGCAAACCGCGAATGCCAGGCGGCAAATAGGCTAACGCCCTGCTTCTGAGCGCAGGCAATCAAATCCTCCACTTCGCTTAACGTCGCCCCTGGCGGCTTCTCAAGCAGCACGTGCTTGCCACGCATCAGCGCTGCCCGCGCCTGGGAGTAGCGCAGGTGCGTCGGCGTGCAGATTGAGACGGCGGTGATTTCAGGGTGGGCGTCTAGCATCGCTTCCAGGTCTTGATAGGCGGGTAGTTCCGGCAGCGAGGCATGAGGATCCGCCGTGGCGACAAGATGGCAGTTTGGGGTGGCGGCTATGGCAGGAAGGTGCTGGTCTCGGACAATTTTACCCACGCCCACTAGGCCGAACTTAAAGCCAGAGCTAAAGCCAGAGTTGAAGTCAGACATACGCTTGCCTTTGTTTTTAACCATTGAAAATGGGTTCAGGGGGTGGTGTGGGGCAGCTCAACGCTGCGCCCTAATGAGCTAACGCTGTGCTCAAGCCCTAGCGCTGCGGCGGTACCTGCCAACACCGCTTGGGACGCTAAAAACGCCTCCCGAGGGCGGCGCAGACGAATACTCTCCATCAACTGACGGTGGCGCTCCAGGCTTTCTTCCGGATCCGGGGCGTTCTCGTTGGACATGGAAATCAGCATGTAGATGGAGGGTCGCAGGATATGTGATAGCTGCGCCCAGACAATATTGTGGGTCGCCTTGAAGATCGCCTCGTGAAAAGCGACATCACACTCACTGTGCAGCCGCCGCTCCTCTTCGCAGGTGGCGTTGCGTAGATTCTGCCCTAGCCCTTCAAAGGCTTCTTCGATGGCGACTAAATCACGCGCCTTGGCCCGCTTGGCGGCGGTCATCGCCACATAGGGCTCAACGTCCAGACGGAAGGCAAGAATCTCGCGCTGAATATCCGGGTTGGGGGCAGCGTAGCGGGTCAGCCAGTCAGTCACCTGGGCATCAAGAATATGCCACTCTGAGTATTCGCGCACCTTGGAACCATGACCAGAAATCCGCTCAATAATCCCGGCATCGACCAGTTGGCGAAGATCGCTACGCACCGCTGAGCGATTGATCGCAAAGCGTTCGCATAGATCCATTTCTCGGGGTACTAAGTCACCGGGGTGATAGCGCCCACCAAAGATCTCCTCGGCGAGATGTTCGGCAATACTGGGGCGAGCTACTGGCTTACTAGGAGATGACGTCACTGCGATAAGACCCTATTTCGATTCCTGTCAATCATACCGTACTTGACCGGTCGACTGTTATCGACGGCGTAGCATCGAGCCCCGCCCGCTGTTTCAGTTCCAGCCGCCGTTCATAGAGGCCTTTAGCACCCAGTGTGCCCAGCACCAGAACGCCGCCAACCATGGCCATTGGCGCGGGCTTTTCGGCCAGAATCCACCAGGCCAACAGCGTGCCTATCACCACTTCCAGCAGTATTAGCAGGCCCACTTCGGCAGAGGGCAGATAGAGCGGCCCACGCTGCAGTAGCGTCACGCCGCAAGGCACAATAATCAGGCAGAGCAGGATAACGACAGCAAGCTGGTTGGCTGCAGGCAGGGTTGGTTCGCTGCCCGCCAGCCAAAACAGCCCTGCGGTGCTACCCACAATAAGGCCGTTGAACACCAGCATCGGGCTCATATCCACCCCCGGCCGCGTACGGCAGAGGGTAAAGTTAATCGCCAGGGTCGTTGCCGCCATCAAAGCGAAAGCGTTTCCGACCCAAGAACCTGCGCCCGCGTCATCAAGGGCGATCATGGCGACACCCACCATGCACAGCAATATCGCTAACCAGGTACGCCTTGGCAGACGCTCCTTGAGAATGATCCAGGAGAGCACGGCAGCGATTAACGGCGAACTGGCCAGTATCATCAGTACGTTGCCCGCCTTGGTGTACTGGTTGCCCAGCACGAAACCGCAGGTGGTCAGGCTGAACAGCAGCGCCACGGCGATACCCGTCCAGCCGCAGCGACGGTAGGCTGCCAGCGTGCCACGGCCATAGCGCATCAGGGCGATCAGTAGAAAACCTAAGCCCGAAAGAAAGCCACGCCACATCAATATCTCGGCATCGGGCAGATCAGCCACTTTAATCAGCAGGGCATCCGGGGCCATGATCAGCGCCCCGCCAGCGGTCAATAGTAGTCCCTGCTGGCGATGCGATAAGGTACTCCAACGACTCATCTTTAGTATTCGCCTCTTCAGTGATTATCCCTGGGCGGATGCTGGCGAGCCACATCGCGGTACTTGGTGGCGGGTTCCAATGTCATACCGCGGTCCAGCGGTTCGACCATGCTGCGCTGGATCTCCTGCCAGGGCGTCTGGTGGCCAGGGTAGCGGTAACCGCCCTGCTGGGCTAAACGCTCCCGGCGGGCTTCCAGTTCACTGGGTTCGATCAGCAGCTGCACCTCACCGCGCTTGAGATCGACCCGCAGACGGTCGCCACTCTCCAGCAGCGCCAAGCCACCCCCGGTAGCGGCTTCCGGGGAGGCATTGAGAATCGACGGTGAGCCGGAAGTACCCGACTGGCGACCATCGCCCAGGCACGGCAGCGATTCGATGCCCTGTTTGATCAGCGCCTCCGGCGGCTGCATGTTAACCACTTCGGCACCGCCAGGGTGGCCTACCGGGCCAGCACCGCGCATTACCAGAATGGTACGAGCGTCGATGTTGAGCGCTGGATCATCAATGCGGGCGTGGTAATCCTCGGAGCCATCGAATACCACCACCTTGCCCTCAAAGGCTTCCGGGTCATTGGGGTCATTCAGGAAGCGTTCGCGGAAATCCCGCGAGATCACGCTGGTTTTCATCAGCGCCGAGTCGAATAGATTGCCCTTGAGATTGAGGAAGCCCGCATGATCCACCAACGGGTCGCTATAGCGACAAATCACGTCAGTGTCTTGAGTTTCACGGCCCTGCAAATTATCGCCGATGGAGCGGCCATTGACCGTTAGCGCCTCGCCGTGCAGCTTACCGGCAGTGTGTAGCTCATGGAGGATCGCGGGCACACCACCGGCGCGGTAGAACTCTTCGCACAGGAAAGCACCGGCAGGCATTACGTTGGCCAGCAGTGGAATTTCATGGCCCAGGCGCTGCCAGTCATCGTTATCCAGCTCAATGCCTGCATGGCGGGCAATCGCATTGATATGTACCGGCGCATTGGATGAACCGCCCAGTGCCGAGCACGCCACGATGGCGTTCTCAAACGCTTCCCGGGTCAGAATATCCAGCGGGCGCAGGTCTTCCCACACCATATCGACAATCCGCGTACCCGTGTCGTAGGCCACCATTGCGCGCTCTTTATAGGGCGCAGGAATCACCGCCGACCCCGGCAGGCTCATGCCCAGGACTTCCGCCATGGAATTCATGGTAGAGGCGGTGCCCATGGTGTTGCAGTGGCCTATCGAGGGTGCTGAATCGCTGGCGCGGGAAAGGAACTCTGCGTAGTCGATATCCCCAGCTGCCAGCCGCTTGCGAAGCTCCCAGATAATCGTGCCTGAGCCCACCCGCTCGGCACCGCGCCAGCCGTTTAGCATCGGACCACCGGAGAGCACAATGGACGGAATATTCACCGTTGCCGCGGCCATCAGCGCAGCCGGGGTGGTTTTATCACAGCCGGTGGTCAATACCACGCCATCTAGCGGGTAGCCATGGAGCACTTCCACGATGCCCAAGTAAGCGAGGTTCCGATCCAGCGCAGCAGTGGGTCGGCGCACGTTCTCATGAATAGGATGCATGGGAAATTCAAACGGCACGCCACCTGCGGCGCGAATTCCGTCTTTAACCCGCTTGACCAAGTCAATGTGGTGGCGGTTGCACGGGGTTAAATCAGAGCCCGACTGGCAAATACCAATGATCGGCTTACCGCTGGTCAGCTCATCCAGAGTAATACCGTAATTGAGGTAACGCTCAATACATAGCGCCGTGGTTCCGGGGTGATCAGGGTTATCGAACCAGTAGCGTGAACGCAACTGCTCAGGAGTTATTCGCTGAAAATTGGCCATGGTTCCGCTCCACGCCTAAAGTAAATATACAAGTCGGCAGGCGCGCTTTAGGCACTCAAACTGCCCACCAACACTAACAATGAAGAAAGCTTCCTAAAATGTAGGGAAGAGTTGCCATGACGGTACGCGTTCTTACCCGCGGCGTCGACACATACAAAAGTATATGTTGAACATATATCAAAAACGTTAGACATTCACCTAAGGGAGCGGCACTTACACCTCTATAAGCGAGTGCCGCTTACACACAACAACAATCAACCACGCTGCAGCTCGCTAGGAATATCCCCTTAGCGTAGCGACCTGCAGCACGCCAGGAGAGTGACGACTATGCACCATCTTTGGAAACGCACCCTATTAATGACCGGCGCTACACTGCTCAGCTCAGGCATTGCCTACGCGCAAACGCCTGACCTTTCCGATCCGCCAGAGATAGAGGGCGGTACCGTGGGTGACCACGGCAGCGTCACTCTGCGAATGGGATTGGGCTTGGCGGAAAGCTCGCCTCAATATATCTCTAGCCAATACTTTGCGGATATTCTCGACCAGCGCAGCGAAGGGCGTATCAGCGTTAATATCTTTCCCAACAGCCAGCTTGGCGATGACGTGCAGATGATGGAAATGCTGCAAACCGGTACTCTGGATATGACCTACCCTTCCTCTTCACCCGCCACAGGTTATGTCGAGGAGCTGGCAGTCTTTGACCTTCCTTTCCTACTGCCTACTCGGGAAGCGGCTATAAAGGCCATGCGTAGCGATGCTGCCCAGGAGATGCTTGATGCCTTCGATGGCACTGGTCTAAAAGCCCTGGCATTCTCTGAAAACGGCTTCCGCCAGCTCTCCAATAGTGCTCGTGAAGTCGCTTCACCAGAAGATGTGGCGGGCCTGGACGTTCGTGGCTTGTCTATTCGCACCATGGAGAACCCAGTGCACCTGGCTATTTGGGAAGCGCTGGGCGCCAACCCGACCCCGATGGCATTTGGTGAACTCTTCTCCGCCATGGAACAAGGCGTTGTCGATGGCCAGGAAAACCCTTGGAGCACCATCCTGACCTCCAACTTCTATGAGGTGCAGGATTACGGCTCCGAAACCCGTCACGTTTATACGCCCTTCATCAAGATGATCTCTCAGCGTACCTGGGATCGCCTCGATCCAGAGTATCAGGAACTTGTTCAGGAAGCCGCGCTGCAAGCAGCGGATTACGAAATCCAGCTTTCCAGCGAGTACGACGACTGGGCACGGGATCAGCTTGAAGAACGCGGCATGCAAATTACCCGTCTTAATGACGAGCAGATTGCCGCTTTCCAGGAAGCCGTGCAGCCGGTTTACGAAGAGTGGGCACCACGCATCGGCGAAGATCTCGTGACTGAATTCCAAGAGATTGCTGAATCGACAATGACCGAGTGATCCCATCCCTGCCGCCGAATAAAAAAGGCGGCAGGATTAATTGGGTAGCATGAGAATTAAGAAGCGTCCGAGAGGCGCTTTTTAAGCTGCATATAGGTGCCGTAGTGACGGTCGAGGTGGCGCCGCATGGCTGCCTCGGCCGCATCTGGGTCACGAGACTCTATCGCTGCGATGATTTCGGTATGCGCAGCGGTAGCCGCTTTGTCTTCGTCCTTCTGTTGCAGTACCAGCGCGCGGCGATCGTCCAACCACTCAGAGAGCGCCACATGGATAGCATCAAAAATGGGGTTACGGCCAATGCTGGCCAACACGCCATGGAAGTCATTATCAGAGCGTTTAAAGCGTGCTTCATCACCTATTGCATCGCGATTATCCGCTAATGCATCCCGCAGCCTCGCTAGATCCTCTTCACTGGCATTACGCGCCGCGTAGCGAGCCAAAGATATCTCGAACATGGCCCGCGCTTCCTGGAAATACTGTTGACCATCGGGCTTAGAAAGTAGCTGTCGGGTTACCCCAGAAAGCCTGGCCATCACCGCCTCAGCGGTGGGACGAATTACCCTGGCGCGGGTACCGCTGTTGATGGCGATAAGTCCTAGCTGTTGCAGGTGGAACAGTGCTTCACGCACCGCGGGTCTGCCAACACCAAACTGCTCCATCAACTCCCTCTCTGAAGGCAGTTGATCGTTTTCACTCAGCCGCCCCTCGAGAATCTCCGCCTCAAGCTGCTCAGCGACCTGTTCCGATAGCGTTTTACGCTCGATCCGGTATCTGCTCATAGGCAGTCACCCCTGGTTAACCTGGAATTTTCCGCCATTTTACTGCATTTCTAGTCATTATCCTTCAAACCAGCCGAGAGAGCGGCGCTATTTGGTACTGCTCGGCGATCTCGGCATAGGCTACTTGATTGGCAGAATCAAGCGGAATGCCTTCGGCGTCGCGCTGAGCCTGGCAGCGCCATTCGCGATCACCTGGTGCCATTACCTGGGCATTGGGTGCAGCAGGCTGGGCGCGCAGGTCGGCTAGATACTCGGCCATTCCTTGCGCAAAGGTGCCTGCATCCGCAAACGCATCCGGTTGCATGACCAGGAAGAAGTGCCCTACCCCGCGTGGCGTCGCCATGTCTGGCCCCCCCATGGGCAGCAGCTTAAAGCCATGCTGCATGCCCGACAGCATCGAACTCAGAACCTCAACCATGCCACCCAACCCCGCGCCCTTGAAGCCGAAGCCGCTACCACCCAGCGGTAACAATGCGGCCACTTCACCAGGAACGCGGCTTACCTGCCCGGCAGCATCCGCCGCGACCTGGTCAGGCAGTTCACGCCCTATCGCCCCGTACTGCTGCACGCGATTCCAGGGCACCGAGCTGGTCGCCATATCCAGCAGGTAAGGCGACTCGCCCGCCACCGGCGCCGCAAAGGCGATTGGGTTGGTACCGTGAAAGGGCTTGGCGCCCTCATGCAACAGCACGAAAGGATCCGAATTGCAGAACGCCATGCCGAGGTACCCGCGCTCAGCCGCTGCCAACGCATAGCACCCCGCCGCGCCGAAGTGCGACGAGTTGCCCACCGCGACGGCCCCCATCCCCACCGTCTCGGCCATCGCCATGGCGTGCTCCATGGCGGTATAACCCGCGAGGTGCCCCAACCCGTCGTCAGCATCCAGAAAACCGGTCGCCGCAAGGCGCTGGTGGAACTGCATGTCGGGCGCGCCGTTGATCCGCCCGCCCTTGAGCGCCTGCAGATAGTGGGGCAGCAGACGCAGGCCATGGCTGTCGGTGCCCATACGTGAGGCGGTAATCAGCGCGCGAGTGACCGCGTTTGCTGATGCCTGATCAGCACCTGCCGCCTTCAGAACGGCTTGCATGAAGCGGGCAAGGTCTTCGCGAGCGACGCGAAAATTTGACGACGTATCTCTCATTAATCGATAGCTCCTGGTTTCAGTCGGGCTACTGGCTGACCATTGGCCAGCCCCGGTAATGCTTAACGATAAATCAGTGTTGGCAGCCACAGCGAGATAGCTGGAATGAAGGTAACCAATAGCAATGCGATGACCAGCGGCACCAGGAACGGCAGCGTGCCACGCATGCATTTCTCGAAGGAAATTCCGGACACTCGCGACAGTACATACAGCACCATGCCTACCGGCGGCGTTAACAAGCCGATCATCAGGTTTAGCACCATGATCACGCCAAAGTGCACCGGATCGACACCCGCAGTAATGGCCACCGGCAACAATACCGGCACCAGGATGGTGATCGCCGCGATGGTCTCCATAAAACAGCCCACCAGAATCAGCACCAGGTTGATGATGATCAGCGTGGCTATGGGGTTATCGGCAAATGGCCCGAGCAGGGTCACGACATGCTGCGTGACTTGGTTGCTGGTCAGGATCCAGGCAAATATCGAGGCACCAGCGACGATCAGCAGGATCACGGCAGTGGTTTCAATAGTTTCCATGCTCACCTTGAGCAGGCGGCGCCAGGTCAGGCTACGATAAACCACTCCCCCCAGCACCAAGGCGTAGACCACCGCAGCAATCGCCGCTTCGGTAGGAGTGAAGGCCCCCGACATTATGCCGCCGACGATGATGACCGGTGTTAAGAGTGACAGGAAGGCGCGCTTGAACGTATGACCAAGCACCGGAAACGAGAACACCGCATCGCGGGTATAGCCGCGCCGCCGTGAAATGATCGTGATCATGACCATGAGTACCAGCCCCATTAACAGGCCCGGTACCAGGCCGGCGACGAACAACTGGCCGACCGACACCGAGGCCATTACACCGTAGATAACCATCGGCAGACTCGGCGGAATAATCGGGCCAATGGTCGAAGATGCCGCGGTGATACCCACCGAGAACTCCTCGTCGTAACCGGCATCTTTCATGGCCTTGATTTCAATGGTACCTAGCCCCCCTGCATCGGCGACTGCGGCTCCTGACATGCCGGAAAAAACAATGCTGGCGCCTACATTGACGTGCCCCAGACCGCCACGCATCCAGCCCATCAATGCCTTGGCAAAGTCAAATATCCGCACGGTAATACCACCATTGTTCATTAGGTTACCGGCGAGTATAAAAAACGGAATCGCCAACAGGGGAAAGCTGTCGACGCCGTTGATCATGCGATGCATCACGACAACATCGGGTACTCTGCCGGTCAGCAGCACATACAGCAGGCACGAGCCGGCAAGACTAATGGCGATCGGCACCCCCATCACCAGCAGGGTAAAGAGCGCCGCAAACAGGAACAGTAAATAGTGCTGGGTGGCGGCCAATGCGATACAGCCGAGTATCGCGACAGCCGCGACCAATGGCGGTACTATCGCACCGCCGCGCCTCACAGCCAGAATGTTGGGCATTGGGGTGATCTCCGAGAGAGTAGCGTGTTGGCGTGTTGTTATTGGGTATTGAGCAGTTCACTGGTGCCCGAGCGCCAGTGACGAATAGCCACCTCCACCCCTCTCACCAGCATGATGATAAAGCCCACCATCACCAAGTAGTAAAGCCAGCTTTTAGGGATATCCACCGAGGTCATCATGGCACTGGTACGATCAGCCAGTTTGAAGGTGATCCAGGCCATGCTGGCGAAGAAGGCAATATTGATCAGGTCTACCAGCGTCGACATCACGCGCCCCAGCCACCCCGGCATGTAGCGATAGAAAAATTCCACTGCGATATGCGATCCCTTTCGCACGGCCATGGTGCTGCCCATAAAGCCCACCATAACCAATAGATAGCGCGCCATCTCCTCCGTCCAGGCGATGGAATTACCCAGCACATAGCGGCTGAAAAACTGCATAAAGACATCCAGTGCCAGTAGCCAGAAGATCCCAAGCGTCAGGAAATCCTCCAGGGCATAGTCGTGAATGTTGAAGGAATCATCGTCGAGACCTGCAAGGCTGGTCTCGTCAGTAGAGTCAGTTTGGCTCATGGAAGGCTCCCGCTTCGCCCCACCCGAGGCTTGGGCGGGGCGAGTCTTGGTCTACGAAAAAAACGATCCCGGAAACGTACGGATTCTGGAAAACTCAGGCCTCACGGCATTACCGTCCGATAGTCTGATTACTGGCCGATAGCCTGCAGACGATCATAGGTTTCCTGATCCCAAGTCGCCGCTTCACCGTTATGGGCAGGAATCGTGGCTTCGCGGAAGGGTTCTATATCGACTTCGTTGACGGTCACACCCTGCTCTTCGAACCAAGCCACCAGCTCTTCCTCGGATTTCAAGATATCTTGAGTGATGCGCTCGCCGGCTTCGGTGTAGACCTCACGGAAAACCTCACGATCCTCCTCGGAGAGGCGATTCCACAATGGGCCACCGGCGATGGTGATTAGCGAATCGGTGATATGCCCGGTCAGATTGATATAGTCCTGCACCTCATGAAACGCTTTGGCGCGAATGGTCGGCAGTGGGTTTTCTTGAGCATCCACCACACCTTGCTGCAGCGCCAGATAAACCTCGGAGAATGCGATCGGAGTGGGGTTGGCGCCCACCGCTTCGGGGAACATCATGTACATTGGCGCATTGGGCGTACGAATTTTCAGGTCTTGCATGTCCTCCGGCGTATTGATCGGTTTGTTGGAGGTTACATGGCGACGCCCGTAGTAGTTCATGGCCAGCGGTACGTTACCGGTTTCATCCTGGTAGCCCTGGGCGATTTCTTTGAACAGGTCGCTATCGGCATAGGCCTGCCAATGGTCAAAATCGCGGAACATATAGGGCGCGCCAGCGATACCCACCGGGCCATAGAAACGACCGGCAAATTGGTTGCCGGTGTAGATCAGATCAACCGTGCCAAGCTGTAGGCCTTCGTTGATGTCCGACTCCTTACCCAGTGACGACGCCGGGTGGACACTGATCGAATAACGGCCATCAGTACGCTCCTCGATTTCATCTGCCGCCCACAGTGCCCACTCGTGGTAGGGCTCGGATGTCTCATAGACGTGAGCAAAGGTGAGTTCTTCTTGCGCATGCACAGCACCGGTCACTGAGAGACCACCGGCGATAAGCGTAGCGGTCAGCAGGCGGGCCATCTTAAGCGAGTGTTGGCGTTTGTGACTCATCGTGTACTCCTCACAACCATTGGATTTGTTGTTGGATAGTGTGATTTGCTGCTATTTATTGTGATGTATTTGGTTATTTTTTAAGCGGCGGCAACCAACGTAACCGATCATAGTGCTATATACGTGTCATACCACCAGCTTCAAACTTAGTTGGCTGCCCGCAATCGCGCAACTATCCAGGTAACGATTTTAGTAGTGCCTATGATGATTCAAGCCGTGGAGCGAACTGATGGTATAAGCGCACCAGCAGTTGAGGATCGCCAAAGCCACCTGCTTTAGTCATCACTCGCTTTCGCCTATCGCCATCCATACTCCCTAGTGCCACCCCGGGTGACCACTCCGTCTCGACAGAGATATAACTCACCCCCAGTTGGGTCAATACGGCCATGGCGATATCCCCGCCGGTTAAAAATAGCAAACACGGATCATCGTCCCGCCAGGCAGACGTAAGGTCGGCCACTTTGGAAGCCATCGACTCGGCGACTTGGTTTGCCGTGCATTCCTCACTCTCTCCGGGCACGACCACATAGGTCCCTAAGGCCGGGCTACTATTACAAGGTGTAGCAGAGGGCTCGGTACACGCTTTAATCACGGCCAAACCGGGCACGTATTGTCGCAACTGTTGGAGCTGTTCGGCAGCACGAGGGCTTCTAGAACCGATGGCATAAAGCACTGTATTTACGCTATTCAACGCTCGAAATGGTGCATCAGGCCGCCCGAAAAAACGCTGGGCGATAGCCGTTGCCAGCCCCGCAGCCCCCGCCATTGCTCGGCGGCAGCCAGCACTCGACACGAGCTGATAGAGCGCAGCAAGCTCCTCGTCGCTTTGGGCATCGGCGATACAGTCCCCGTTAGGGAGTTGAACGCCCTGACCAAAGCGATAGCGCTGCAGCGGTCGCCCGCTGACGGAAAATGCCTGATCAATGGGGCCGATCAGGGGCGTTGAGAGGGCATCCTGTTGGTAGGTGGTATCAGCCAGTGGAATGCCGTCCACCCACACTTCGGCATTACGCACTGTTCGCCCCTGGGCCGGTACCGCGGGAGCCAGCAGCAGGGGAAAGCCAAGCGCTTCCCGCAGTGCTGTGCACTCTGCGACTACTTGGCCACGCAGGGTTGAATCGACTTTCTTGAACCACTCCTGCGGCGCGACTCGCGTGAGCAAACGCACTGCTTCGCTTACCCGAAGCGCCGCCTCCTCAGATTGCAGATGGCGAGACTGGGTATTCACGGCGATGACCTCTGGCCACTGGCCTTGCCATGCCTCTAGCGTTGTCGCTAATGCCTCCAGGCTAATCACCACGCGGACATCTGCGCCTCGCGCGGCAAAGGGTGCTGAAGTGTCCAGCGCGCCCGAAAGATCATCGGCAATAATCGCCAATCGGCAGCCGCTCATGCCTTGGCGCCACTGGCTAACCGTCGCGCATAGGCAATCGCTGATCCCATGTTGGTGGCATCGGCTTTGCCCTGCCAGGCAATATCAAAGGCAGTGCCGTGATCCACCGAGGTGCGCTGAAGCGGCAAGCCAAGGCTGACATTGACCGTGGTATCAAAAGCAATCAGTTTGACGGGGATATGGCCCTGGTCGTGATACTGGGCAATAACCAAATCGAACTCGCCTTTCGAAGCGCGGTAAAACACCGTATCCGCAGAGATCGGCCCGCTCACATCAAAACCCCGTTCCCGCAAGCGTTCCACCGCTGGGGCGATACAGCGACTATCTTCGTCGCCAAAAATCCCTCCTTCACCGCAGTGCGGATTAAGGCCTGCCACGGCAATGCGCGGAGCCTTCATGCCCAACGCGAGCAAGTGCGCGTGTCCTGCTTCAACGGTGGCAATGATGCGTTCAGGGGTCACTCGGTCGATCGCATCACGTAGCGACACGTGGGTGGATACATGTAGCGTCGAGAGCGTCTCAGATGCCAGCAGCATAAACGACGAGGGCGCACCGGTCAGCGATGCCAACATTCCGGTGTGGCCATCGTAATGGTGCCCGGCTTCATGTAACGCCGCCTTGTTCAGCGGGGCGGTGACAATCACCTGCGCCCGCCCCGCCTGCACCAATTCCACGGCTCTATGAACGCAGCGAAACGCCATATCACCCGCACCGGCGCTAATTTGACCATCAGCAATCTCAACGCCTTCCGGCACCTCGACCACACCGACCGCCACACAATCCTTATCGCTCTCTGCCTGCTCCACTGGCACGAACTCAAGTACAGCACCAACACTCGCCGCTGCACGGCGATAAATAGCCGGGTCACCGATGACCATCGCCGTGGCACGTTCGGTGGCTGACATAGCACTCAGCGCGCGGCAAATAATCTCAGGGCCGATGCCAGCAGGGTCGCCCATGGTGATCGCAATTTCATAACAGCGTGGGGAGCTATTCATGGCATTAACTGCCCGCCGTTGACCTCAATGATTTGACCAGTGACATAGCCACTGAGCGTATCGGTCGCCAGAAAAACGTACGCGCCCACGCACTCTTCCGCCGTGCCCAAACGCCCCATGGGAATCGATGCCCGAGCTGCGTTTAGATGAGCATCGCTTGAGTGGCGCTCATGAAAATCGGTCGCAATCGTACCGGGGGCCACAGCATTCACGCGGATATTATCCCCGGCAAGTTCCTTGGCCATATTTCGCGTTATCGTGCTCACAAAACCTTTTGCTGAGGCGTATAGTCCAGCGCCTCCCCCGCCGCCATTACGTGCGGCAATCGAGGTAGTGTGAATAATATTGCCACCGCCTGCGTGGCGAAAATGCGGTAGCGCCGCCCGACTAGCCATAATCACTGAACGGACATTGAGATCCATGACCCGGTCATATTGGTCATCGTCCATCTCATCTAAGCCAACCCGGCCCATCATGTCCCCCGCGTTATTGATCAACAGGTCTAAACCGCCCAGACGCTCGGCGGCATCGTCGACGAGTTTTTGGGTCTCGCTGGTGTGGCTGACGTCTGCTTTAACGGTAAAGGCGTCCCCACCCGCATCGCGAATCGCCTTAGCCACCGCTTCAGCGGGCGCTTCACTGTTGTGATAGTGCACCGCTACGTGCGCTCCCAACGCCCCCAGCTGTTTCGCAACCGCCGCGCCAATGCCACGGCTAGCACCGGTGATAAGTACTCGCTTACCGTTCCACTCGTCTAACATGAAATTCTCCTTAACACTTTTGCTTTTATTGTGAGAGCCACACTTAGCGAAACCGTCGTCCTCTAGATAGATTTAACTATCGACCCGAAATGGAGCGGTGCGCTAAAGTAAGCAATGAACTGGCATACCTGTCATACAAAGCGACATCTATAACATGATAGGCGATGGCGTGTTTAGCGCCAGTCGCCTACCACTGCTAACGATTAAAACTAATTCTAAGAGCGAATGGAGAAGTACATGAATCCACTTTCATCGACGGACACACTTCCCGCCGACCGGGGTAACGCGCTGCTGGTTGGCCGCGTTTGGTTGGAGGGCAGTCATCCTGGCCCCGCGCTAGTGACCGTCAACAACGGTCAGGTGATCGACATTACCGCCTATGGGCCCACCATGGCTGACCTGCTGGAACGCGACGACCTACAAGCGGTAGTGCAGCAAGCGGAAGGCCCCAACCTAGGTAGTGTCGAGGCACTGCTGGAAAACTCTCAGTTACCCCAACCACAAGCGCCCTACCTGCTAGCCCCCTGCGATGTTCAGGCCGTTAAAGCCTGCGGCGTCACCTTCGCTGTGAGTTTGTTAGAGCGAGTGATCGAAGAGCAAGCGGGCGGCGACCCGGCACGAGCGGTGGAGCTGCGCAACGACCTGCAGGCACTGATCGGCACCGACCTTTCCAAGATTGCGCCGGGTTCTGAAGAGGCGATGTCGCTTAAAAAAGCGCTTCAGGCGCGCGGTGGGTGGTCGCAATATATGGAAGTCGGCATCGGCCCCGATGCGGAGGTATTTACCAAAGCCCAGCCGCTCTCATCAGTCGGTTTTGGCACCCCGGTGGGCTTGCACCCGTCCTCGCAGTGGAATAATCCCGAGCCGGAAATTGTCCTGGCAGTAGATAGCCGCGGCCAAGTGCGCGGCGCGACTCTGGGTAACGACGTTAATCTGCGCGATGTGGAAGGTCGCAGCGCTTTGCTGTTAGGTAAGGCAAAAGATAACAACGCCTCCTGCTCCATTGGCCCCTTCATTCGCCTGTTTGATGACCACTTCGATATCGACAGCGTGCGCAACTGCCAGGTATCGCTGCGTATTGAGGGGGAGGATGACGACTTCCTGCTCCAGGGCGAGAGCGATATGCGCGAGATCAGCCGCGACCCGCTGGACTTGGTAAACCAAACCATCGGCGACCACCACCAATATCCGGATGGTTTTATGCTGTTCCTCGGTACCATGTTTTCGCCCATTCAGGATCGCGACGGGGAAGGCCAGGGCTTTACCCATCACCTGGGTGATCGCGTCACCATCACCACCCCGGCCCTGGGCGCCCTGGTCAACCGGGTAGGCAGAAGCGATCAATTGCCGCCCTGGACCTACGGTATTCGCGAACTGATGCGCCACTTAGCGCGCCGCTGATTCTAACAATCCATACGCCACTCATATCACAGCCTAGGAGCGCACAATGACAACCATCACTCGCGTCGAGATCCAGGATATTCGTTTTCCCACCTCGCGTTCTCTGGATGGCTCGGATGCCATGAATGCCGCGCCGGACTACTCCGCCGCCTACGTCATCCTGCACACCGATGACAGCAGCCCCGAGGGGCACGGCTTAACTTTTACCATTGGCCGCGGCAATGAGATTGTGGTTACCGCTTTGCACTCCCTAGCGCCGCTGATCGAGGGACGAACGCTTGAGTCGATGACCGACGACATGGGCACCTTCTGGCGGGAAATTACCGGCGACAGCCAGTTGCGTTGGATTGGCCCCGATAAAGGCGCAATTCACCTAGCCACCGCCGCCATCGTCAACGCCGTGTGGGATATGTGGGCGAAAAACGAAGGTAAGCCGGTGTGGAAGCTGCTGGTGGATATGACCCCGGAACAGCTGGTGCGCTGCCTTGATTTCCGTTTCGTCACCGACGCGCTAACGCCGGAAGAAGCGATCTGTCTGCTGCGCCGTCAGGCCTCCGGCAAAGAAGCCCGCGAAGCCGAAATGCGCCACGATGGCTACCCCGCCTACACTACTTCAGCGGGCTGGCTGGGTTACAGCGACGAGAAAGTGCGCAGTCTGGCGCGTGAAGCGCTGGCCGAAGGCTGGACTCACTTCAAACAGAAGATTGGCGGCGACATTGAAGAGGATGCCCGCCGAGCGGCGCTGCTACGCGAAGAGATCGGTTGGGACAACGTGCTGATGATGGACGCCAACCAGGTGTGGGAAGTCGACGAGACGATCACCAAGATGCGTCGGCTGGCCGAATTTGACCCGCTATGGATAGAAGAGCCCACCAGCCCTGACGACATTCTCGGCCACGCCGAAATCCGCCACCGGGTTGCGCCTATCGGCGTCGCCACTGGCGAGCACTGTCAAAACAAAGTGATGTTCAAGCAGTTCTTCCAGGCGGATGCCATCGACTACTGCCAGTTGGATGCGGCACGTTTGGGTGGGCTTAACGAAGTGATTTTAGTAACGCTGATGGCCGCTAAGTTCGGAGTGCCGATTTGCCCCCACGGCGGTGGCGTTGGTCTTTGCGAATACACCCAGCATATCTCCCTATTCGACTATATCGCGGTATCCGGCAGCCTTGAAGGTCGCGTGCTTGAGTATGTGGATCACTTGCACGAACACTTTATCGACCCGGTAGTAATCAACCGTGGCCGCTACCAAGTGCCTGAAGCGCCAGGTTACAGTATCGCCATGCACGCAGAATCCCAAGCACAGCACCGCTTCCCCGAGGGCGCGGCCTGGAAGGAAGAGAAGTAATGACAGACACCACCTCCTTTCTAAATGAGCTAACCAGCCTGCTCGGCGAGCGAGGCTTGCTGCGCGAGCCAGACGCCATAGCGCGCTACATTAGCGACTGGGCGGGAGATACGCTGGGCACACCACTGGCGGTGGCCCGTCCGGCTAACACGGAAGAAGTCGCCGAGGTGGTAAAGCGCTGCTACGCCCAAGGAATCGCGATGACGCCACAGGGCGGCCATAGCGGTCTGGTGGCGGGCGCCTTGCCCGCCGCCAACGGTCAGGAGTTGGTGATCAGTCTTGAGCGCTTAAATAGCGTGCGCGCCATTGATCCGATTAACTTCACCATTACCGTAGACGCTGGCTGCATCCTTGAGAACGTCAAGCTGGCAGCTTTTGATCATGACTGTGACTTTCCGCTCTCGCTGGGCGCCCAAGGCAGTTGTCAGATTGGTGGAAATATTGCCACCAATGCGGGCGGGCTTAACGTACTCCGCTACGGCATGATGCGCGAGCTGGTGCTGGGGCTTGAAGTGGTGCTGCCCGATGGGTGCGTCTGGGAAAGCCTGAATGCGCTGCACAAGGACAACCGTGGTTACGACCTTCAGCAATTGTTTCTCGGTAGTGAAGGTACGCTGGGTATTGTTACGGGCGCAGTGTTAAAGCTTTCACCACGCACTACCCAGAACCGGACTGCTCTACTGGGGCTGCCCTCCGTCCAGGCGGTCATCGACCTGTATGGTCTGGCGCGCCGGGAGTGCTGCGACCTGCTGACGGCTTTTGAGCTGATTCCTCGCCGCTGTATCGAGCTGGCGATTGAAGCAACGCCAGAGCTGCGTGACCCGCTTGAAGACGCGTACCCCTGGTACGTGCTGATGGAAGTCGCGGCCACGGGGCCAGTGGATCTGGGTTCGATGTTGGAAGCGCTGCTGGAAACCGGCATGGAGCGCGAGCTGGTGCTGGATGGCGCGCTGGCTTCCAGCGACACCCAATCCGCCCAGCTATGGCAGTTCCGCGAAAGCATGCTGGAAGGCCAGCGGCGGCGCGGAGAGCACCTGCGTACCGATATCTCGGTGCCCATCTCGGCGATACCCGACTTCGTTACCCGGGCAAGCGAGGTGGTGATGGTAGCATCACCCGAGTGCGAAATTATTGCCTACGGGCATGTGGGCGACGGCAATCTGCACTTCAACATTCTACCGCCCACGGCAATGGCGGATAGCGATAAGAAAGCCCACCTGCACGACCTGGAGGAGCGGCTGTTTGAGGTACTTGACGGTTTCAACGGCAGCATCAGCGCCGAGCACGGCATTGGCCGCACCAAGCAGGCACCCTACCTGGCACGGCTATCGCCTGTTGAGCGGGAACTGGTCAGCGGCGTTAAGGCGCTGTTCGACCCCAAGGGGTTGATGAATCCAGGCAGGATCTTGCCTGCCGTAGAGTAACCCCGACGCTTTGTTCATTCGTGCCTGAACCGCTCCGCCAGACCGCGCAGGGCATTGGCATAGAGCAGGGCATCGATACCCACCCCAACAAAGGTGCAGCCCGCAGCAAGATAGCCGCGGGCTGCCTGCTCATCCACCGTCACGATACCTGCGGCCTTTCCTGCCGCACGTATTGTGGTGATGGCATCGTTAATCGCCGCGGTGACGTCAGGATGACTGGCGTTGCCCAGGTGCCCCATTGAGGCCGATAAATCCGCCGGGCCAATGAACACCCCATCGACACCTTCTACTGCGGCGATTGCCTCCAGATTGGCAAGTGCCTGGGGGCTCTCTACCTGCAGCATTAGGCAGATTTCGTCATCGGCGCGGGAGAGGTAGCCTTCTGCCTGCCCCCACCGCGAGGCGCGTGCCAGCACATGACCAACGCCGCGACTACCGCCGGGTGGATAGCGTGTGGCCGCCACCAGCTGGGCAGCCTGCTCAGCCGTTTCCACCATGGGGATTAACAGGTTCTGAACGCCAATATCCAGGTAGCGCTTGATCAGCACCGTATCCCCGGTGGGCGGGCGCACCACCGGGTGGCTGCCATAGGGGGCCAGTGCCTGTAGTTGGGCAAGCAGGCTCGATACATCGTTGGGAGCATGCTCGGCATCAAGCAGCAGCCAATCAAAGCCTGCCGTGGCGGCAATCTCCGCGGTGTAGGCGCTCGCCAAGCCGAGCCAAATCCCCGTTTGGGGCTGTCCCGCCAGCAGTTGCTGCTTAAACGTGTTGTGCGGCATTTTCATTCGCTTTCCTTTTACATCAACATCAATACCCCATAACGTCTGGCAGCCAAGTAGCCAGCCCCGGCACGGCGATGAGCAGTAGAATGGTGGCGATAATCGGCAGTAAGAACGGCATGATCGCTGTGACGACCTGGCCGTAGCGCAACCGTGTGATGCCCACCATCAGGAACAGCACCGTGCCAAAGGGCGGGGTAATAACCCCTACTGAAAGCGTGATCACCATCACAATACCGAAATGCACGGGGTCTAATCCGGCACTTAGCGCCGCGGGAACCACAATCGGGGTAAAAATCAGTATGCTTTCAATCACCGACATAAAGCAGCCGATAAGCAGGAAGAACAGCGCAAAGCAGAGCAACAGCAGGATCGTTGGCATATCGATGCTGGCCACCTGCCCCGCCAACGCCTGAGGGATCCCCATACGCACCAGGATCCAGCCATAAAAGCTGGAGACCGCAATAATCAGCAGGATCACTGCACTGAACATCAGGGTACGGCGGAAAGCGTTATAGAGGTCTCGCCAGTTCAAGTCACGGTAGATCAGCCCGCCTAGAATTACCGCGTAGAGCGAGGCAATAGCCCCCGCCTCGGTGGGTGTGAAGAACCCCCCCCAAATACCACCGACGATAATCGCCGGCATCATTAATGGCAAGATGGCACGCCTACCGGTGCGGGCGACTTCGCAGGCATCAAAGGGTGTGGGCTTGGGCATCACCACCTTGCCACTGGCAGCCAGTAGCACGGTCATCCCCATCAGCAGCAGCGCCATCAAAATACCCGGCAGTAGCCCCGCCATAAACAGCCCGCCAATGCTCACATTGGCTAACCAGCCGTACACAACCAAGGCAATACTGGGCGGCAGAATCGGCCCAATAACGCTGGAAGCAGCGGTAACACCGGTGGAGTAATCCAGCGCATAGCCACGCTCTTTCATGGCTTTGATTTCAATGCTGCCAAGCCCTGCGGCATCGGCAACGGCAGTGCCCGACATAGTGGCAAAAATGGAGCTAGCCACCACATTCGCGTGACCCAGGCCGCCCTTGGTAAAGCCCACCAGCGCGGTGGCGAAGTCGAAAATACGCGTGGTGGTGGAGCCAATATTCATGATGTTGGCGGCCAGAATAAACAACGGTATCGCCAGCAGGGTAAAGTTATTGAGCGTTTGCACCATGCGCAGCGGCAGTAACTCAACGGGCAGCCCACCGGTACCAGTAGCCACCAGGGCGATAAAGGAGGTCACGCCAATGGCGACCACCACAGGCAAACCAATGGCCATCAGTACTAACAGGCCACCGACGAAAATCAGTAGTTCGGTCATGGTTGAGAAGCCTCCTCTTCATGGGACGTTTCCAACCACGCCACCGGGCCGCGCAAAGTTTGCCAAAGGGCAATCAGCGCCATGCCCACAAAGCTGAAAAAGATGCCGTAATAGAGATAGCTGAAGCTGATACTTAACGAGACGGTTTTATTGTTGGCGCTCATGTCCGACATGATCCATGCACCCCAAGCAGCAAGCGCAAAAAAACCGCAGGAAACCAGTGCAGTAAACCGATACTGAATATTCTTACCCAGCCCGGAAAGCTTGTGGCTAAACAGATCGACCACCAGGTGTTCACTGCGCACCCACGCCGATAGCGAGCCAAAGCCAATCGCGTAGATGGCTAACATAGACGCTACTTCTTCGGTCCAGGGCATGCCCAGCCCCAACAAGTCGCGGGCAATGACCGCCGCCACGATCAATAGCAGGATGGCCGCCATTAACGCCACGCCTACCCCATCGCACAGGCGGGTGACGCCGCGCAGCGTATAGAAAGCGATTCGATCCGGCCCTTGGCTGGGCGCTACAGCGTCTTCCACAGCAGAACTCCTTACCCTGACGTCTTTTTTTCGGTTATGAAAACTTAGGTGTCTTATAAAACTTTCTTGTCTTGCAAAACCTATTTATCTTGAAGAACAACGACGGCCCAGTGGGCCGCCGCTATTTCTGCCAAAGGAGGGTTACTCGCTCTGGTTACCCAAGGCGTCTTCACGAACGCCGTCGGCCATTTCGGCCATGACACGATCAATCGCCGGTAGCGCGGCTTCGCGGAAGGCGGCAATATCAGGCTCAATAATCGTCATGCCTTCATCCTGCAGCGCTTCCAGGTAGTACTCATCGAGTTCGCGTTCACGCTCTGTGCCATGCTCACGGGCGACATGAATGGCCTCTTCGATCAATGCCTGGTCGTCTGACTCAAGCCCTTCCCACCAGCGCGCACTTGCCACCCAATTCCACGGAAACTGAACATGGCTGGTCATAATGATGTGATCCTGTACTTCCCATAGACGGCGGGTATAGGGCGATGAGAGCGAGTTCTCGTGACCATCAACCTGCCCCGTTTGCATGGCAAGGTAAATTTCGGGAGCGGGCACATTGACGACCTGGGCGCCGATCTCTTCCCACACTTCCATCCATACTGGCAGCGCAGGAAGGCGCATGCGGAAACCATCAAGATCTTCCGGGGTTTCGATGGCTTTATTGGCGGTCATGTGGCGCGGGCCGCGGTGCTGGGTGCCGAAGTATTTAAGGCCGCCCTGACTCTCCGCCTTTTCAATCAACGCCTGGCCGGAGGGGCTCTCCATATAGGCATCGACTTCGTCCCAGGTTGAGAACACAAAGGGCACAGTAATGGCATCGTATTCAGGCGCGTACTGCTGGCGCCAGTTACCGCCAGTGATAGAGAGCTGGGTTTGACCAAGGTTCAGTAGTTCCAAAACGGCATTTTCGCCGCCCAATGAACCCGCCAGGAAGGGACGAACATCGAAACGACCCGGTGCCTGTTCTTCTAAGTACTCAGCAAAGCGCTCCACCGCTGCGCTTTCCGAACCGCCCTCACTCATGGTGTTGTTAACTTGGATTTCGATAGGATTCGCCAAGACGAACGGCGCCGTCGTTAGCATGCCTAGGGTAGCCAGCGTGGCAAGCAGTTGTTTCCGCATGGGATAGACTCTCTACGGTTGTCGTTATTGGGTGTGGTTCTTGTAACTTTCAGGTAACGCTTACGTGATCTTGAAACATGCATCCCAAGGGCTCAAATCGACGTTCAAGAAGGCTGACTTCGTAAAACACGATGGCTAGAAACGCTGCTATAACGGGCTTTTAAATCCATTCCATCACGGCCGTACGACCAAAGATGAATACCGAGCTCCTTTAATCAACCACTGTTTAGCTTGCTTTAGGCCATTGAAAGGGTAGCTATTGGAGCTTTGCTTTCTCAAACCACGAAGCCATAAGGAGAATTTCTTGAGCTATTGCTCATCCTCTTTCTGGGTAAGGTGATCCACCAAATGCCGGGCAGTCACATGCAACGAGGCATAGCGACGCATGCCAATCACCAGTTCGCGCTGAGCCCATGGATCGCTAAGCGGGATACTTTTAAGCTGTAAGTCTCCCAGATCACGATAGATGGTTTGCTCAGGCAGTACGCCAACACCCATACCATGGTGGATCATGCGGCAAATGGCATCGAAGCTGCGTACCTGAATACGCATTCGCAGCGCTTTACCCGCTAGGTTAGCCTGCTCGTTCAACAGCGACTGCAGCGAGGCATCCTGCTGCAAGCCGATAAAATCGAAAGCTAGCGCTTCATTAAAGGCGATGCTTTCACGCCCAGCCAAAGGATGATCGATAGGAGTCATTAACACGAGTCGATCTTGTCGATAGGAGAGCTGTTGAAGGTCGGGCGCCGCGACATGTCCAGCAAAGATACCGATATCGGTCAGTCCGTCGCGAACGGCAGCGATAATTTCGCTGCTGACCCGCTCCTGAAGATCAATTTTGATTTCCGGGTAGAGGCGTGAGAAGGCGCTGAGATCCTGGGGAAGAAAGGCAATGATCGCCGAAGTATTGGAGTGGATACGCACATGGCCGCGGACGCCTTCGCCATACTCGCTGAGCTCGGCCTGCAGGCGTTCAATGTTATCCATAATACGTCGGGCATGATGCAAAAACGCCTGACCTGCGGGAGTCAGTTCTACACCTCTGGGGCGACGATAGAGCAGCGTGGTGCCGACCAACGTTTCCAGGTCACTTATGCGTTTGCTCACCGCGGCGAGAGCTAAGTGTTCACGCTCCGCCGCCGCCGTCAGTCGACCTTCATCCGCCACGGAGATAAACAGTTTAAGGGTGACAAAATCAAAGCGGCGCATCCTACGAACTCCTTGAAAGCAAGCTCCCTATGGTAGCCCACACCTTCGCCAGCCACGAACCCTTTGTTACCCATTGCCTAATTGTCGCCCCTGATTAGCTCACGCATGCTGGCTAATAGTGAACACTCAATGATAAGAGAGAGCCTTAATGAATGCTTCCGAAGCGCGCCAGCTTCCGCTACA
This sequence comes from Halomonas sp. IOP_14, assembly GCF_021021315.1. Taxonomy (NCBI): domain Bacteria; kingdom Pseudomonadati; phylum Pseudomonadota; class Gammaproteobacteria; order Oceanospirillales; family Halomonadaceae; genus Halomonas; species Halomonas sp. IOP_14. The sequence continues at coordinate 265,163 of NZ_JAINWD010000002.1, read as the reverse complement.
GGGCTTAAAAGTACTTGAGCTTGGCCAACTGATTGCAGGGCCTTTCGCCACCAAACTGCTGGGCGAATTCGGTGCCGACGTGATTAAAATCGAGCCCCCCGGCACCGGCGACCCACTTCGCAAATGGCGAATGATTGAAGACGGCACCTCGCTGTGGTGGCACGTCCAAACCCGCAACAAGCGCTCGGTCGCGTTAGATTTACGCAGCGAAGAGGGGCAAGGCCTGGTGCGCCAGCTCGCAGCCGAGGCCGATGTAGTGGTGGAAAACTTCCGCCCCGGCACCTTAGACAACTGGGGGCTAGGCTGGGAAGCGCTCTCCCAACTCAACCCACGCTTAATCATGGTGCATATTTCCGGCTACGGGCAAACGGGGCCTTACCGCGATAAGCCCGGCTTTGGGGTGATTGGCGAAGCCATGGGCGGGCTGCGTTACCTCACCGGCCAGCCGGGAGAACCCTCGGTACGCGTGGGGGTGAGCATCGGCGACTCGCTTTCCGCGCTCTACGCGGTGATTGGCACGCTACTGGCGCTCCAGGAGCGCAACCGCAGCGGCCTGGGCCAAGAGATCGACGTCGCGCTATATGAGTCGGTATTTGCAATGATGGAGAGCCTACTGCCGGAGTTCGATGCCAGCGGCCAGGTTCGCGAACCCAGCGGCAGCGCCCTGCCCGGCATTACCCCCTCAAACGCCTACCGCTGCCAGGGCGGCGATTACGTGCTGATTGCTGGTAACGGCGACAGCATCTTCAAACGCTTAATGGGCGTGATTGGTCGTGATGATCTCGCCAACGACCCGGCACTGGCCCACAACGATGGGCGCAGCCAGCAAGCCGAGGTGATTGATACCGCGATTCAGTCCTGGACAGAAGAGCGCCCACGGGATGCCATTTTACAGGCGCTGGATGAAGCCCGTGTGCCCGCAGGCTACCCCTACACGGCGGAAGATATCGCCTTTGATCCCCACTATTTGGCGCGGGAGATGATTCAAACGTTCACTCGCCCCAACGGTAAACCGCTAAAAGTACCCGGCGTACTGCCCAAACTGAGCGCTACCCCTGGGCGGCTGGGCGACGGCGGCCCCACGCTTGGCCAACATACCGACGACGTATTGGATGAGCTGGGCATTGACCATGAAACCCGAGCCAAACTGCGCCAAGCGGGCATAATCTAGGAAGTTTATTATGAGCCAGTTATCACCATGCCCCGCCAAGATAGAGATCAACGAAGTTGCTCCCCGGGACGGCCTGCAGATAGAGGCACGCTTTGTGCCCACAGAAGACAAAATCCGCTGGATCGACGCGCTCTCCGCCACCGGGCTACGACGTATTGAAGCAACGTCGTTCACTTCACCCAAAGCAATTCCCAACCTACGCGATGCCGCCGACGTAGTCACCAGCATTCAGCGTCGTGAAGGGGTCGATATCACCGTGCTGGTGCCTAATGTAAAAGGCACCGAGCGAGCGCTTGCCTGCCAAGTGGATGAGATCAATCTGGTGATGTCCGCCAGCAACAGCCACGGGCTGGCCAATCTGCGCATGACGCCAGAGCAATCCCTTGAACAATTCGCGGCGATTTTGGAGGTCAGCAAAGTCAGCGGTGCGTTTATCAACGCCTCGCTCTCCACCGCCTTTGGCTGCCCGTTTGAGGGCGAAGTACCCGAAGCACGGGTGTTGGAACTGGTTGAGAAGCTTATCGACCTTGGCATTCAGGGCGTCACGCTCTGCGATACCACCGGCATGGCCAACCCTGCCCAGGTCAAACGCCTGTGCGCAGCCGTGCTTGAGCGCTGGCCGGAAACGCCGTTCACTCTGCACTTCCACAACACTCGCGGCATGGGGCTGGCTAACGCCCTGGCGGCGTGGCAAGCAGGTATTAGCCGCTTTGATGCCTCACTAGGTGGGCTGGGCGGCTGTCCCTTCGCCCCCGGCGCTAGCGGTAATGTATGCACCGAAGACCTGGTGCATATGTTTGAAGCCATGGGCGTCGATACCGGTGTCGATCTGGATGCACTGCTTGAAGTCGCCGCCACCCTTCCCGACCTTATCGGCCATGATGTGCCGGGGCAGGTGGTAAAAGCCGGGAAATCGACTCGGCGTTATGCGATGCCATAAGTTCATGCCTAAAGCTCACGCCTAAGCGTTAGGCAGGCCCAATCACATGCTTCACTTCCAGATAAGCACTTAGCCCCCAAGGGCCTAGTTCACGCCCAATACCGCTGCGCTTGAAGCCGCCCCAGGCGGTTTCAGGTAGTACTAGCTGCTCGCTGTTGTACCAGATGCTGCCCGCCTTGAGCTGACGGCCAATGCGTTTTGCCCGCTCGGGGTTGCCGCTGATCACCGTGGCGGCTAGGCCATATGCACTGTCATTGGCAAGCTGAATCGCCTCGGCTTCGCTTGCTACGCTGTGGCCGCAGAGCACCGGGCCAAAAATCTCCTCCTGCCACAGGCGGCTTTCCACAGGCACATCACGGTAAAGCGTGGGCGCCAGGAAGTAGCCTTGAGCGGGCAGCGTGCGGTGTTGCCCGTCGCGCACGACCGTCAGCCCTTCCTGTTCGGCCAGATCCAGATAGCGCTGCACGGCGTCGCGTTGCTTGGCGCTGGTTAGCGGTCCTAAGTCGGTACCTTCGGCGAGCGGGTCGCCCAGCGTCAGCGCATCCATACGTTCGGCAAGCGCGGAATAAAGGGCTTCGGCTACGTCTTCATGCACCAATAAACGCGAGGTCGCCGAGCAGATCTGGCCGACATTGAAGTAGATACCCGCCATTACCCAGTCAGCGGCCTGGCCGGGATCGGCATCTTCCATCACCAGAATCGGCGACTTTCCGCCCAGTTCCAGAGAAACGCTGGCGGTACGGGCGCTTGCCGCCTGCATCACCGCTTCACCGACGCGATTGCTGCCGGTAAAGGAAATTTTATCCACATCAGGATGATGGGACAGCGGTGCACCGATACCCTCACCGTCGCCGTTTAGAAGGTTAAGCACCCCCGCGGGCAGGCCAATCTCCAGCGCGATCTCCGCCAGCACCCGTTCGGGGAGCGGCGTGACTTCCGACGGTTTGAGCACCGCGGTACAACCCGCCGCCAAGGCGGGCGCCAGCTTCCAGGCGCTGGTTACCAGCGGAAAATTCCACGGCGCAATCAGCCCTACCACGCCCACGGGGTCGTGATAAGTGCGCGCTTCAACGCCCGCCATCTCCACACTGACCAACTCGCCCTGGCGAGCATCCAGCGCCCTGGCCTGCCCGGCGTAGTAGCGATAGCAGGCAATCGCGTCGCCGAGGTCAATACCCGCTTCCGCCAGCGGCTTGCCGTTGTTGGTCGCCGAAAGCGTGATAATCGAGTCTCGGTGGGCTACCAGTGCATCGGCGAACCCGTCAAGGTATTTTGCCCGTGCACTGCCGCCCAGCGCCTGCCAGGCGGGCTGCGCCTGCTTGGCGGCTTTGACGGCAGCATCGACATCCGCCGCATCCCCGGCGGTTACCTGGGCAATCCGCACTTCGCGATAGGGGTTCATCACGTCGAGCAGGCGGGAGCCCCTCGAGGGCACCCACTGGTTGTTGATAAACTGCTGGCTGATTGACTGCATGGAAATGTCCTAGTCAGAAAAGTCGCACGCACGCTGCCAGGCAGCGGCGTCTATTTCGATCAGTAGAGGCCCGGTCGCTTCATGGTTGGCGAGCGCTCTGGCAAGTTCGGCGGGGCTTTCTACCAGCACACCGGGGCAACCAAAGCCTTCGGCCAGGGTGAGGAAGTTGGGCGCCTGAATATCCACGCCCAGGCGCGCCACACCGTTGGCATCCATATAGCGACGGATCTCTTCGTAGCCGGCGTTGTGCCACAGCACAATCACCACGGGCAGGCGCTCTTCTACGGCGGTTGCGATTTCCGAGAGCGTAAACATCACCCCGCCATCGCCCACCAGTGCCACCACCGGCAGATCCGCTCGCGCAAGCTGTGCGCCCAGCGCCGCCGGCAGCCCATAGCCCAATGTGCCGTAGCCCGTTGAGGCATTGAAGTAGCGCCTGGGCGCCGGCTGGCTGACCAGGTGGTTACCGGCATACACCGGCGCGGTGGAATCGCCTACCAAAATGGCCTCGGGTAGATGCTCGGCAAGCGTTGCATACAGAGGCACAAAGTCGCTAAAGGCCGAGTCGTTGTGAAGGTTCAGCGCGCTCAATACGGCAGCGGTTCGCTCCGCGCCGTGGTGGTTTAGTGGCTCGGGGAAGTGATTAAGCAGAAGTCCAAGGCTACGCCCAGCATCGCCCACCAGTCCAAGCGTGGTGCGCTGGTTGCGCACCAGTTGCTCTGGATCGAGATCGATACGAATCAGCGTGCCGTCGAGGTGAAAGCCGCCATCAAACACCACATCATAATCGGTCTCACCTAGCTCGGTGCCTATGGCCAGAATCACATCGGCATTGGCCGCCAATTCACGCACTTCGGGCAGGGCTGCATTAGCCCCCAAATCCAGCGGATGGTCGCGGCCTAGCAGCCCTTTGGCGTTAATGGTCGTTACCGTGGGAGCATCGAGCTTTTCTACCAGCGCTCGGGCCGCCTCTGGTGATCCCACACAGCCACCGCCTAATAGCACCAGAGGCTGCTTCGCCGCGTGTAACAAGCGGGCGGCTTCGGCAAGCCCTTCTGGATCAGGCGCGGCGCGGTAAAGCCTAGGCGCCTGCCAACTCACCGGCACGTTCACTGGAGCATTGAACAGATCGATGGGGATTTCGATATGCACCGGGCCCGGGCGCGCGCCTTTGAACACGGCAAAGGCCCGGGCCAGCACCTCGGGTAGCGTATTGGCGTCCAACAGCGTGTGGCTGAATCGTGCTACGCCGCTGATCATCTGCTGCTGGCTGGGCAGCTCATGCAGCCGCCCTTGGCCCATGCCCAGCGTATCGCGACGGTTAACGCTGGAGATCACCAGCATAGGGATCGAGTCCGCCAGGGCCTGGCCCATGGCGGTCGCTATATTGGTCATCCCCGGGCCGGTGATAATCAGGCACACCCCCGGCTGGCCGCTTGCCCGGGCATAGCCGTCGGCCATAAACCCGGCGCCCTGCTCATGGCGTGGCGTAACGTGTCTCACATTGCTGCCTTCCAGCCCGCGATAAAGCTCCACCGTATGCACACCGGGGATGCCGAACAGGGCACGTACCCCGTAAGTATCGCGCAGCAGGCGGATCAATAACTCGGCACAGGTCATCGCCGCTTGATTGCTCGTTGCATCAGTATTCGTTGCATCAGCGTTCATTGAAGGCCCCTTAGAAGAAAAACGTATGGGCCATAAAGGCAATGATCGGCAGCGTAATGGCGGTACGCAGCAGGAAGATGGCGACCAGCTCCCAGAGTCTGATGGGGATTTTCGACTTGAGCAGCAACGCGCCGATTTCCGACATGTAGATCAACTGGGTGAGCGACAGGCAGGCAATCACAAAACGGGTGAGTTCGCTTTCGATATTGGTCGCCAGCACCGCGGGCAGGAACATATCGGCAAAGCCCACCAGAGTGGCAGGCGCCGCCGCCTCTGCTTCAGGAATCCGCAGCAGCTCAAGCACCGGCACCATGGGGTAGGAAAGCCAGGTAAATAGCGGGGTAAACTCCGCCAGAATCAGCGCTACCGTACCAATGGCAAACACCAGAGGAAGTAAGCCGAGGAAAATATCCATCACGTTGAGGAGCGCCAAACGTGCCAGCTCACGGGGCCCGGGAGCTCCAGCGGCGCGATTGGTGGCCTGAATCAAGCTGTAACGGAACAGACCCACTTTCTCAGTTCGCTCCTCGTTCAGTTGGCAGCCCACTGGCTCGTAGTAGTCATTGGACTTGCGCGACAGCGGCGGCAGGCGCGGCACGATGACCGCAGCGATCAACCCGGACACCACCACCGTAAAGTAGAACTGCACAAACAGGTGATTAATATCGACAAAGCTGGTGACCAATAGCGCAAACGCGATCGACACCACGGAAAAGTTGGTGGCAATCACCGAAGCTTCACGACCATTATAATAGCCCTGCTCGTACTGCTGCGTGGTGATAAGCACACCGACGGTACCCGATCCCATCCATGAGGCGGTGGCGTCGATAGCGCTGCGTCCCGGCAAATTAAAAATCACCCGAAACGGCTTACGTACCATACTGCCGATGAACTCCATAAAGCCAAACTCGACCAGAAATGGCAGTAGGAGTGCGGCAAAGAAGAAGAATGTTAATAGTACCGGCGCCAGATCATTGAGCATCACTCCACCGGTAAAGGACGCAGTGACGAACTCAGGCCCAAACTGAAAATAGGTCATCACAGCAAACAGTGCGCCTAAAACGCGCATCACCAACCACACTGAACCGACATGAAACATTTCATGTAGCATGCCTTTTTTGGCCCAGGCAGGGTTAGCTAGCTTGGCGTAAATCGTCGCTACCACCGACAGGCAGAGTACGACTACCGCAATAGCTGGCAGCGCCGAGCCCAGCAGAGTTTGCAGGCTATCGGCCATTAGACCCATGCCGATGTTAATGGTATCGCCGACTTGAAAAGGGACGAGAAACAGCAGCACCCCAATTAGCGATGGAATGATAAATTTCAGTAAGTGCGCGCGGGGTATCGGTGCCGACGAAGTCGGCTGTTCCGATTTAACGTTGCTATACGACATAGGGTTCACCCATTGGAAGTGATTATTGGAGGTGGGCTGGCGGCGTAACTAGGTCAGTACTTTTTTATTTAGTCGCTATTTCTTTGTTAGCTATTTGGTCGGCGTCACTCGCTGTGTTTAACGCCCGGCAGTACGCAGAGCATTTCATACAGCAGCGTGGCGCCCATCAGCGCGGTGTTGCCGCTGGGGTCATAAGGTGGGGATACTTCCACCAGGTCGCCACCGACAATATTCAGCCCAGCGGCACCGCGAACCAGCTCCAATCCTTGGCTAGAGGTCAGCCCGCCCATTTCCACCGTGCCGGTACCGGGGGCAACAGAAGGATCCAGGCCGTCGATGTCGAAACTGATGTACACCGGGATATTGCCCATCTGCTCGCGCACTTCCTGCATCAACGGCGCTAGCGAGCGGTACCAGCACTCTTCGGCGGGAACGACGCGAAAGCCCTGATCGCGGCACCAATCAAAATCCTCAGCGGCATAGCCGGTACCGCGCAGGCCGATTTGCACTACCTTGCCATGGGCCAGCAACCCCTCCTCCTGGGCACGACGAAACGGCGTACCGTGGGCAATTGGCTCACCGAACATGTGCTCATTGACATCGGCGTGAGCATCGATATGAATCAACCCCACCGGGCCGTGCTTTTTGGCCATGGCGCGAAGAATTGGCAACGTCAGGGTGTGCTCCCCGCCCAGGGTCAGCGGAATGCAGTTATGTTTCAGCACGTCATCGTAAAAGGCGGTGATGATGTCGACGCTTTTCGGCAGATGAAAGGTGTTGATAGGCACATCACCGATATCGGCCACTTGCAAGCTTTCAAAGGGCGCGGCGCGGGTCGCCATATTGTAAGGGCGCAGCATACGCGACTCATCGCGAATCTGGCGTGGTCCAAGCCGCGTGCCGGGGCGGTTTGAAGTGCCGATATCCATGGGAATGCCAATAAATGCCGCATCCAAACCCTCGGCTGTCTCTTGGGTGGGCAGGCGCATCATGGTGGCAGGGCCTGCAAAGCGCGGCATGGTGTTTCCGCCCAAGGGCTGATTAAACTCCGACATACACATCTCCTTATATTTTTGGCGGTGAGCACGGTGTAGGTATTGGCCTAGCTCTTTTCACTACTCTTCTAAAGTCATTGCACAGACCATGCCAAGTCGTAGATGCCTATAAAGTGGTGGGATTAGCGACCAAACGATGCAAAAATGAATCAACTAGAGGCTTTTTTAATTCATTTTTGTATCAAAGATTCATAAATGAATCACTCAGAGGAGTTGGCTGCGATGAGTGAAATAGACAGGCGTGTGCTGCGAACCATTGTGGAGACCGCAAACGACCACTTCTTTATCGTCAGTGGCGATGGGCAAATAGTGGATATTAGCCCAGGAGCAGAAGCGGTTTACGGGGTATCCAGAGAAGAGCTGCTCTCCAGCAGTGTGCAGCAACTGCAAGCGGCCGGGGTGCTCAAACCCTCCATCACCATGGAAGTGATGCGCACCCGCCGGCCTGCACAGCTTATGCAGGTCACCGGAACAGGCCGCCGGGTGATTGCCGAAGCCTATCCTGTATTCGTCGACGGCAAGCTGGAGCGCATTATCAGCCGCTCGCGGGATTTAACCGACTTGCAGTTACTGCAGGACGAATATGCGCTGCTGCAAAAACGCTTTAGCGAACACTTAAAGCGCAGTCAGGCAGCGCCAGACGCGGAAGAGCAGGCGTTGGATGACGCCCTGGACAATTTGCAGGTGCGTAGCAGCGTGATGCGTGAAATTGCGCTGCTGCTTAAGCGGGTCGCCCCTTCGGATGCCAATGTGCTGATGCTGGGTGAATCAGGTGTGGGTAAAACCGCCTTTGCCAAGCAGCTACACCGCTGGAGCCAGCGCTGTGACGGCCCCTTTATCGACGTTAACTGCGCGGCGATTCCAGAGAATCTGTTTGAGTCCGAGATGTTTGGCTACCAGCCCGGCGCTTTCAGCGGTGCCGCCCGCCAGGGCAAAGCCGGGCTGTTAGAGCAGGCCGAGGGCGGTACGCTGTTTTTGGATGAAATAGGCGAGCTGCCGCTGCTAATGCAAACCAAACTGCTCAAGGTGATTCAGGACGGTAGCTTGACCCGACTGGGTGACACCCGATCACGCAAAGTCAATTTTCGCTTGGTCGTGGCGACCAACCAGGATTTGGGCAAGCAAGTAGAAGCAGGACTTTTTCGTCTGGATCTTTACTACCGCCTCAATGTGATCCCGGTCACCCTGCCGCCACTTCGTGACCGCCGGGAGGATATCCCCGACCTGGTTGAAGCGTGTTTAAACCGGCTCAACCAGCGCTACGGGCGGCAAAAAATTCTTGATACCCGCGTTTGGTCGACACTGATGGGCAGCGAATGGCCGGGTAACGTCCGCGAGCTGGAGAACTGGCTAGAGAGAGCTTGGCTTTCCAGCCCCACCGATCAAATCGAAGAGCCTGCCGCACTCCCTCACGCCGAACAGTTCCCGGCCAACTTGCCGAGCGCCTCGCCAGCAAGGTCGGCAGTAGCACTCGAGCCCCAGGAAACCCTCAAGCAGTACCTAGCGCGGCTGGAGCGTGAAACGCTTGAAGAGCTGTGCAACACACTCCCCAGCACCTATGCCATTGCCGAGCGGCTGGGCATCAGCCAATCCAGTGTGGTGCGCAGGCTTCAGCGCTATGGCATTAAAGTGACCAAGTGAATTTTTATCTTGACACAGCGGGTGTCATCAACCATCCATGTAAGTGTCATGAAACGGCAACACCTTCAACACAAGCTGAACCAATAACAACCAACAGCCGGTGATGTGTGTGCTATGTCAAACCAATCGCGTATTCGCCTGGAGCGCGTCACTAAACGTTGGGGCGCGACCACTGCCGTCGATGAAATCTCCTTCGATGTCACGCCTGGGCAATTTGTCATTCTGCTCGGCCCTTCAGGCTGCGGTAAATCCACCACGCTACGCATGATCGCGGGCCTGGAAGAGGCCAGCAACGGACGTATACATATCGGCGAGCGCGACGTCACACACCTGCCGCCCGGCGACCGTGGGCTGAGCATGGTGTTTCAGTCCTACGCGCTGTTTCCGCATTTGAGTGTGGCTGACAATATCGTGTTTGGCCTGCGCAGCCGCAAGGTACCCAAAGCCGAGCAGCGCGAGCGGCTAGCCAAGGTGGCCGAACTGGTTGATTTAACCGATTATCTGAACCGCAAACCTGCCCAGCTTTCCGGCGGTCAACGCCAGCGGGTTGCTTTGGCGCGCTCGGTTATTTCCGAACACCCGATCTGCCTGATGGATGAACCGCTATCCAACCTGGACGCCCGGCTGCGCAGCGACATGCGCCGGGAAATCAAAGCATTACAAAGCCGCCTGAATATGACGGTTATCTACGTCACCCACGACCAGGTGGAAGCCATGAGCATGGGCGATCGTGTGATTCTGATGCAGCACGGCAAAATAGTTCAGGACGGCACCCCGGACGAGCTTTATAACCGCCCCGCTAGCGCTTTTGCCGCCAGTTTTATTGGCAGCCCCGCCATGAACCTGCTGCCCCTAGTGGCCGGTGAGAATGGCGCCGTTATCGAAGGCGAACCAAGTACCCCCGTAGCCCCCTTGGATGCCGCTGGTGGACACTTGGGCATCCGCCCGGAAGATATCGAACTGCGAATCGCACCCGCTTCCGGCGTACCCGCTAACGTATTAAGTGAAGAGTATCTTGGAGCGGACACCATTGCTTATGTCGCGGTGGGATCGCACACCCTACGCGTGCGGCTTAGCGGCAAGCAGGCACTGACAGGCCAGCCATGCAGCCTCTATTGGACTCCACAGAATACACACCTTTTCGATGCCGAAGGCCTGCGGCGGGATGACCTGACGCCGCCCCCATTTCCCAACTCATCTCGAAGCGTTCCTCGTCCACCGGCGGTGGGCTCTTTCCAACACTGACAGCAGTATTGACACTTGCGGAGTCTCTTATGTGTTTGCGTACCCCTTTTGCAATGACCGCCCTGGCAGCGGGCTTGTTAAGCGCCGCCCAGGTAAACGCGGATAGCGTCGATCTGACCATGTACTACCCGGTCGCGGTGGGCGGTGCACTCACCGACGTTGTTGATAATCTGGTGGAAGAGTTTGAGAGCGAATACCCCGATATCAATGTGGAAGCGATCTACGCCGGTAACTACGACGACACCCGCGTGCGCGCCATGTCGGCGATGGAAGCGGGTGATACACCGCAGCTGTCGGTCATGTTCTCCATCGATCTATACGAGCTGATTGAGCAGAATGCCATCGTCGCTTTTGACGACCTGATCGAAACCGATGAAGAGCGCGAATGGCTCGATGGCTTCTACCCAGGGCTGATGGAAAATGGCCAACTGGACGGTAAAACCTACGGCATTCCCTTCCAGCGCTCCACAATCGTACTGTTCTGGAACAAAGACGCCTTTGAAGCCGCTGGCCTAGACCCCGAAACACCCCCGGAAAACTGGGAAGAGATGGCCGAGATGGCGGCGACTGTGCGCGAAGCCTCCAACGGCGAGCAGTGGGGCGTGATGGTGCCGTCGACTGGCTACCCCTACTGGATGTTCCAAGCCTTCGCCTTTCAGAACGGCCATCGGTTAATGAGCGAAGATGGCACCGAGGTCTACTTTGACGATCCCGCAGCGGTTGAAGCGCTGGAGTACTGGGTATCGCTGGCCACCGAGCACAATGCCATGCCTGACGGCACCATTGAGTGGGGCACCCTGCGCCAGAACTTCCTGGAAGAGTCCACGGCAATGATGTGGCACACCACGGGCAACCTGACCGCCGTACGCAGCGAAGCCAATTTTGATTTTGGCGTCGCCATGCTGCCGATGAAAACCCAGCGCGGCAGCCCTACCGGCGGCGGCAACTTCTACATTTTTGAAGATGCCACTGAAGAAGAGCAGCGCGCGGCGATGACCTTTATTCGCTGGATGACCGCTCCCGAGAGAGCCGCTGCCTGGTCGATTGAAACCGGCTATATGGGCGTTAGCCCCGCCGCCTACGAAACCGACGCGCTGCAAAGCTATGTGAAAGAGTTCCCACCCGCCGCGGTTGCCCGCGACCAGCTTGAACATGGCACGGCGGAGCTTTCCACCTACCAGGGTGGCCGTATTCGCCGCGCCTTGGATAACGCCGTGCAGGCGGCACTCACCGGTCAAATGACGCCGCAAGAAGCGCTTAGCCAGGCGCAGCAGGAAGCCGACAGCGTGTTGCGCCGCTACGCCCGCTAATCGTTAGCCATTTGACTGTTCGCCGGGGCATGCCCCGGCTTTTCCAACGTGCGGTACGTCTCTATGTCATTCACTAACCACCGCAAAATGCAGCTCTATGGCGCGCTTCTGCTGCTGCCCGCTGCGGTACTGCTGACGACGTTTGCTTATTTACCAACCGTGACAACGGTCATTAACAGCCTTTTTTTACCCGGCTTTCGCGGTGCTCCCACTGAATTCGTAGGCCTTGAAAATTATCAGGTGTTGTTCGATGACCCGACGTTTTGGAAAGTAGCCCGTAACAACTTAATCTACGCCGTCGGTACGATTCCTACGTCTATCGCGCTGGCCTTGGGTATGGCGCTGTTCGTCAATGGCAAGCTTCGCGGGCGAGGCTTTGTGCGCATGGCTTACTTTACGCCGACGATTCTACCCATGATCGCCGCGGCCAATATCTGGATGTTTTTCTACGCGCCGCAGATTGGCCTATTCAATAAACTGCTCGGCATGTTGGGCTTTTCCGGGGTGAACTGGCTGGGCGATCCAAGCGTTGCGTTAAGCTCGGTGATCGTGATGTCGGTGTGGAAAGAAGCCGGCTTTTTTATGATTTTCTACCTGGCGGCGCTACAGAGCATGCCACCCGAGTTGAAAGAGGCGGCTGACTTAGAAGGCACTAGCCGCTGGAGCTTCTTTTGGCGTGTCACCTTTCCGCTACTCATGCCCACCACGCTGTTTGTGCTGATCAATGCGCTGATTAACTCGGTGCGGGTCGTGGATCACTTATTTATCTTGACCAAGGGCGGGCCCAACAACGCCACCAACCTGCTGCTTTATTACGTCTACGAGAATGCGTTCTCGTTCTTTGACCGCACCACGGCAGCCACCATTACGGTGGTTATTCTGCTGGTGCTCGCGGTAGTGGCCACGCTTAAGTTCACGATTTTAGATCGCAGGACGCACTATCAATGAAGTCGACTACTACCTATGCGCCCCGCTCCCGTTTCGTCTCAATTCCAACGCTGGAAACAGTGGCTGCGTGGCTACTGGCGATTATTTGGATTTTTCCGCTGCTGTATGCCTTTTGGGCCGCCTTCCATCCCAGCGAGTTTATGGTGAACTTTGAGCTCTTCGCCCCGCTAACGCTGGAGAATTTCACTAACGCCTGGTCTCAAGCGCCCTTTGCCCGCTACTACCTGAACACCTTTGCGCTGGTGACAGGGGTGGTGATCGGTCAGTTTGTGGTCTGTACCCTGGCAGCGTTTGCCTTTGCGCGCTTTCCGATTCCCGGCAAGAACATATTATTTATGCTGGTGCTGATTCAGCTCTTTGTGTTCCCCGAAGTGCTGATTGTCGAGAACTACCGCATCGCCAGTGAGCTGGGACTGATCAACACCATCACCGGGATTGGCTTACCTTACGTGGCCAGCGCCTTGGGTATTTTTCTGCTCCGCCAAACCTTTAAAACTATCCCCCGAGAGTTGGAAGACGCCGCACGCATCGAAGGCTGCAACTGGCTGGAAATTTTGTGGAAGGTGTACGTACCGCTCGCCAAGCCCACCTACCTTGCTTACGGGCTGGTCTCAATTAGCCACCACTGGAACAACTTTATCTGGCCGCTAGTGGTGACCAACTCGGTAGAGAGTCGCCCGTTAACGGTAGGCTTAGGGGTATTTTCCGCGCCCGAAACCGGCGTTAACTGGGCCACCGTCAGTGCCGCGACGCTACTTAGCATCGCCCCTCTGTTAGTGGCTTTCCTGCTTTTCCAGCGCCAGTTCGTTCAGTCGTTTCTGCGTGCGGGGATTCGCTAGGCAAAATTCCTTGAGTTTTCGTGCGACAATTCTCTCTCAAGCACGAGACAAGGAGAGCATTGATGCACGGCGACCCTCACCCGGCAGCCCTCAAGGTACTGCAGGAAGTATTTGGCTACGACAGCTTTCGCGGCCCACAGCAGGCCATCATCGAGCATGTGATTGCCGGGGGCGATGCGCTGGTGCTGATGCCCACCGGCGGTGGCAAGTCGCTGTGCTATCAAATCCCGGCACTGCTGCGCGAAGGCACCGCGATTGTGGTCTCGCCGCTGATCGCGCTAATGCAGGATCAGGTGGCGGCGCTTGAGCAGAACGGGGTCAGGGCGGCTTACCTGAACTCCAGCCTCGATTATCACGAGGCGGTCGAGGTGGAGAACCGCCTGCGGTCGGGCGAGCTGGATCTGTTATATGTCGCGCCCGAGCGACTGGCCACTGCGCGTATGCAGATGCTGCTGGAGCAGACCCGGATTGCGCTGTTCGCCATTGATGAAGCCCACTGCGTCTCCCAGTGGGGCCACGATTTTCGTCCTGAGTATCGCCAGCTCTCCCAGCTTCATCAGCGCTTTCCCCAGGTGCCCCGCATCGCCCTCACCGCCACTGCCGATGTGCCCACCCGGGGCGATATCATGGAGCATCTGCAGCTCCAGGAGGCGGCACTTTACAACAGCGGCTTTGACCGGCCCAACATTCGCTACCATATCGCCGAAAATCAGGGTAACGCCAAGGAACAGCTGCTGCGCTTTATTCGCGAGCACCACGACGGCGAGGCGGGTATCGTCTACTGCCTTTCCCGGCGCAAGGTGGAGGAGACCGCCGCCTGGCTGGAACGCCAGGGGCTGACGGTACTGCCCTACCACGCGGGGCTTCCCCCCGAGCAGCGCCAGCAGCATCAGACCCGCTTTCTGCGTGAAGATGGTGTCGTGGTAGTGGCCACCATCGCCTTTGGCATGGGCATCGACAAGCCCGACGTGCGCTTTGTGGCCCACCTCAACCTGCCCAAGAGTATCGAAGCCTACTACCAAGAGACCGGCCGCGCCGGGCGTGACGGCCTGCCCGCCGATGCCTGGATGGCCTATGGACTTCAGGATGTGATCACGCTGCGCCAGATGCAGCAGAACTCCAGCGCCGCCGACCATCAAAAGCGCATCGAACAACAGAAGCTCGACGCCATGCTCGGGCTGTGTGAAATCATCAGCTGCCGCCGCCAGGCACTGTTGCACTATTTTGGCGATCATCTGGACGCCCCCTGCGGCAACTGCGACAACTGCCTGACCCCACCCGAGACCTGGGAGGCCACCGTGGCGGCGCAAAAGGCGCTCTCCTGTGTCTACCGCACTGAGCAGCGCTTCGGCGTGACCTACCTTGTGGATGTGCTGCTAGGTAAAAGCAACGAGCGCATCACCCGCTTTGGTCACGACAGACTCAGCACCTACGGCATAGGCAAAGACCTCTCCGCCAACGAATGGAAGGCGCTCTTTCGCCAGATGATTGCCAGCGGCTTTTTGAGCGTGGATATGGAGGGCCACGGCGGCATTAAGCTCACTGCCAATGCCAAGCCGGTGCTGCGCGGCGAGCAGACTCTAACTCTGCGCAAGCCAAGCAACAAACCCAGCAAAGCCAAAACCGCTCGACGGGGAAGCAAAAGCACCTCTGCTCCGCAGGGCCACGGCCCGCTGTGGGAAGCCCTGCGTCGGCACCGCCGGGAAATGGCCGAAGCCCAGGGCGTGCCAGCCTATGTGATCTTCCACGACGCCACCCTGGCCGAAATGGTCGAACAGAAACCCCAGAGTCTGGCGGCACTGGGCGCGATCTCGGGTATTGGTGCACGTAAGTTGGAAGATTATGGAGAGGGTTTTCTGGACGTCATCTTGGCGCATCAGGAATCCAAGCAAAACAGCTGAATCAGCACAACAAAAACCAACGAAAGCTCAAATGGCCGATATTTTTCAAAAACCGCTCACTTGGCGTAAACTATAGGTAAGTGAGGAGAAAGATATGGCTATTCAACACAAAACCGCCGATAAGCGCCGTGAAATGGGGGCCGCTGCGATGCGCACTTACCCCAATATTTCACACGCATGGGGTCTAAAAGAGAGCGAGGCCGCTCTGCTGCTCGGGGTACCTGATTCCACCTATCGGCGCTGGAAGCATTCACCTGAGCAGGCGAGGCTTGATGCCAATCACTTGGAACGGATGTCGTTGATTCTCGGCATTTATAAAGCACTGCATATATTGTTGCCCAGTAAAGAAGCTGCTAACAGCTGGTTGCAGCGAGCCAACAACAGCCCTCTTTTTGCCGGTCACACACCAATGGAGCGCCTGTTAAACGGACAAGTCTCCGACCTCTACGTTGTTCGCCAACATTTGGATGCAGCGCGTGGTGGGGGGCATGCGTGACATTCCCGCTGAGCAATATCACTTGGCGCCCCAGCTATCGGGTTATTCCCTCGCGATTTCCTCCCATTGATTTATTCGAAGGCGTCAACAGCAGCGCTGATGATTGGGACTTACTCAATGAGCTGGAGGGTGAAACCTCCGCAAGGCTACGTGAGGAAACGGGAGCTATTCACTTGGTTCGTGATGACGACCGTCGCTACGGCCCCGGCTGGACGCCCGTCATGGAGGCCTTCTGCCACTTCCCCGCGACCGGTTCGCGTTTTAGCGATGGCACCTTTGGCGCCTACTACTGCGCACTCACCGAAGCCACCGCCATTGCCGAAACCGTTTACCACGCAGAGCGCTTTATGGGGGAGTCAAACGAACCGCCCATGATGCTTCAGCAGCGTGTTTATCTGTCAGATTTAACGGGCCAACTAATTGATTTACGCCGACAGGATGCGGCCCAAACGCTTCTCAGACCGGATAGCTGGGCAGCTGGGCAAACCTTGGGGAGAAAAGCCTGGGAGGAACACACGGACGGCATCGTTTACCCTAGCGTTCGAGACCCTGAAGGCGAGTGTGCCGCTGTGCTACGGCCGCCCGTGCTCTCCGCCACAAGGCAAGGACGGCATCTTGGCTATGACTGGGATGGTCAGCATATCCGCCATGTCTATGAGCTAACGCTATTGGGCTAGCGATTAACTTTCGCTCCTAATTTTCGCCGCGCCCCAGGCAGTGTTCGCCGCGTGCTATCGCGGCGGCATCAAATACGCCGGTATCCAACACCCAAGCCGTCACGAGCTTGGCGGGAGTGACGTCAAAGGCGGGGTTCCATACCGGTGCATTATCGGGTGCCCAGGTAACCTCACCAAAGGCGCCAGCGACGCCGCGGATCTCAGCGGGGTCGCGCTGTTCAATAGGAATGTCCGCACCAGTAGCACAAGCGGGATCAACCGTAGTGTAGGGAGCCACCACATAGAACGGCACCTGGTGGTAGTGAGCGATCACCGCCAGCATGTAAGTACCCACTTTATTGGCAAAGTCGCCGTTGGCGCAGATACGGTCGGCACCCACCATCACTTTATCTACCTTGCCTGCGGCCATCAGGCTGGCGGCCATGCTGTCGGTAATTAGCTGGTAGGGAATGCCCAGGTCGGCCATTTCCCAGGCGGTTAAGCGGCCGCCTTGCAGCAGCGGGCGGGTTTCATCCACAAACACATGCAGCTCTACACCGCGCTGCTTGGCCACTGCCAGCGCACCAATGGCCGTACCCACCCCGGCGGTGGCCAGGGCGCCAGTGTTGCAGTGGGTCAGCACACGGTCACCCGTTTTCAGCAAGTCAGCCCCCCGCTCAGCCATGCGTTGGCACAGCGCACGGTCTTCTGCAAACAGTTCAGCGGCACGTTCGGCCAGGGCGCTGACGCCTTGCTCAAAGCAGGCTTCCATGGCATCCAGGCAGTACATTAAGTTAACTGCAGTGGGACGCGTGGCGCGTAAGCGATCACTTACCAACTGCCAATCATTTTGTGGATGGCGAGCGGCGTATTGGGCCAGCACGAAAGCGGCGCTCAAACCAATCAACGGCGCGCCGCGAATCGCTAGGGTTTTCACCGCATGCTGCCACTCTTCTGGCGAGTCACAGCGCACCCACTGCTCCGCCTGGGGCAGTTGGGTTTGATCCAAATACTCAAGGTGGTCGGCATAGATCCGCAAACTGCGTGATTGAAGATGAGGCATCGATGGACTCCTTGAGCACTTGATCGGAACAGCTACACGGCTTATCAGCCGCGAAGCTTATCATATAGAATGGCTGCCACTAGAAGAGGCGACGCAGATCCTATGATGACGCTACAAACTGAACTGCTGGACGCCATTTCATGGGCGGCGCAGCAAGGCTGGACGCCAGCCACTGGCGGTAACTTTTCCGCCCGTACCGAGGCGGGCTATCTTGTCACCGCTTCTGGCCGGGATAAAACCCGCATTCAGGCCGATGACCTCTTGCTCTGCAACCTGGATGGCAAGGTGCTATCCGGCGATGGTAAGCCTAGCGCGGAAAGCGATCTACATGCCGCGCTCTATCGCCTGGATGCGTCGATTAACTGCGTGCTGCACACTCACACCGTGGCCAGCACGGTGCTGTCGCGACGATTTCCTAAGGGCATAGAGCTCAGCGGCCTTGAAATGCAAAAAGCCTTAGCAGGCAACGAGACCCACGAGGCTACCATCTGGTTACCGGTGGTGCCCAACTCCCAGGATATGGAAGAACTGGCCGAGTACGTACGCAGCGGCTGGCCGATGCCCTGGGGCTTTTTGGTCGCAGGGCATGGCATTTATGCCGTGGGCGATAGCATTGCCAGCTGTCGCCGCCACCTGGAAGCGATTGAGTTTTTACTTGCCTGTGTTCTTGAAGAGAGTCGGTGGTCTTAAATGAGTAATTCAACTGTTCGCGCCATTGTGACCGATATTGAAGGCACCACCACGGACATTAATTTCGTCCATAAGGTGCTTTTTCCCTACGCCCACGCCAAGTTGCCCGACTTTCTACTTGCGAATGCAGACACACCTGCAGTTGCCGAGCAAATTGATGCCGTACGCAGCGAAATGGACGCCCCTAACGCCCCCCTTGAGGCAGTGATCGACCAGCTGCTGCACTGGATCGAGACTGACCAAAAAATTACTTCGCTGAAAGCACTGCAAGGTATGGTGTGGGCCGATGGCTACCAGCGCGGCGACTTTAAAGGCCATCTCTATAGCGATGTAGCCCCCGCCCTGCGCCAGTGGAAAGACTCGGGCAAGGCGCTGTACGTCTACTCGTCCGGCTCGGTGCAGGCGCAGAAGCTGCTGTTTGGCTATAGCGATGCGGGCGACCTAACCCCGCTATTTAGCGGCTACTTTGATACCCATATTGGCCATAAACGTGAGGCTGCCGCTTACCATCGCATTGTCACCGAGCTTGACCTGCCGCCAGCAGCGGTGCTGTTCTTGTCTGACGTGGTCGAAGAACTGGACGCCGCCAAACAGGCAGGCATGCAAACCCTGCAGTTGGTGCGCGAAGGTACACAGGCGGGCAACACCCATGCTTGCGTTACTCGCTTTGATGAAATTGCGCTTTAGGAGAGCTTACGATGTCGCAACTGAAAGTATTTGCTGATCAAAACCCTAACGATGCCCTGATCGACACCACCGACGGCGAGCAGATTAGCGCTGAGCTAAACAAGGTGGGCGTGCTGTTTGAGCGGTGGGCAGCGCCGGGCGAAATTGCCGACGACGCCACCCAGGAAGATATTTTGGCGCTTTATCAAGACGACATCGACCGCGTCAAAGCCATAGGCGGCTATCAAACCGTTGATGTGTTGCATATGGTGCCCACGCACCCAGACAAAGACGCCATGCGGCAGAAGTTCCTAAACGAGCACCGCCATCATGAAGATGAAGTGCGTTTCTTCGTCAAAGGACAAGGGTTATTTTGTCTTCACATCGATGACAAGGTGTATCAGGTACTGTGTACCCGCAATGACCTGATCAGCGTACCCGCCAACACACCCCACTGGTTCGATATGGGCCCAGCGCCAGAATTCACTGCGCTGCGCTTCTTCGATAATGTGGAAGGCTGGGTGCCCCACTGGACCGAAAGCGATATCGCCGGGAAGTTTGATCGCCTGGATCAGCTTTGATTAGTGAATAGTAAATCGTAAGTAGTGAATCGTGGGAGGCAGTTGTAGCGCGGCGTAAGCGCCAGCGCACCCGCGGAAGCAGCGCGCTAGCGGTGCCGAAGGTGACGCCGAGGCCGGATCAGGCGCGGAGGCATTATCCAGGCGGCTGGCGCCGCCGTCGCGGGTGCCTCATACGCTCGTTCCTCGCGAGATTCGTTACGCCGCGCTACGGGGCAGGCGTTTACAACACCTCTTGCTGGTTATACGTCCTGGCTAAATCCGCCAGCGCGGTAAGGTCACTATAGGCTTCCGGCTCCATAATCAGCGTTTGGCCCATCAGCACATTGCGCGCTTCAAGCTTGGCGCGCAGCGCGGTGTCTTCAATCTCTTCGAAATCGGCGTTGTGGGCCAGTGATAAAACACGGCGATGCATTTCGATGCCGCAGTAGGCCAGCGCATCCAGGCGTATCTCTTCAAGCAGTGCATCACAGGCATCATCTGCGCTGTTGCCCTGCTCTTCAAATAGCGACTTGGGAAACAGAATGCCCGTCCGCTCGGTTTGCCACAGGTGGCGGAACTCGGCATCAAAGTGGCTAAAGCACGCATCGACCACATCAAGGATCCACGCCTGATACTCATCAAGCTCACCTTCTTGACGGTGAGCGGGCTGGCTGAAGTAGGCCATCAGGAAGTTGGCCACCGCCATTCCCAGGTCAAAAGCCATCGGCCCGTACTGGGAAAACTCGGGGTCAATGACCCGCACGTCGGTATCCGTGGCCATGATCGAGCCGGAGTGCAGATCACCGTGCAGCATGGTTTCGGTGTTCGCGGTGAACTTCATCAACAGCCGCTGTACTTTGGCCTTTAAACGCGCGTTACGACGCAATTCGTCCACCACCGGTGAAAGCTCCGGGGTGTGGTGATTCATTTCAGCGCCGTAATAAGGGTCGGTAAATACCAGTGATTCGGTAATGGCAGGAATCGCCACATTGCCGGAAAACAGCCCCACATCCGCCTTTTTCTCTGGGCTACTCAGCGAAAGCTCTGAGCCACGAAACGCCGTGCGGGCGCAAAACTTGCCGATGGTTTCGCCAAGTCGAGCGACTCGCTCACCGTTGATCAACTTACGGCGCAAGATAGTGTGGGGGTACAGATACTCCATCACAAACAGCGCCTGGGGCTTGTCGAAGTAGTAGACTTCAGGGGCAATGCCCGGTGCACGCTTGGCCTGACGCACCAAGGCGTAGTACTCAAAGTGGGCGCGATAGACCGGCAGCGGCCAACTCTCGCCGACCATACGTACATAGGGAAGCGCCTGCTTAACCACTACACTGCCCGCGTCACCGGAGACGATAAACACTAGGTTGAGGTTGCCGTCACCCACCTCGCGAATGTCCCAGCTCGCGGGTTCTTCGCCCACGCGTCTAACCACCGCCTCAACATCACCAAGCCGCTGGGATAGAGTGTCAACGCTTAGCGCGCGG
This sequence comes from Halomonas sp. IOP_14, assembly GCF_021021315.1. Classification (NCBI taxonomy): domain Bacteria; kingdom Pseudomonadati; phylum Pseudomonadota; class Gammaproteobacteria; order Oceanospirillales; family Halomonadaceae; genus Halomonas; species Halomonas sp. IOP_14. Next base: position 243,963 of record NZ_JAINWD010000002.1, on the reverse strand, counting down.
TAATGTTGATCAATCTCCACAGTTCTCTCCTCACAAACGTTTACGTGTTTGGCTAGCCGCCAGTTGGCCCGTTAATCTCCGCGACTAGGCTGATACGCTTAAGCCATCAATAGCATTATCGCCAGATGATGAATCAATCGCACTAGCCACCCATACACGGTTGCGGCCTTGCCGCTTGGCTTCATAAAGCGCGTCATCTGCCTGGGATAATAGTTCGGCTGGGGCAAGGCTAACTTTCGGGTAGAGTACTGCAACGCCAACGCTAACGGTAACAACGCTTTGCGCCGAGACACCGTGATTAGGAATTTCCAAGGCCTCCACGTTGCACCGGATACGCTCGGCCGCCGGTTTTGCCGCCTCAGGCGATGCATTGGCTATTAGCACTACAAACTCTTCACCGCCAAAACGCACCACTAAATCGGCATCACGGCTATTGGCCTGCATGGCAGTAGCGACTTGGCGCAAGCACTCGTCACCCTGAGGATGCCCATAGTAGTCGTTGTAAGCTTTGAAATGGTCGATATCGATCACCATCAGCCCTAAACAAAGGCCTTTATCGGTAGCCTCCTGCCAGCGCACAGGAAAAACCGTATCGAACTGGCGCCGGTTGGCAAGATTGGTTAAAGGATCAGTCACCGACATGCGCGACAGTTCCTGGTTATCTTTTAAGTAATAGCCAGCGCGGAGCTTTTCTTTCAATACATGCAAGTAGGAGGTTCGCTCGCTCTGCTCGAAACGATAGTTGGCCACTAACGTAAACAGCGTCTGAGCGATAATAGTAAATATTGCTAGCCGCTTCGCCTCTGGCGGCATGGGGTCATAAGATAGAACAAAAAGCAGTATTATAAATATACAAATGGCAGATGAGACGCAGGCATAGTTAAACCGCAGTGAGTAAACAATATTACCCACCAGCAAAATAAGGCCGAAAGAGAAAACATCCAGGTAAGAGTAAGGAACGGTGGATTCCACCAAAATCAAACATGAAATCACCGTAGCAACGATCACCGTACTCGCCATTAACGTTTCACGTTGGGCTGGAGACACGCCACGGTAAACCCACCACAGAATTGGCATACCAAAAGGCAGCATTACCCCCACCCTTAACGCCAGCGCGGTGGTGAAAGTATCCGGTCGAAAGCTGTGGTCGTTGATCAAAAACAAGCAGTAGATGATCGCCGATATCAACCCTGCCATGACCATGCTACGGCTACGTTGGCGCTGAGTATCTTCTTCAAACCTTGCTTCCACTTCATCAGCAAAACGTAACCGCCAAGGCCCTCTACGCAACTCATCTTCCACCGCTGTCAGCAGCGTGTCATTGATCATTACTCGCCCTCAATGCCTCACCCGGTTACTTGTGGCTTTCATGTATCATCAATGAACATCAGAAGCCTAATACTACCTTTGAGTACGACGATAGTGTGCCACAATAGCGTTTAGTTAAAATGAATATTGGTACACATGTTAAACGAAACTCATCCCAATTTTCATTAATTGAACATTCAACCAGGAGACTAATGATGCAGCGCCAACAGGATCCGGTGACTAACGACTGGACTTTCATCATTGGGCATCGCGAACTCGTTGTGCACCAACGCTATGAGGTGCTTAGCATGATCAACGACTTTATGCTGGGCATTTGGTTTACGATCGGCAGTGTCTGCTTTTTTTACCAGGGTGCGGTTCAAACTGTCGGCGTGTGGCTGTTTGTGATAGGTAGCATCCAACTGCTGATTCGCCCAGCGATTCGCCTTCACCGCTATGTCTATTTTAAGCAGTTGCCGGACACCGACCAGGACGCTTAGACACAAGCCCGTTCAACGCAGTTGGCTATCTTTACTACCACGACGGTTGTAGCCACTATAGGCCGACTGCTTTTTGTCCAATTCACCCTGACACACCACACACAGTCTAACGCCCGGAATCGCTTTACGGCGCGGTTCAGGAATGGGATTGCCACACTCTTCGCAAACCTCAAGACTTTCGCCGCGGGGCAACTGGCTACGCGCACGCTGCACCGCATCCTCTAGCGTGCTTTCCATCTGCTCTTGTTCGGCGCCATCTTTTGCCCATCCACCTGCCATAATCGCACTCCTCGCTTCGGCACTAGCAATCTATCAGCATAGCAGTAACGAGAAGCGTGCACCGTTAGCCCAAAAACCGAACGCCTTGGGCAGCCAAGGGGCTGCGTAGTTTGTCTGGCAGCGGTACATCGGTCACTACGGCATCATAATCACCCAGTTGACCCGCGGCGCAGCGTAGTGGCAGGTCGAACTTGGTTTTATCCAGCACTAACACGCGATAACCGGCATGGGCCAACAGCGCCTCACGGGCCATCACTTCGTCGTCGTTGTAGTCATAAAGCTGGCCATGGCTATCCATTCCCCCCACCGACACAATCCCCACATCGGCACGGTAGCGTTGAAAAAAGCGCCAGGCATCGCCGCCAATCACATCCTGGTCGCGACGACGCACTCGCCCACCGGCTACTACTAACTCACACTTCAACTGGCACAGCTTAATCAGCGCATGCAGGTTATTGGTCATGATATGCAGGCCTTGCTTATCACTCAGCGCATCGGCCAACTGCTCAACCGTGGTGCCCGTGCCTAAGAACAGTGCTTGATGATCCTGTACCAAGCTCGCTGCCCGCGCCGCGATCTGCCGTTTACCCGCCACGTTAACGATCTGACGCTGGTCGTAGCCGATATTTTCCTGCTCGGGAAACGGCAGCACCTCCCCTTGGCGGCGCAGCACCAGGCCTTTATCGGCTAGGTGGCGAATATCCCCACGCAGGGTTTGCACAGAAACCCCAAACTCGCCTGCCAGGCTGTCTACCGACTGGCGCCCTTGTGAGTGGATTCGCTGTAACAGCTGTTGTCGACGTTCGAACTGGCGCATAACCCCTCTAGGCACAACGAAAGCAAAAAGTGCAGCAAACGAAAGCCACAAAATGTTGAACGAAAGCATAGTGTCACTTTGTTGTAAGCAGATGACAGTAGCTTAGGTGGGGTTCACTCACTGGAGGTTTACCCATGTTGAAGCGCCCCCTGTTATCTATTCCGACATCTGCCCTTACTACTGCCATCGCGGTAGCCAGCTTTTCCCTTTCGGCTCAGGTAGCGGCGAACGAAACGCTAACGCTCTACACCAGCCAGCCCAATAGCGATGCACAGCAAACAGTTGACGCCTTTGAAGCGGCCTACCCCGACATTGAAGTGGAGTGGGTACGCGACGGTACCACGCGCTTGATGACCCGGCTGCGCTCGGAGCTTTCAGCCGGGGTGAGCAACCCCGACGTGCTGCTGATTGCCGACAGCATGACCATGGAATCACTCAAGCAAGAGGGTCATTTACAACCTTACCTAAGCGATGAGCGCCAAGCCTATGACGCCGATCTGTATGACCCAGAAGGCTACTACTACGGCACCAAGCTGATCACCACCGGGATTGTCTATAACACCGGCGCCGAGCATCAGCCGCAAAGTTGGCAAGACCTGCTGGGGCCTGACTACGAAGGGTTGGTCACCATGCCTAGTCCGCTTTACTCCGGCGCGGCACTGATCCATATGGCGGCGATCACTGCCAACCCGGACCTTGGCATGGCGTATTACGAAGCGCTTCATGAAAACCGCACCGAAGCCCAGGGCGGCAATGGGGGCGTATTTAACGCCGTGGCCGCGGGCACCAAGCCCTACGGCATCGTGGTGGATTTCCTGCCAATTCGTGAAGCCGCCAAAGGCTCGCCGGTCGAATTCGTGTTCCCGGAAGAGGGCGTAAGCGCGGTGACCGAGCCGGTCGCCATTATGCAAGGTGCAGAGAATGTCGAGGCCGCGCAAAAGTTTGTTGATTTTGTGCTTTCCCAGCAGGGCCAGGAGTTGGTCAGCCAGCAAGGCTATCTGCCTGCTCACAACGACGTTACCCCACCGGAAGGCTTCCCCGAGCGCAATAGCATTACCCTGATGCCGGTTGATACCGAGCAGGCATTGGCGCAGGAAGAAGAGCTTAAACAGCGTTTTAGTGACCTCTTCGGCGGGTAATCATGACGTCCGCTCTCATCTTTGACAACAAGACCGGCAGCCAGCACCGCTGGCTGCTTTCAAGCCTGCTGATCGCCATTGTACTGCTGAGCCTGGCACCCAGCCTGCGTCTGCTGATGGAGGCGTTGAGCGATCTTGCTCAGGGCCGCCAGTCACCGCTGTGGCAGGTGCTCAGCAGTGCCAGCACTTGGCGAGCACTCTGGCATAGCCTGTATACATCGGGGCTCGGCATGCTGATCGCCCTGATCCTGGGTAGCCTGTTCGCCTTTGCCATCACGCTCACCAATGTGCGCGGAAAATCGTGGCTGGTGTTCTGCTTTATGCTGCCAATGATGATTCCGCCCCAGGTTACCGCCTTGAGCTGGCTGCAGCTCTTTGGTCCGGCCAGCCCGCTACTGAAAAGCATAGGCTTGGCGCCCCCACTGGGCAGCCCGCAGCCGCTCTACTCCGCTGAAGGAATCGCTTTACTGCTGGGCATCCAGAGCGCCCCGCTGGTGTTTCTGGCCCTGCGCACCAGCCTGCTTTCGCTGCCTCGGGAGCTTATTGAAGCTGCTCGCATTAGCGGCGCCAAACAAACCCAAGTGTGGGGTCATATTATTCTACCCGTGACCCGTAGCGGCTTGATCGCCGGGGGCGCGATGGCGTTTATCTCAAGTCTCGGCAACTTCGGCATCCCCGCCATGCTGGGTATTCCCGCAGGCTATTACGTGCTGCCCACACTGATCTACCAGCGTATGGCCAACTTTGGCACCGGGGTGTTGGCAGAGATGGCTGCGCTCTCCTTGCTGATTGGTTTACTGGCATTGGCCGGGGTGGCGTTGCAGCAGCAATTGATGAATCGCAGCCGCTTCGGGCTGGGCGGCCATAGTGGGCGCTCCCATGATTTCACCCTGGGAAGTTGGCGCTCGCTGGTGACCGCCACGCTCGTCGGGATCTTACTGATTATTCTGGTCGCGCCGCTGCTTGCCCTGATCATCAGCTCGCTGGTACCCGCCATGGGCGTGCCATTAAACGCCGAGACCGCCACCCTGAACGCTTACGCCGAAGTGGTGGGTCGCCAAGGCGCCACATGGCGAGCGGTGAACAACAGTCTGTGGCTGGCGGGCAGCGCGGCTGTGGTGCTGATGCTGCTCAGTCTGCCATTGGCTTACCGGCTACAGCGCCTGCCGGAGCGTTGGCGGGGTGTGGTACTCAGTGCCATTGAGATTCCTTATGCGCTTCCCGGCGTGGTATTGGCCATTGCCTGCATCCTGCTATTTGTTCGCCCGCTGCCGATTATCAATGTGGCGCTCTACGGCACCCTGGGGCTGATTTTTATCGCTTACCTGGCGCGCTTTCTGGTGGTCTGCGTTAAGCCCGTCGCCGCCAGCCTGGCGCAGTTGGATCCTTCGCTTGAAGAGGCGGCACAGCTCGCGGGTGCAGGCCCCTGGCGGCGCCTGGGCAGCATTATTTTACCCCTGGTCGCGCCCGCGCTGTTCGCAGGCGGCCTGCTGGTGTTTCTGCTGGCGGTCAACGAACTGACCGTGTCAGCCCTGCTATGGAGCGCCGGTAACGAAACCCTCGGCGTATTGATTTTCAACCTCGACGAAGGCGGCGAAAGCGTGCTGGCCTCTGCGGTGTCAGTGCTGGTGGTAATCATGGTCGCCTCGCTGATGCTGACACTCAGTTTACTGGCGCCGCGTTTACCCAAAGGAGTCATTCCATGGCAGAGCTAGACACATCAGGGTTAAACACAGCAGGGCTAACGATCGACCGTGTCACCAAGCGCTTTGGCGAGCAGACGGCCGTTGATGCGCTGTCGCTGACGATCAATCCAGGCGAGTTTGTCGCCCTGCTCGGCCCCAGCGGCTGTGGCAAAACCACCATGCTACGCATGCTGGCAGGCTTTGAAACGATCAACGACGGTACGATTCAATTAGCCAATCGCACCCTGGCCAGCGCCGATACCCATGTGCCGCCTGAACAGCGCAATATGGCCATGGTGTTCCAATCCTATGCGCTATGGCCGCATATGAGCGTGGCTGACAACGTCGGCTACCCAGTCAAGCTACGCGGCCTGCGAGGGGCGGCGTATCACCACAGGGTGCAACAGGCCCTGGCCCTGGTGGAGCTCGATGCCTACGCCGATCGCATGCCCCAGGCCCTCAGTGGAGGCCAGCGCCAACGCGTCGCTCTCGCGCGCTGCCTGGTCAGCGACCCTTCGGTGGTGCTGCTGGATGAGCCGCTGGCCAACCTTGATCGGCACCTGCGCGCCACCATGGAGCACAGCTTCCGCGATTTTCACCAGCGCACTGGCGCCACGCTGGTCTATGTCACCCACGACCAAACCGAAGCCATGGCGCTGGCGGACAAAATCGCCGTGATGAAAGCGGGCAGGCTGGTTCAATGGGGCGCCCCTGAAACCCTTTACAGGCAGCCGAGAACCGCCTGGGTAGCGGGCTTTATCGGCCAGGGCAGCCAATTAAAGGTCGCCGCCGGTCACCCTGGGAAGCGCCTTGAGAACGCGGCCCTAATGCGCGGGCTGAACGCCATCGAGTCCGAACGAACCCAAAGCGTGCTGGTGCGCCCGGAACATATTCAGATCAGCGCGGCACTCGCATCCTCCGCAGCTCCCACTCATAACCAGCTTGCCGCACAGGTGGAAAGCGTGATTTTCCGCGGCGAGCGCTATGAGCTCACACTGCGCCTGCCCAGCGGGGAAACACTGCTGGCCTACCACCACACCGCACCTGACCTGGGTAGCCAGGTTGCCGTCGACCTTCAGCAGGGCTGGTGCCTGGAGCCCGACCAATGAGTGTCAATATCGAGATTCTCAGTGGTTTAGGCGCCAAAGGGCCTGCTGCGATAGTGGTAGAAGCCCAGGGAAAACGCCTACTGCTAGATGCAGGCGGTGCACTCCACTCGGATGACACCATTACTTGGGCGAACAACCTGGATGTGGATGCCGTACTGATCAGCCATGACCATATCGACCATATCGGCGGCGTGGCCGAGCTAGCGGAGAACGTGCCACTTTATTGCACACCGCTGGTAGCCAAGGCCTTGCCTCACAACCGCCCCTGGCACCCACTGCCCGAACGCGGCACGCTAGAGTTGGAAGGCATCACCGTTACTACCGGCCAAGCGGGGCACTCGCTAGGCGGTGTGTGGCTACATTTAGCGGTAGGGGGCGGTGTTTACTATAGCGGCGACGCCTGTTTTGAGTCGCGACTGTTTCCTTTTGATACTCCGCCGAAAGCGGCTATTGCGCTACTGGATGCCTCCTACGGCAGCTACGACCAACCCCAAGCACATTGTGTACAGGCCATTAGTGAGCATCTTTATCAGCCGCTGGCATTTCCAGTGCCGGAAACCGGCCGTGCCCTGGAAATGGCACTATGGCTGGCGGAAGAAGCTGACCAGCGGCAGTTAACGCTCGCCATCGACCCGGTGATTCGCGACAACCTGGCCGCGCTATTGGCACTGCCTGCAACGCTGCGTCGGCCTGGGCTCGACCACTCGATTCGCTCGCTTTTAGCGCGGCAAAACGCTTGCCCGCCAACCCTTATGTTGATGTGCGATCGCAGCGATACGCCGAAACAGTGGCCCGACCACCACCTGCTCCACACCGGCTATCTGACTCCTGATCGCCGCGCCGAGCTAGCGGCAGGCCAAATCAGTTGGCAGCGCTGGAATGTTCACCTACGCGCGTCGCACCTGGTGGCGCTTGCCGATCAGTTGGGCGCCACTCAAGTGGTGCCGCTATTTACCCAGCTTGCCAATAACGAATTGAATGCCTGGCATGGACTACTAGGCGAGCGCCTCTGCACTGCCCAGCGTTTATCTGCTCATTCACGTCTAGTCACCCTTTCCAGTTTAGGGAGTTTTGCATGTCCGCAGTAATTGTTGATGTTGACGGCACCTTAGCCGAGTTTCACCCCCACCAGGTCAGTGACTGGGTGCTGGGCAGCCAAAAACAGTGGGAGCCCTTCTTTGCCCATATGGCCGAAGCGCCGGTGATCGAAGCGGTGGCCAAGCTGGTCAAGATACTGAAGGCCCAAGGCCAGCAGATCGTGATTTGCAGCGGCCGCCCGGATAGCCATCGTGAGCATACCCAGCGCTGGCTAGAGCGCCACACTATCCCCTTTGATGCCATGTACCTGCGCCCTGAGGGCGATGACCATATAGATGATGAAGAGGTGAAAGCCGCGCTACTCAATCAAATGCGCAGCGACGGCTTTACGCCTTGGCTGGTGCTGGATGACCGTGATGCCGTGGTCGCCCAGTGGCGCGCGCTCGGGCTTACTTGCCTGCAGTGCGCGCCGGGGGATTTTTAAGCGTTTGCCAGCTTGGTTCGGTGCTGCCACACCAGCACCGCCAAGGGCACCAGCGAGATAGGGATCAACAGTAGATTAAGTGTCGCCCAGCCTAAGCCGCTGACCAAGGGCCCAGCGAGCAACGCAGTGATAGCGGCGGTGCCAAAGACTAAAAACTCGTTGGCGGCCTGGGTGCGCGCTTTATCCACCGGGCGGTAGCTCTCAGTGAGCAGCCCGGTAGCGGGCAGAAAGGTAAAATTCCAGCCCAAGCCCAGCAAAATCAGCGCCACGTTGAAACCGGCTAAACTGATACCCAACTGAGCGACCAAGGCACTTGCCACCAGCAGCAGGCAGCCGGCCACAATGACTTGCTTAGCGCCGAAGCGGGTGGCCAAATGGCCAGTAAAGAACGAGGGTAAAAACATCGCTACCACGTGCCACTGAATGGTCATTGAAACATGGTTAAAGTGGTGTCCAGCCCCCGCCATGGCGAGCGGCGTGGCGGTCATGGCCAGATTCATCACGCCGTATCCGATCATCGCCGCGCTCACCGCCACAATAAATCCAGGCTGGCGGAGTATCTTACCCAGCGACAGTGCATTGCCTTCGCCGTGGGTGCGGGAAGCAGGCGGTAGTTGCGTCAGCATCAGCACCACTAACGCCAGTGCGTAGAGCGCTGCCAAGCCCACAAAGCTGCCCAGAAACGGCACCTCCCCCAGCTCACGGCTCACTCTGGCCAACCACGGCCCGGCAAATGCAGCCAGCACACCGCCCCCCATCACCAAACCAATCGCCCGGTCACGCATCGGCGTAGGGGCAGCTTCCACCGCGGCAAAGCGATAGAGCTGACCAAAGCCAATGCCGATACCAATCAGCCAGGTTGCCAGCAAGAACAGCCCAAAGCGCTCGCCGATCAGCGCCTGCACGGCGAGCAGTGCGCCCACCAGTCCCACAAGGTTGCCCAGTATAAAGCCGCGCTTCCGGCCCAGCCTGGCCATAATTAACGAGGCGGGAATGGTGGCACACATCAGCCCCAGCCACTGGGTGGCGACCGGCGCGGTCGACCAGGACGCACTTGGCGCCAAAGACGCCCCAATCAGCGGCGAAACGGCAATCAGTAAGACATTACCGGTAACCAGTAGCGCTTGGCAGAGCGACAATAGGGTGACGGTTAAAGGCATGAAACGCTCTCCTGAATAGAATCATCTGTATGGGAAGACGCAAAGCGCTGGCGATATACCGAGGGTGATACGCCGTAGTAACGCTGAAACTGGCGGCGCAGTTGTTCTGCGCCGCCCAGCCGCCAGCGTTGCGCCAGGCGCTCGAGGGATACGTTTTCGCGCCCGTTAAGCAGCGCCAAGCGCGCTTGTTCAAGACGTAGTTGGGTCAGGTAAGCGCCGGGGGTGGTATTTAAGTAGCGCCTAAATAACCGGGTTAAATGGCGCGGGGAGACCGCCATCAGGTCGGCCATGCTCTCAAGCCCGTGATCTACGCTGGGGTCGGCGTGGAGCTGATCCAGCAAGCGGCGCAGCGGCCCCGCCTCTTGTTGGTGTCGCAGTATCTCGCTGAACTGCGACTGCCCACCAGGGCGCTGCAAAAACACCACTAGCTCACGGGCCACTCGACCAGCTAGATCAGCACCGTGATCTGCCTCTACCAGCGAAAGCGCCAAATCAATCCCCGCCGTTACACCGGCGCTGGAGTAGCGACCGTTGCTTTCGATATAGAGCGCATCGGGCTCGACACTAAGCGCGGGGTACTCATCCGCCAGTTGAGGTGCATGGCGCCAGTGAGTGGTAACGCGGCAGCCATCCAGCAACCCTGCAGCGGCTAACAAAAATGCCCCGGAGCAGATAGAGCCGAGCCTCCTCACCTCTGGGGCGACCTCACAAAGCACCCGCGTTACTGCGGCTATTTCACGCTGCTGCATCACGCCACTGCCACCCGCCACCAACAGCGTATCCAGGGGCAGTAAATGAGTCAGTTGATGGTAGGTGTGCGTAGCATGTACGGCTAGGCCGCCGTTGGTGACAACCGGGCCGACGGCATCGGCGACCAGGGTCAACTGATACAACGGCTGGGGGCTTAGCGCATTGGCGCTGGCAAACACCTGCCAGGGGCCGCTGACATCCAGTAGTTGGCAGTCGGGGTAGGCAAATAGAGCAACATGGCGAGTCACAGTCTCTCTCCGCTAACGGGGAATCGAAGCATTAGAGAGAGTGTCAGCGCTGCACCCTATGTCGGCAAGGACCATTACCCCACCGATATGGACATTTCGCTAGATACGCTATCCGAAGAGTATTCATCAGCCTGGTTTATCTAACGGGGCCACCATGACAGCTTACAGCTTGCCAGCCCCTTAAATATCCATTATAGCTTATGAAGTATATAACTTAGCAAAAAATGGATATTTCTCACCGATGAATATACTTTCACCTTCCCCGCTTTCACTACCCGAACCTCTTCCTTGGCCCAAGGCCTATAGCATGCCTCCTACCGTTGGGATGAATGCGATAGAACTATCGAATGCGATTCACTCACGTGATATTAGTTGCAAAGAGGTAATCGCGGATTATCTCGCCCATATTTCACTACTCAATCCTATTGTTAACGCGATTGTCTCATTGCGCGACACTGATGATTTGCTTGCTGAAGCCACGCAATTAGATAGGGAACTTGCTAAAGGGCAATCTCGTGGTTGGTTACACGGGATTCCCCAAGCCATCAAGGATTTATCTTCTACAGCAGGTATAAGGACGACGCTTGGCTCTCCCCTTATGGCCAACCAAATACCTGACACTGATACGATTATGGTGTCACGGATTAAGCGCGACGGCGCCATTATCATAGGAAAAACCAATACCCCTGAATTCGGCTTGGGCTCCCAAACCTTCAACACTGTTTTCGGTGCGACGCGCAATGCCTATCACCCACATCTAACAGCCGGTGGCTCAAGCGGCGGAGCCGCGGTAGCCCTGGCACTTCGCATGCTACCGGTCGCCGACGGTAGCGATATGATGGGCTCTTTACGTAACCCGGCTGCTTATCAAAATTTATACGGTCTTAGACCTACATTTGGGCGCATTCCTTCAGTATCAGCACCCGATCTTTTTGGGCATCAGTTGAGCACCGAAGGCCCTATGGCCAGAAATATCGAAGACCTTCGAGGTCTACTGGTCACGCAATCTGGTCACGACCCACGTGTTCCACTCTCTATAACCGACTCCTTAACCAACCTTTCTGGCTCTTTGAACGCTTGCCAGCATGGTAAACGCATTGCATGGCTTGGCGATTGGCAGGGAGAATTGCCCCTCGAACCCGGCGTACTTGAGCTATGCGAAAACGCAGTTAAACAGTTTGAACAGATTGGCTGCACCATTGAGCAACCTGATATGCCGATGTCGATGGAATCACTTTGGGAAAGCTGGCTGACACTGCGGCAATGGGCTATTTCCGGTAACTTGGTAGACACTTATCAAGCCCCTGAAAAGCGGCGTTTATTGAAACCAGAAGCGCAGTGGGAAATAGAACAAGGGCTTGCCTTGTCTGCACTGGATGTCCATAAAGCCAATGTGACGCGCAGCCAGTGGTATACAGAGCTAAATAAACTGTTCTTGCATTACGACTATGTCATGCTGCCCAGCGCGCAGTGCTTCCCCTTTCCTGTGACAACCCAGTGGCCAAGCGAAATTGCAGGCAAACCAATGGATACCTATCACCGGTGGATGCAAATTGTCATACCTGGCTCTCTCTCAGGCTGCCCTGTATTAAACGTACCTGCGGGCTTTAATGATAACGACCTACCGATGGGCATTCAGGTAATCGCACCCCATCGAGCCGAGCTAGCGCTATTGCAACTTGGTCAAGCCTACCAATCAATCTTGCCCAGTTGGAAATATCGTTTGCCGCCCTGTTTTTCTGAATAGCTTTTCTCAAAAAACCTTTGTGAAAAACTATGTTCTGTGAAGACAACCGCGACCCAACCGATACAGGCATACCAATCAATAAGCTATAAGATAAATCAGCCCGTTCTCTCTAACGGTGACTCCATCCTGCGTACGCTGGAAACGAAATCGCTAAAGCGCTCGCCTTGAATCAATACATGGTCGCTCAGTGCTTGCTGGGCCGCCCCAGAGTCACCCCGCTCAATAGCCTCGACGATAGTTTGGTGCTCGCTGAGGGAATTATTGACCCGCTGGCGCACCTGGAGCTGCAGGCGTCGGTAAGGCTTTAAACGTTGTTTAAGTTGGCGCGCTTCGCTGGCCAAAAAAGTGTTGTGGCTAGCGGTGTAGATACAGTCGTGAAAGCCTTCGTTTTCGTAGTAATACTCGTCGCTGTCGCCGGCTAGGGCCGCTGCTTCGCAGCGCTGATGCGCTTCGCGTAACGCGGCCAGCTCTGGTTCGGTAATCCGGCGTGCCGCCAGGCGGCCGCACATGCCTTCAAGCTCCGCCATCACCTCGAACATCTCGATCAGTTGATCAATCCCCACTTTCGCAACGAAGGTGCCCTTCTTCGGGGAAACGGTGACCAAGCCGCTGGCGACCAACTGTTGAAAGGCTTCGCGCACAGGCGTTCGCGAAACCTGAAACTCGCGCCCCAAGGCCTCTGGATCCAGGCGCTCTCCCGGTAAACGGCGGCCATTGATGATGTCATCCTCAAGAGAATCTCTTAATCGTTGAGCATTGGATCGCTTGGTGCCGGTCATCTTTTACCTCCTTGGATCGCGGCTCTTCTTAGCCGTTTTAATGCTGTCATACAGTTGACATTAGCATACATAGCGCCTATTGATATATATATCAGCTCGACTGATAGATACATATAGCCCATCCAAACACACAACAACAACTGTTGGAGACGCCTCATGCAACGCTATTTGATCTCAACTGCTGCCGCTCTCGGTCTCGCCATTGCCGCTTCCCACGCCTCAGCCGATACCGTGCTACGCGCGTCGCATCAATTCCCCGGGGGGCAGGGAGACGTTCGCGACGAAATGGTGCAAATGATGGCCCGCAAAGTAGCCGATGCGGATGTAGGGCTGACCATAGAAGTTTATCCGGGCCAATCGCTGTTCAAAGCGCGTGAACAGTGGGGCGCTATCGCTCGTGGTCGCCTCGATATCACCTCTCTACCGCTGGACTACGCTAGTGGTCGGCATCCGGAATTTTCGGCTACGTTGATGCCGGGCTTAGTGCGTAATCAGGCACATGCCCAACGCCTGAATGACTCTGAATATATGGACATGATTAAAGAAGTCATTCGCGAAGGCGGCGCTCGAGTACTTGCAGATGCCTGGTTATCCGGTGGCTTTGCATCTAGCGAACAGTGCGTTACCTCCCCGGATACCGTCGAGGGCCAAAATTTCCGTGCTGCCGGACCTGCGTTTGAACAAATGCTTGAGGCCGCTGGCGCCTCCATTGCCTCCATGCCCTCTTCCGAGGTGTATACCGCCATGCAAACCGGAGTGTTGGATGCCGCCAATACCTCGTCGATGTCGTTTATCTCTTTCCGGCTTTATGAACAGGTTGAATGCTTGACCGAACCGGGTGACTTCGCGCTCTGGTACATGTACGAACCCATTCTTATTTCTGAGCAGGTATGGCAAGAGCTTAACGAGGAACAGCAGGCGGCGCTGATAGAAGCCGGTGAAGCCGCAGAAGCCTTCTTTGCTGAAGAGGCCGCCGCCATTGATCAGGAAATGGTCGATCTATACGAGGAGAACGGCGTCGAGGTGGTCAGCATGAGCGAAGACGACTACAACGCCTGGCTCGCTATTGCCAAGGAAACCTCTTACAAAAACTTTGCCGACAATGTTCCCAATGGCCAGGCCATTATCGATGCAGCGCTGGCCGTCGAGTAAGCAACCCATGAATGCCTAACGGCTCGGCTGCCCTTCGGGGTGGCCGTTTTCAACTGATGCTTGCTTAGCTTGGCGAAATAACCAGCTTGACGAGGGAAATATGGCACCTGCAACGACTCACAATGCCCTGGCGCGTGGGGGCATCATCGGCGGCTACATTCGCGTCATGGATAAGCTTTCGCGGCTTTCCGCCTATTTAGCCTGCGCCATGTTTATCGCTGGCGTATTAGTGATTTGCCAGATGGTATTTATTCGTTACTTGCTTGGAATGAGCACCAGTTGGCAGACCGAATTCACCATCTTTTCAGTAACGGCGGCAATGTTGATGGGTAGCCCTTATGTACTGATGACCGGCGGGCACGTGGCTATCACTATTGTGCCCGATGCGCTGGGTGGTATTACCCGCACCATCATGCGTTTGATCGCTTCGCTGTTTGGATTAGGTTTCTGTGCCGCCCTGGCGTATGCCAGCTGGGTCTATGTTTTTGAGGCACTTCACGGTGAGTGGACGACGGGTTCCGTCTGGAATCCACCGCTGTGGCCCGCCCTGCTGCCCATGGCCGTCGGCGCCACCCTGCTGTCGCTGCAATATGTAGCTGAAATTCTGCGTGGGGAGAGCTAAGCATGGATCCCATTACCTTAGGCATTATTGTCGCCATCGCGCTGATTGCGCTGATGGCCATTGGCACCCCTATCGCTTTCGCCCTGGGCGGTGTATCGCTGCTGGCGCTGATCTACGACCGTGGTCTTGCTGAGCTCACCTACTTCGGGGAAACCTTTTTTGACCGCATCGCCGAGTTTGGTTTTGTCGCCATTCCGATGTTTATTCTGATGGGCGCCGCGGTGGCCTCTTCCCCCACCGGGCGCGATCTGTATCGCTCGCTGGATCTATGGATGGGCAAGCTGCCCGGCGGCTTGGCGGTTTCCAATATCGGCGCCTGCTCTATCTTTGCTGCACTCTCGGGATCGTCACCAGCCACCTGTGCGGCAATTGGTAAAATGGGCATTCCCGAAATGCGCATGCGCGGCTACCCAGATGGCGTGGCGGCGGGCTGTATTGCCGCGGGTGGCACCCTGGGCATCCTGATTCCGCCGTCGGTCACCATGATTATCTACGGCATCTCCACCGAAACCTCTATTGGTCGACTGTTTATTGCCGGGGTGGTGCCAGGCTTTATGCTTGCGGGCCTGTTTATGATCTGGACGATGATCGCCTGCAAGATGGCCGGTGGCTATAACAACCCGATGGCGGAGTCCGTCGAACGGCTAAAGCAGAACGTTAAGCAGAATGTTGATACCAACCTGAAAGCGCTAGTGCGTGTTCTGCCTTTCCTGGGCGTGGTCGCGGGTATCCTGTTTGCCCTGTATGGCGGGGTGGCAACACCTTCAGAGGCGGCGGGGGTGGGTGCATTTCTGTGTTTGGCGCTGGCTATTCTGATCTACCGCATGTGGCAGTTGGGCCCGATCAAGCTGATTATGCGCGACTCGCTACGCGAAAGCGTGATGATCATGCTAGTGATCGCCACCGCCGAAGTGTTCGCCTACGCACTCTCCTCGATGTTTATCACCCAAACCGTCGCCGCTGCGATTGCTGATCTGGAGATCAACCGCTGGGCGCTGATGGGGGTGATTAACCTCTTTCTGCTGGTGGCGGGTTTCTTCCTGCCCCCCGTGGCCGTGATCGTGATGACCGCGCCCATTCTGTTACCCATCATCCTGGCGGCGAATTTCGACCCCTACTGGTTTGCGGTGATTTTGACCATCAACCTGGAGATCGGTCTGATCACACCGCCAGTGGGTCTCAATTTGTTCATTATTAAAGGTATCGCACCGGATATTTCGCTGCGCGACATTCTGATGGGAAGCTTGCCCTACGCGCTATGTATGGTGCTGGGTATCTTGCTGCTGTGTCTCTTCCCAGGCATCGCGCTTTGGCTACCTAACTTGATCATGGGTTAAGGAGTTCGACCATGAACATGCTGTTTTTGCAGGAGCTGTTCAACAACATCACTCAGCGCGATGCACTGTTGCGGCGCCGCCATCCCGAGACTTTAACGCCCGACCATGGGCAGTTGGTTAACGCCTGCCACAAGCTGTTGGAAAGCGATGGCGAAGCCTCCAGCATCGCTCTGGCAAGCCGTGCTTTGGCGATTTATCAGCGCCTTTCGGCAGCTGAAAAAAGCAGCTTTTTTGCCCGCCTAACGGCTGACTTTGCGGCCGAGCCCGGCCCCATCGACGCGGCCTATCTGGCCTATCAAGAGGTGCGCGACAACCAATCGCTACAGCGCCTGTTTGAAGCCTGCGAGCCCCGGCGACAAGAGCTTTTCCGGCGTTTAAACCTGGCCAGCGACGGCACCTATGAGCTGGTTAAAATGCGTGAAGACCTGCTGGGGCTACTACGCGAACAGCCGGAATTAGCGCCTATCGACGACGATTTCGCCCATCTGTTCGGCTCCTGGTTTAATCGCGGCTTTTTGATGCTCAAGCGCATTGATTGGAACACCCCCGCGTCGATTCTAGAGAAGATCATCCGCTACGAAGCGGTACACGAAATTCAGGATTGGGATGATCTGCGCCGACGCCTGGATGCCCGCGATCGCCGCTGCTTTGCCTTTTTCCACCCGGCGATTGGCGACGAGCCGCTGATCTTTGTGGAAGTGGCCCTGCATAAGGGGCTGCCAAGCCGTATTCAGCCCATCCTCTCTGGCGAAAGCAGCTATAGCAAAAAAGGTATCGACGACCCCGAAGATGCCGATACAGCGGCGTTCTTCGGCATTAGCAACTGCCAGACCGGCCTGCGCGGCATCTCCTTCGGTAATTTTTTGATCAAGCAGGTGGTGCAAGAGCTCTCCCAGGAGCTGCCGCAGCTTAAATACTTCGTCACCCTCTCGCCGGTACCTGGCTTCGCCCAGTGGCTGCAGGAGCAGCGTGAGGATGAGCAGCTTCCCTCGTCGCTGCGTAAATCACTCAAAGGGCTTGAAACCCCAGAATGGCATCAGGACAAAGCGCTTGAAGAGCAGCTTAAAGCCGCGATTCGCCCACTGGCCGCCCGTTACTTGGTCGAAGAGAAGAACCGCCACGGCCTGCCGCTCAACCCGGTGGCCCGCTTTCACCTCGGCAACGGCGCTGAACTCCACCGTATTAATTGGTTGGGCGATATCTCCGAGAAAGGCTTTAAACAAGCCGCTGGACTGATGGTTAACTACCTGTATGTGTTGGACGATATCGAGCGCAATCACGAAAACTATACCGCCAAGGCGACCGTTGCTTGCTCGAATGAGGTGCGCGACCTCGCCAAACGCGCTCGCAAGCTGGCCAAAGGAGAGACCACCAAATGAGCCACAACCTATTTGAAACCTTTGCTGCCAAAATGCGCGAGCGCGCAGAGGCCGATTTTATTACTACCCGCGATGGCCGCCGCTATCGCTACGCCGATGCGCTGACCATCAGTGCGCAGCTTGCCGGCGCACTAACCGAGCTAGGCGTTAAGCAAGGCGACCGCGTTGCCGTGCAGGTGGATAAAAGTCCTGAGGCGATACTGCTTTACCTGGCCTGCCTGCGCATCGGCGGCGTCTATTTGCCCCTCAATACGGGCTATACCGGCGATGAGATTCGCTACTTTTTAAATGACGCCGAGCCCGCGCTGTTCGTTTGTCGCCCCAAGATAGAAGAGCAAGCACTGTCGCTTGCTGCTGAAACCGGCTGTCCGGCGGTGGTCACCCTGGGCAGCGCCGCCGATGGTAGCCTGATGGAAACCGCCCAAGCGGCAGTACCAAGAGAAGACATCGTGGCACTTGGCGAACGCGACCTGGCCGCGATTCTCTATACCTCAGGCACCACTGGGCGCTCCAAAGGCGCCATGCTAACGCACAAAAACCTCGCCTCTAACGCCAAGACCCTGGCCAAAGCGTGGCACTTCAGCGCTGATGACCGGCTGATTCATGCGCTGCCGATCTTCCACACCCACGGCTTATTCGTCGCCTGCAACGTCACTTTGATGGCGGGCGCCAGCATGCTCTTCCTGCCTAAGTTCGATGCCGATGTCATTTTTGAAGAGTTGCCCCGTGGCACTGTGATGATGGGCGTTCCTACCTTCTATACGCGCTTGGTTCAGGACGAACGACTGACCCCAGAAGCTACCGCCAACATGCGGCTGTTCGTTTCCGGCTCCGCTCCGCTCACCGCCGAGACCCACGAGGCATTTGAAGCCAAAACGGGGCATGCGATTCTTGAGCGCTACGGCATGACTGAAACCAATATGAACCTCTCCAACCCCTATGACGGTGCCCGCCGAGCAGGCACTGTGGGCATGCCGCTACCCGGTGTGGAGATGCGCATTACCAACCGAGAAACTGGCGCGGAGGTGCCGTTTGGTGAGATTGGCATGCTGCAGATTCGCGGCCCGAATGTCTTTATCGGCTACTGGCGAATGCCCGAAAAGACCCGCGAAGAGCTGTTAGACGACGGCTTTTTCATTACCGGCGATCTCGCCATGGTCGACGAGCAGGGCTATGTGCATATTGTTGGCCGTGACAAGGATCTGGTGATTTCCGGCGGCTACAACGTTTACCCCAAAGAGGTGGAGCAGGTGATCGACGAGCTTGATCAAGTCGCCGAATCCGCAGTGATCGGTCTACCGCACCCTGACTTTGGCGAAGGCGTTACCGCAGTGGTGGTTCGCCAGCAAGGCGCTGATCTTGGAGAAAACCAGCTTGAAGAGGAGAAAGTAATCACCCATTTAGATGGTCGGCTAGCTAAGTATAAGCAGCCCAAGCGGGTCTTCTTTGTCGATGAATTGCCGCGCAATACCATGGGCAAAGTACAGAAAAATGAACTGCGCAAACGGTTCAACGACACCTACCAAACGCCTTAGTCGCCATTCCTAAGCGTTACCCACCCCTAAATGTTTGCCCCAACTCTTTCACCTGACACGATAAGGGAAAGAGGCGGGGCGTTTTTTTGCGAAAAGGAACCATTTGCTCTACTAAATGTTAAGGTAAGGTCACTTAACGAACGATGGAGCAGATCGCCTTGACTACGCCTACCGTTACCAACGGCATCACCGCCAGCGAGCTATATAAATTAGTTCGCCAGCCGGCATCCAACAACGCTACAGAGGCCCCCCTTGAGTGGCCCGAGGGCACGATCAGCCTGGATGAGACGAATCAGACCCTGATCTGGGAGCTAAACGACTACGGCAACTTGCCGATTACCCTCTCGCGCAGCGAAAATGAGTGGGTCGCCATGGCGCCCATTGTGGCCGTAGATAGCGTCAACAATACCGCTGAGCTCAACGAAGTGCTGTTGCGCCAGGGCATTTCGTTACCGCTGGCTTCCGTGGGCATTGTCGAAATCGACGGTCACGACTTTTATGTGGCTTACGGACAGCTGTTTGGCGACTCAAAGCTTGAATCGATTTGTGCCGAGCTACACGCCACGGCCAGCGCGGCCATGGACGTCGCCGAACTGATTCAAACGCACTTTGCCTAAGCCTAACAGGGGTTATCGAAAACAGAGTTAATCGGTCATCGCCACTGACATGCACACTGAAACAGTGGCGCTTTATTTAAAGATATTCTTAAAGAAGAGACACTTATATGTTAAGCAAAATTATGACTGCCCTGCGTGGCAAAGCGAATGAAACCGGTCAAGCCGTGGTGGATTCCCAAGCACTGCGCATTTTAGACCAGGAAATCCGCGACTCGGAAAACCACCTGAGCCAATCTAAAACCGAACTCACCCGCCTGATGGGCCAGCGCCAGCTAAACAGCAATAAAGCTGACGCCCTGGAAAGCAAAATCGCCGAACTGGAAAAAAGCGCTGAGGCCGCGCTGGATAAAGGTGAAGAAGCGCTAGCCGTGGAAGTGGCTGAACGCATGGTGGCGCTGCAGGATGACCTGGAAGCGGAGCGCGCTATTGTCAGCGAGTACGACGCCAGCATCGAAAAACTACGCGGCGCGATTCGCGGCACCGACAATCAGCTTCGCCAACTCAAGCAGCAGGTGAGCGTCGTTAAGGCGACTGAGTCAGCACAAAAAGCCCAATCTGCCGTCGCGGCTCGCCACTCAGGCCAGAACAGCGCCATGAGCAGCGCCATGGAGTCACTGGAGCGCATCAAAGAGCGCCAGCAGCTTAATTCAGCGCAAATGCAAGCCGCTGACGACATGGCCGCAGAAGAGAGCGGCAGCTCGCTTGAAGCACGCCTGAAAGCAGCCGGGGTGGGTGGCCAGAATCGCAAAGCAGACGACGTGTTAGCGCGCCTGAAAGCGAAGAAAAACGCCGCACAGGAATAAGCGTTAAGAGCAAATCAGCGTTTAAATTTATTAGGGAGCCAGGCCATGTTTAACACCCTCAAGGCACTTTTTCGCGCTACTACGGAGAAGCCACCCGAGCCTAACGAAGGCCGCCCGGTGGCCGCTGGCCTGCCTATGAGTATCAGCCAGGAAGACCTTGAGGGCCTACGCCTGGATGGGCGCGTCAATATTAAGCTGATCGGCCTGCGCGCCCACCCCGATGCGCTGTTTCGCTGGAACGACGATGCCTACCATCATATAGCTGCCGTGGGGCACGTCGATCTTGGTCAAGGAGCGCACTTGGTGCGCTTCTATCTGGATAACGACACCTGGCTGCAGGCCAATATTGAGAACGGTCAGGTGCTTGAATATAAGCTGTTCGACTTTTACCGTGTTGCCCATCTCTCGGATGCCGAATTTGATAATTTGATAAACGGTGAAGATAAACAGCCCGACAGCATCGGCGCCCAAACCATCGCGCTCACCTCAACCACTGAGGAGGCGCGCAGTTGCACCTATCAGCGAGTGTGGGGGAATGGTGACAGCCTGTGGTCGCCGCCGGTGGTTTTCGAAGAGCAGGTAATGACCACCGAGAGCGTGTCGGCGCGCCATGTGACCCACCATGCCATGCTCTATGAGCGTACCATCGAAGGCGCTGAGCGTATGGAGTACTTACTGCTGAGCGCAGAAAGCGATGGCGAAGGCAGCTTTATGGTGGTGCACAACGTGGGGGTAGATGTGGCCTCCGTCGATATCGACGCTGTTTGACCCGCAAGTCTATTTTTAAGCTACTGAAAAGGAAGCAACCACCATGGTGAATTACCTCTACGGCCTGCCATCATTTATCGCCTATCTAGTCACGGCGATTATCCTGCTCGCCGCCTTTATGTACTGCTACAGCCGGATTACCCCGCACCACGAGTGGACGCTGATTCGCGAAGGTAATGCGGCCGCTGCTTCTGCCTATGGCGGCTCCATTTTAGGCTTCACCATTCCGCTGTACAGCGCGATGGCAAACTCCATTAGCTTCATCGATTTTGTGCTCTGGGGCATTGTCGCCTTTATCGTTCAGCTGGCCACCTTCTTTGGCGTTAAGTTGTTTCTGCGCAAGCAGGGCGAAAGCCTGTCTCAGCACATTACCGAAGGCCACCAGGCCTACGGCATTTTAATGGCCAGCGTGGCCGTGGCAGTCGGCTTACTCAACGCCGCTTCGATGACTTGGTAACGACGTGGTAAAGGAGAGCCTGCATGTCAAAACACGATAGTACCCCTCATTTGCCGCGCCGCAAGCGCAGCGGGCGCTTGTCACTGGCGATGATGGGCGCCAGCGCCTTTGGTCTTACCGCCTGTGGCCAACCGCCCCAGGAAGAGCAAATCACCGATATAGAGTTCGACCAGCCGCGCAGCTTTCAAAGCGTTGAAGATTGCGTTGCGGAGAATGTCTATACCCGTAGCGCCTGTGAAGATGCTTACGAAGCCTCATTAAAAGAGGTGCCGCGCTATAGCACCCTGGAGGAGTGCGAAGCGGAGAATGGTGAAGGCGCTTGTACCGCGCCGACCGAAGAGCAGTCTCAAGCGGCTACGGGTAACACCGGCGGCAGCTGGTTTATGCCTGCCATGATGGGTTATATGGTCGGCAGCATGATGTCCAACACCAACCGTGGACGCTCTTTCGAGCGGGTGTATCAGGAACCGGTGTACCGCAATCGCCAGAACCAGGGCAACTGGAACACGGCCTCTAGCCAGGCGACTCAGCGCGTCACTCAGCGTAACGATGCCATGCGTAGCTCAGTGGTTCAGAACCGCCAAGCCGCGTCTCAGCGCCGAGGCTTTGGCTCTCGCTCTTCTGCCCGCGGCGGCTGGGGCTCATAACCCCCAGGCAAATATTACTATGCTGCGAATCGATATCCCTGAACGAAGCAACTGGAAAGCCCTGGCTCACGAGCTGGGCTTTCATTTTCATACCATCGACGGGGAGCCTTACTGGAAAGAGGACGCCTACTACCAGTTCAGCCTAGAGCAGGTAGAGCGAGATATCGAAGCGCCTACCGAGGAAGTGCATGAGATGTGCATGGAGCTGGTGGACAAGGTTTGCCACTCCAATGCGCTTATGCAGCGTCTGGCGTTGCCTGAACACATGTGGGACAGCATCCATAATTCCTGGAAGTCGGGCCAACCGCACCTCTACGGACGAATGGATTTTGCCTATTCAGGCGATGGCCCGGCGAAACTGCTGGAGCTCAACTACGACACCCCTACCTCGCTCTACGAAGCGGGCTTTTTTCAGTGGGTGTGGCTTGAGCAAGCTATCCAACAAGGCATCCTGCCGCGCCACGCGGATCAGTACAACTCGATTCAAGAGCGCCTGATCAATGCCATGGCGCACCTTGGCGATCGCATTGAAGCGCGTACACTCTATTTCTCCTGCATCAAAGATAATGCTGAAGAGCGCGCCACCGTGCACTACCTGCAGGATGTGGCGGTGCAGGCGGGGCTCAAGGCGCCTTTTATCTACACCGAGGATATTGGCCTACAAACCGGGGCAGAGCACTTTGTTGACCTTGATGACCAGCCTATCCACGCCCTGTTCAAACTCTACCCCTGGGAAGAGATGGCCGACGATGCGTTTGGCGAATATATCCCGCAGCTAAACACCCACTGGTTTGAGCCGCCCTGGAAAGCCATTCTCTCCAACAAGGGGATTCTGCCCCTTTTATGGGAGCACTTTAAAGGCCACCCCAATCTGTTACCGGCGTTTTTTGAGGATGCCAATAGCCCACCACTGCCTGCGGGCTGGGTGCGTAAACCGTTCTTCTCCCGGGAAGGCAGCAATGTGGAGCTAATCACTCCAACTGGCCAGCGGGAGGCCGTGGACGGCCCCTATACCGACAGCCCATGGATTCGGCAGGCTTACCACCCGATGCCGCGCTTTGGTAATAACCACGCCTTAATTGGCAGTTGGGTAGTGGGCGACCGTGCCTGCGGCATGGGCATTCGTGAAGACGTTGGTCGCATCACCAAAGACTCCTCCTGCTTTGTGCCCCACGCGATCGTGTAAGCGCAAGTACCAAAATACACTTATTACAGGCTAGCCAGTCCTCACAAAAAAAGCTGAAATCGTTGCCACTACCCTAAGTAGAATGGTAAGTATCACTCTACTTCTAACCCTGAGCGCTATTGAGCAGCGCCGTTAGGGCCACCGTTTACTTTGGAGCAACGGCGAACATGATGGCGCGCTGGAAATCCCTACCTTTACGGCTTCGTCTATTTCTCTCTTTTGGGACAGTCTTAGCATTCGCGATGCTTTTGGCGCTCTATCTTCAAGCACGTTCACACAGCCAAGCGCGGCTGGATAACCTGCTTAATCAAGAGCTACCGGCACAGGTCAAAGGGCTGGCAGCGCATATAAACCTCAGCCTTAGCCAGGATCTTGCCATTTCCGAAAGCTTGGCCAATAGCTACTTTATTGAGCAGTGGGTTCGCGAAGGCCTACCGGAAGAGCGACAAAACGACATTGCGGCGTATCTAGCGCGTCTTATGGAGCAGTTAGACACCGAGCTGCTGTTTATCGCCGCTCAACACCAGGGTCGGGGCTACTATTTCCAACTGCGCAACGGTGAATTTCTGCAGCGCATTATCCAGCCCCCCGGCAGCGAAGATGACTGGTACTACCACTTTACTGACAGCGACAACGCTTACGAGCTAAATTTAGATAGCGACACCTTCTCACCCGACGATGCCTTTGTGTACGTCAATTATCGCAGCACGGTAAATGCCGCCAACGGTCGACCGCTGGTCGTGGCCGGTGCGGGGCTTGATCTCTCCCAAATGGCCAGTTTGATTGATGACTTTCGCTTAGGCGGTAGCGGACACGCCTCGCTGCTCAGCGCCGAGGGTGAGCTGCTTGTTCGCAGCGGCGAAGCCAATCGTAGTGATGAATCAGCTCCTACTGTCGCAACAGCCACCGAGGCCTTACCAGAGCAAGCGTCGCAGCGTTTGCTGCAAAACGAGCAGCTACAGGTGCATGAAGCGACCCGTGACGGTCAAGAAGTGTTGGTCAGCACGATCTGGCTCCCCGAGCTGCAGCGCTACCTAATGGTGGAAGTCGATAAAAAGGCGTACCTGGCGTCCACCCACGAGCGCTTCCTGGAGTCCAGCGGTATAGGGCTGCTCATTCTGCTCGTTGGGCTGCTGGTACTCTACCCGCTGACTGGCAGCCTCATCCGCCCGCTGATTGATTTCCAGCGCCAGTTGAAAGACATCACCTACAGCCTGGATCTTTCGCGGCGGGTCAGCACCGATGACAAAGCCGAACTTGGCGACTTAGCCAACCAAACCAACGAGCTCCTTGAGCGCCTCTCCCGCGCTATTGCGGCAGTGGCCAAAAACGCTCAGGCACTAACGCAAGTCGCTGACCGGCTGGCGAAAACCGCCGGGCTTTCCGGTGTGCACGGTAGCGATATCGATCATGAAGCAAGCCAAACCATGGCCGCAGCGGTCGAGGAGATGGCCTCTTCGGTAGCGGAAATAACTTCCACCATGGAAGAACTCTCTACCTCATCAACCCAAATTGCCGATCACTCTCAGTCGGTGGTCGACGTTGCCAATCAGACGCTGGAGCGCAGCCGGAAAGGCAGTTCGGCCATGCAGCTGCTACAGTCAAAAATGCAGGATATCCGTAGCGACAGCGAACAGAGCCTGACAGAGATCATGACGCTGGGGGCGAAATCCAAACAGATCAACAAGGTTATGGAGCTGATCAACACCCTGGCCGCTCAGACCAAGCTGATCGCTTTTAATGCCGCCTTGGAAGCTTCAAGCGCAGGGGAATCGGGCCGCCGCTTTTCGGTTGTCGCCAGTGAGATACGCCGCTTGGCTGACAGCGTGACCGACTCAACCCAAGAGATTGAAGCGCATACCGATGATATTCAGACGGCGATTAATCGCTTAGTGGTGGCCTCTGAAAAAGGTGCCTCCTCAATCGAGCAGGGCGTTGAGGCAAGCATGAGTACCGCCCAGGATCTGGAGGCGCTGCTCAAGGCGGCGAGTCAAACCAGCAGCGCGGCCCAGCAGATATCGCTCTCCACACAGCAGCAAAAAACCGCCAGCAGCCAGGTGGTGATGGCTCTACGCGATATCGATACGGCCAGTTCTCGCAACGCACACTCAGTGCGCAGTATTACCGATATTAGCCAGGACATGATCCATATGTCGGCTGAGCTTAACGCGCTGGTGCAGGAGTTCACCCTAACAAATAAAAATCGCTGATAAGGATACCGGATGAGTGTAATTCGGGTAGTCATTGCCGACGACAGCCAAGTAGCCCGCGACGTGCTACGCGATATCCTCAGCCGGGACGATGATATTGAGATCGTGGGGGAAGCCACTAATGGTCGCGAAGCGGTGGAACTGGCCAAGCGCCTTGCGCCGCAGCTGATCACCATGGATCTCAACATGCCGGTGATGGACGGCTTGTCCGCGATCGAAGAGATCATGTACAGCAAAGGAGTGCCCATTCTGGTAGTCAGCGACCGCTCCGATGCGCAAACGGCTTATCAAGCCCTTGAGGTAGGCGCGTTGGAGGTCATGCCTAAACCCACTCTGGAAGGAGCCGATGCCGAACGCTTGCTGGAGCGTGTACGCCTGCTTTCCGGCGTGGCAGTCATCACTCGTCTACGTCGACGCGGCTTAGCACCTCCCCCCACTCCTCCAATAGCGACGTTTACTGTAACGCCACGGGGGGTGCCGCGTAACTTCCAGCACGTGGTCGCGATCGCCTGCTCAACCGGTGGCCCGCAAGCCTTAGTGCGGGTGCTGCGGAGGCTACCCAGCGGGTTTCCAGCCCCCATTGTGATCGCCCAGCACATCAGTCATGGATTTATTGATGGCATGGCGCAATGGCTGGCATCCCTTTGCACTATGCCGGTTAGCGTGGGCCAAGAGGGCGAACGGCTACGCCCTGGGCATATTTACCTATCACCTTCCGAGCGTGATTTATGCGTATCCTCCCGCCACCGCTTCCAGCTTCAACCCAGTCCTGAATGCTCCCTGTACCACCCCAGTTGCGATGTGCTGCTGCAAAGTGTCGCGGCGGTCTACGGCAGCGATGCGATTGGTATTATTTTGACCGGCATGGGCCGCGATGGAGTGAATGGCATGCGGGCGATACATCGCGCAGGCGGAACCACTTTCGCGCAAGATGAAGCTAGCTCGGTGATTTATGGCATGAATCAGGAAGCCGTCAAAGCAGGCGTCATACAGTATGAATTACCGCTCGATAGCCTTCCGGATCGACTGCTACGCGATGTCCATGGCTGCATGGATAGCCGACCGGAGCCTCTGGCATGAGTGCGTTTGCTCCCTTCAAAGCTCTGGTGCATCAACGCTGCGGTTTACACCTAGATGGCTTGGCCGAAGCCCGGCTATTCCGAGCAGTAGCCAGCTTACAGGCCTCCACGGGGCTAACCGACATCACTCAGCTCCTCAAGCAATTAAGCTGTGACACGGCGCTATTCGATCAATTTGTCAGCCAGTTAACGGTCAACGAAACCTATTTTTTTCGCGAACCTGACGCCCTGGACTGGCTGGTCAACACCTATTTACCGCAACGCCTAACAACAGAGCAGCCGCCGCTCTCTATCTTCAGCGCGGGCTGCTCTTCCGGTGAAGAGCCCTATAGCGTAGCGATGATGCTATTTGAGTGCTTTGGCGAGCGGGCCAAAGCACTGTTTACTATTACCGGCGGCGACCTGGATCACCAAGTCCTCGCCAAGGCACGCCAGGCAGTTTATGGCGGCATGGCGTTTCGCGCCCTCTCCCCCGCCTTCAAAAAGCGTTACTTCAGCCCCCACAAGGGGCGTTACAAGCTTCACGAACCGCTGCGCCAATGGGTAACCTTTCGGCCGTTTAACCTGTTAAACGCCAACGAAGACAGCCCCGTCGGCCCCTTTGATGTAATTCTGTTTCGCAATGTCTCGATCTACTTTGACCAGCAGACGCGGCGCCATATCCATCAGCAACTTAGCCAGTTGCTGGCCCCCAATGGCATTTTACTCTGCGGCGTCACCGAAACCCTGGGTAACGATCTCGGCGTGTTTGAATTGACCGAAGCTCAGGGCGTATTTTACTTTCGCCATGTAGAGCAACCCGCGATAGTGCCAGAGACGCCCCTTCAGCCCTCATTACTTGCGATGGACAACATGGCTGAAGACAGTATTACTGAAGACAGTCTTAGCGTTGCTGAGAGCGCAAATAAACAGCTAGCGTTAGACAACTGCACTGACGTGGCACCCCAGGCGCCACGTCAGCATGCAACGGAAAAAGAGCCAACGGACAGCATTAGCCACCAACTGCACACCGCCCATCGGTTGCTCAACCAAAATGCGTTTGACGACGCCGCTACGCTGCTTGAGGCGCTACTTGAGCAACAGCCGTGGTCGATCGATGCGCTGGTGCTGGCCGGGTTGGTCGCCCGCTGGCAGCAGCGGCCCCAGCTCGCCTACGAGCATTTTAAGCGGGCCATTTACGCTGCCCCGGAGTGTTGGCTGGCCCATTTCTATTTAGCTGAACTTTATCGCCAAGGTGAACTGGCCGACAAGCCATTACAGCGCAAGCAGCGCTATGCTGCGGTGGTTCGTTTGCTGACCACCGCGCCCACCTCTGATGGAGGGCTAGACACCATCACCCCACCACTACCGCCAGGCGATGCGCGCTTTCTAGCCGAACGTTATTTAGACGCGGTGAACCTAACACTGGCATCAACCAGTACCACCCAGGGAGTGGGTTAATTATGGCGCTGGATATTCGCCGCTTTATACAACGCTTTGTGGAAGAGGCAGCCGACCACCTGCCCCGCTTGCGAGAAGGAATTAGCGCACTGGAGCAGGGCCATGCTGATCGCGAACAGATCAACGACCTGTTCCGCGCAGCGCATACGCTGAAAGGCTCGTCGCGAATGCTTAAACTGGTGCCAATTACGGCGCTGGCACATAGCACTGAAGAGCTGCTCAGCGCTCTGCGCGACGGCACCCTAACCGCAACGCCAACGGTGACCAGCCTGCTCAGCCAGGCGGTTGACGGTCTTGCTGATTTAGTCAGTCGACTCGCCGAAGGAGCGACAGGTGACGACCTACCCGCGGCTGATGAGGCGCTATGTAGCGCCCTGGAAGCGGCTGCCCTCGGTCAGGCCCCACCCCCGCCCATTACTCCCGCTGAGGCGGCGCCATCCTCTGTGCCTGCGCTACCGTCCTCCTCAACACCGCCTTCCTCCGCTGCGCTGGTGGCGGAGAGCGAACTGCGGCTCAGCGATACTGTGCGGGTTCGCTTGGATCGACTGGACGATGTTATTCGTTTGATGGGCGAAGTGCTTTCCGGCCATCATCATTTACATACCCTGGTTGACCAAGCCCGTGAGCTAAGCATCACACCTCCTGCCGAACAGCAGGGGCCTTTTCACGCCTTTCACCGTGAGCTGAAAGATAGCGTGTTAAGCCACGATTCGTTGATGAGCGACCTACACGACCGCGCACTGCAAATGCGCATGCTGCCGCTAAGCGTGGTGTTTGATCCACTCGCGCATATGTCCCGAGAATTGGCCCAGTCACTCGGCAAACAGGTCGACTGCCGGGTGCGAGGCAGCGAAATCGAACTTGATCGCCAGATGATTGATCGCCTGTCGGATCCGCTTATTCACCTGCTGCGAAATGCCTTGGATCACGGCTTAGAGCTGCCGGCCGAGCGCCAGGCAGCGGGTAAACCTCCCCGTGGGCAGTTGATTATCGAAGCCTGGCAGGATGCTGGCTGGGTGGTGGTAGAGATGCGTGACGACGGCGCGGGTATTTCGCTTGAAGCGGTACGTCAAAAAGCGCTCGCCAAGCAGTTGGTGAGCGAAGAGCAGCTTCATGCACTGAGCGAACAGGAAACGCTAGAGCTTATATTCCTGCCGGGCTTCTCTACCAAGAGCATGATTACCGACTTTTCTGGCCGCGGTGTGGGCATGGATGTGGTCAAGCGCACCGTGGTGGATGAGCTTAACGGCGACCTGCAGCTTGCCAGCGAACGCGGTAGCGGCACCCGCTTTACTCTGCGCCTGCCACTCTCGTTGGCGATGATGCGGGTACTGCTGGTCAGCGTCGGTGGCGTCAACCTAGGGGTAACGGCGCCTTACGTATCAGAGTTGGTAGAGTGCTCATCACAATCATTTATTGATGCTGCGGGTCAGCGCACGCTGATTTTACGCAATGAATTTGTGCCGGTGGTATCGCTAGCCCAACTGCTTGAGCTACCAGAGACGGCGTCCGGTACTGATACTACCCTACTGCTGGTCGTCCACCAGCGGCACCAGAAGCTTGCTCTGATTATTGACTCCCTGATTGATGAACGCGATATGATCATCAAGCCACTGCCCGTACATCTGCGTTATTTACCGCTGGTCTCGGGCATGGTTTCCATGGGACGCAATGCGCTGGTAAGCCTACTCCACGTACCCGCTTTACTGGAAGTCACCCGACACAGTGCCCAACGTGCTAACGAAGAGCGTGCATCCTCCGCTCTCGCGAAACGCATTTTGGTGGTCGACGACTCACTGAATACCCGCGAAATAGAGAAAGATGTACTCGAAGCGTGGGGCTACCACGTTACCCTGGCCGAAAATGGTCGCGACGGATTAGCCAAAGCACTGGCAGAGCCGTTTGATGCCGTACTTACCGACGTTGAGATGCCGGTAATGGATGGCTTTGCGCTGACTGCCCGACTGCGCGAAAATGAGGTTTATCGTTATCGGCCAATTATTATTATCACCTCGCGGGAAAAGGAGGCTGATCGGCGACGCGGTATTGAAGTCGGTGCTGACGCTTATATCGTCAAAGGTAGCTTTGACCAAAACAATTTAGTTGAGACACTCCAGGCCCTACTGGGTTAATCACGAGTGATACTGACACGACTGTTAATGACATAGCCATCAAAGACACAACTACCATGAGGTCATGGAATGCCTATCCTGGTCGTAGACGACGATCCGCTTGCCGGGGAAATGACGGCGGCACTGCTTGAGCATCAGGGCCATGAGACGCTGCTGGCCATTGACGCGATGGAAGCCGTCGAGCAGCTAGATAATCGCAGCGATATCAAGCTGATTGTCAGCGATATGCATATGCCCCTCATCAGTGGGGTAGCACTGCTGGCGATGCTGCGCGAGCAGGCTAATCACCTACCGTTTATTTTACTCACCGGAGACACGCCGGACACAACGCTTCAGCAAACACCAGGCCTGCATGCCTGTTTGCGTAAAGATGCCGAGCTGGCATCCAACCTAGAGGCCGCAGTAAAACAGGCGCTTGATGAGTAACCATCGCTAGAGGGAATGGATCACTGATGGAATGGATCGCCGCTTTCGTTCACTTACGTAGGTAGTTTGATGTCTAAGCCCGCCCCTTCGCTGCACGATAAGCTGAACCAGCTGCGTGAGCGTTTTATTGAGCAGCTTCCGTCCCGCTTAGCGCAAACCGCCGAGCTGTGGCAGCAGAGTCGCACGACGAGCGAAGAACAGGCGCGGCTCGCGCCAGAGCTGCACCGTTTCTTTCATAGTTTGAAAGGAACCGGGAGGTCGCTGGGGTTTGAGCGGCTTGCCCTGCTGGCGGATCAGGCGCAGGAGGCGCTCACTACCTCCCCCGCCCGCGCCGATATCGATACGTTTATCAGTCAATTGCTTCTCCAGATGGGTCACGAGCAGCAGCACCTGCGCTCCCACCACGGTCAACAGCAAGCGCTGGCGGCCGTAAACAGCTTCGAGCTTTCCAGCCAGGTTGAGCCACTGCGCAATAAGCGCCAGCGGTTAATTTATCTGTGCGACGATGAACCCGAGCAGGTCGATCAATTAATCCATCACCTACGCTGCTTTGGTCACGAAGTCGTTCAGTTTATCGATACAGACACATTCTTTAACGCCGTGCTCACTCGTCGCCCTGACGCGGTCATCATGGATGTGCAGTTCCCCCAAGGCCAGACGGCAGGCACTGAAACCCTGACCAGCTTGAACAAACTGACAGGCCAACCGCTTCCCGCCATCGTTTTGTCGGCCCACAGCGACTTTCATTCGCGCCTGAGTGCCGTTCGTGCAGGCTGCGGCGGCTACTTTACCAAACCGGTAAAACCGCTGGATCTGATGCTGGCAGTGGATGAACTGACCGCTCCGGCGGCAGAAGAGCCACTCAAGGTGCTAGTGGTGGATGATGAGCCCGAAGCAGCCGCTTACCACGCTCTGTTGCTTGAAGAGAGCGGAATGCTGACTCATCAGGTTCACCATCCCGCCGATGCGCTCACGGTAATGGAGCGCTTTAGCCCCGATTTACTGTTGGTCGATGTGTATATGCCGGTGTGTTCTGGGGAAGAGCTGGCATCGATTATTCGCCAGCAGCCGGAACACCTGGGTCTACCGATTATCTATCTCTCCAGTGAAACCGACAGCCAAAAGCAGATATCCGCTATGTCTGCGGGGGTTGAAGCCTTTCTCACCAAACCCGTTCAGCCCGAAGAGCTGGTCTCTGCCGTGCAACTGCGCGCCGAACGCCTGCGTCTGCTGCGCTCATTAATGACCCGCGACAGCATGACCGGGCTGTATAACCACAGCACCACCACTGAACTGATCAATAAAAACCTCGCTCAGGCGCACCGTGATAATAGCCAGCACGCCATGGCGATGATCGATATTGATCACTTCAAGCACGTCAACGATACCCACGGTCATTTGGCGGGTGACCAGGTCATTATCACCCTGGCAAGACTATTAAAGAGTCGCTTGCGTCTCTCCGATATTATCGGCCGCTACGGCGGAGAAGAGTTTGTTGTGCTGCTAAAGGGCATTAATGCCGAGAAAGCCGCCACATTGATCGATAGCCTGCGCGAGGATTTTGCACTGATTGATTTTCACACCGGTGAGGTTCGCTTTCGCTGCACCTTCAGTGCAGGCATTAGCAGCTTCCCCGCACAACCTTCTACCGAGCCGCTGCGTTTAAGCGCCGACCAAGCGCTCTACCGCGCCAAACACCAAGGTCGCAATCAGGTAGTGATATCGCCGGAGCTGGCCGATGACCGCTGAATTTCCCCGCAACGGCGAGGCAAATGACCAGCCGCCCGCTACCCAAACCCTTGACGAGGCATTAGCAGCACACGGCGATGCTGAGGCGGTGGTAGATATTGATGAGCCTACCCAACAGCTAGTGCTCTTCCGGCTCAACGGCCAGCCTTTTGCACTACCCGGCAGCGCGGTGAGTGAAATTCTATCCAGCGACCAACCCGTCTATTACGTGCCGGGACTGCCTTTCTCTACCGAAGGTGTGCTGCACCTGCGGGGCACAATCGAGTCCGTCATTAGCCTGCATCGACTACTCGGTTTACCTGCACCGGAAGGTAACAGTAAGGGGATGATTCTGTTAGTGAGCGCGGCAGGGATTACTAGCGGTGTGCGTATTGAACAGCTTGATGATGTGTGCGAGGTCACTCAAAGTATGCTGCAAGCGCCGCCAGAGACGCTTTCCGGCACGTTGCGCCCTTATGTCAGCGCGCTATGGCAGATAGATGAGCAAGAAGCGCTTGCCCTGCTTGACCCAGAGGCGCTCTTCGACGCCTACCAGCAGGGGCTCGGTTAAAGTGCCCTTGCATCGCGGCCATCATGAACAGGCCCAGGTTGCCTTGGTGCTGTTTTGCGTAGGGCCTTACCGTACCGCCTTGGAAGCGCGCCATGTGCTGGCCATGACCGATCACCCCACGGCACCGCGCACTGCCAATGCTCAAACGTTGCTTTATGAAGGTGGTGACCATGGCTCCCCACCTAACCGCTGGCTCACCCTACGCGACGCTCAAGCAGCCAGCGACAACAACAGCACTTGGCAACTGGGCGTGAGCGGTGACATAACGCTTCAGCAACTGCCGGCCAACACCCTCTACCCGCTGCCTAAACTGCTGCTTTCCCGCCGATTTTCCACGGCGCTATGCGGGTTAACCTTCGTCCAGCAACAGCTAGTACTGCTACTGGATGCCCGCAAGCTTAATCCTTAGCTTTCTCAGCCCCTGCTCTTAGCCAGCCAACCACAAACAGCTAATGGCATCGCCCTCGGCTATGTCGCTATTGGCCGGAATCACTGCAAAAGCATCGGCGTTAATACAGGATGAAAGCACCCCGGAATTCTGATCCTCAAAGGCCGTCGCCGTCACCCCGCTTGGCGTGAACTCAAGCGTTACACGCATATAGTGTTCACGTGGGCCGGTGGAGGTAGCAAACCCCGCTTTCGCGGTCACCGCTGGCAGCGATGTTAGCGCTGGACAACCAAGCATTGCGCCCAGTAAGGGACGTAAAAACAGCCAAGCACCCACAAACCCCGAGACCGGATTGCCTGGCAAACCGACAAACCGCGCCTGGCTGCCGTCATCGCGAGGCAAACGACCCAGTGCTAGCGGCTTACCGGGGCGGATCGCCAGCTTCCACATATCGAGCTGGCCAATCGCTTCCAGCGCAGCTTTGACATGATCCTCTTCGCCGACGCTGACGCCGCCAGTGGTGACCACCAGGTCTGCCTCAGCAGCGGCGGCCGTTAACAGTGCCACGGTGCGGGCATAGTCATCCGGCACACTAACGGTACTCACCACCTCGGCGCCAAAGTTCTCTAACAGGCGCCTAAGCATCGGCCGGTTGGAGTTGTAGAGTTGACCTGGCTTTAGCGGCGTTCCCGGATCAATAATCTCATCGCCCGTCGAAAGCAGCGCCACACGGGGGCGCCGGCGCACGCTGACCTGAGTAATTCCCTGACCTGCCAAGTGGCCAAGGGCCGCTGCTTCGAGCCGCTCACCAGCATCTAATAGTATGCTGCCCTGGCGCACGTCACGCCCTTGGCGGCGGACATTATCACCTGCGGGAATGTCCGCAGGCATCAGCGCACGATCACCGTCAACTTGTACGCGCTCCTGCATCACCACGCAGTCGGCACCGGGAGGAATCTCACCGCCGGTAAAAATACGTGCGCAGCTTCCAGGTGCAAGCGCTTTCGCCTGCGTGCCGGCAGCAATGCGTTGGCTCACCGGCAGCCACTGCCCCGCATCGGCAGCGCGCAAAACGTATCCGTCCATTGCGCTGTTATCGAACGGCGGCACATCCAGCTGTGCGGTGACGGCTTCGGCCAACACACGCCCGGCAGCGGCTTCCAGCGGAACACTCTCTACGTCTATTACGTTGACGTCTGCCAGTAGCGCTTCAAGCGCGGCTGATATCGGCTGCAAGTCACTCATGCTGACCTCGGCCAGGGATGACCAGGTTGGCGAGCATGAACCGGGTATTATGAAGTGATGGCATAGTCGTCTCTAAAATAGAAAAACCGGAGTCGTTAACCCCAACGAGTAGATTACCGATGTAGATAGAATGCCACGATCAACGGTCAGAAACAGCCCGTAGTGGTGGTTACATCTAGCTAGACGACTAGTCAGTTTTATATAAGCTGGTTAAGGCGTTACTGTCGCACCTCGTTGAGAATTTCTTCTGCTACATCGACCCTTACCTTACCAAGCTTTACCAACGCGTCGGCTACTTTCTCAATCTCGTCACCAACCGCACCTGCCATGACCGCAATATTTTTCGCATGGAGTGCCATATGACCCTTTTGGATGCCCGTCGTCGCTAGTGCTTTGAGTGCAGCGAAGTTCTGAGCCAAACCGACTGCAGCAATAGTGCAGGCAAGCCGTTCGGCAGTCGTTATGTTCATTATATCCAGCGCAATACGCGCTGTAGGGTGAGAGCGCGTGGCTCCACCAATTAAGCCTACCGCCAAAGGCATTTCAATAGTGCCGGTCAGGTTTCCGTCAGCATCGGCTTCCCATCGTGTTAATGAGCTGTACTGCCCTGTACGGGCAGCATAAGCATGGGCTCCCGCCTCTACGGCCCGACAATCATTTCCAGTTGCCAGTACCACAGCACTTACCCCATTCATGATGCCTTTGTTATGCGTGGCTGCGCGATAAGGGTCAATATCGGCGAAGTCATAGGC
Source organism: Halomonas sp. IOP_14 (assembly GCF_021021315.1). Lineage (NCBI taxonomy): Bacteria > Pseudomonadati > Pseudomonadota > Gammaproteobacteria > Oceanospirillales > Halomonadaceae > Halomonas > Halomonas sp. IOP_14. Next base: position 208,446 of record NZ_JAINWD010000002.1, on the reverse strand, counting down.
GGCCAATATGCCATCACGAACCTCTGCACCACCAATTTCGTCCAAAGCCCAAGTAGCCCGTGCTCTCGCTAACCGACGATCCGCCAAGTTGGACAAAATACGCAGATAGGTCTTCCCTCCCGTCCATTTTGCAATATGGGGGGCTACGGCTTCCGCCATGGAATTCACTGCGTTAGCGCCCATTGCATCACGAGTATCGACAATCAGATGGGTGACCACCATTGGCCCAGTGCGTCCTTTCAGAACACGCACCTCCATATCACGGAACCCGCCGCCGTGTTTAAGCAAGACCGGATCTGTTTCATCACATATCAACTGAACGTGCGACTTATGCTCTAGTATCTGCAAACGAGCGAATTCAGGATTCGGAACACCCAGCAACTGAACCTGGGCAATCATGTGAGAATTCGACATGTCTGTCTTAAAACCGCCGGTTGAACGGCACTGACGGGCTGCGTTACAGACAGCAGCTACCACCGAAGACTCCTCTGTCGCCATGGGCACTAGGACATCATGCCCATCTACCAGCATATTGGTCGCCACCCCCAAAGGAATGTTCATGGTGCCAATGACATTCTCGATCATGGAGTCGGCTGTGGCTGAATCCAGGTTGCCCGTGTTACCCAGGTGCCTGACAACATCCTCGCTCAACCCAGTGACTTCCACTACCTTTTGTAGCCGCTCTTCAGGTGACATTTTGTGCAACCCTGGAATACGAGAAGTCGTTGTAGTCATTGTTTTTATCTCCTTTTTTAAGAGCGTACTTTCTGTGAAAGTTGTTCAGGCAGCCAAGTAACGATTTCGGGAAAAAGCATAAATAAAATTAATGCAATGAGCTGCAAAACCAAGAAGGGTACGATGGCCCGGTATACAGTTCCCATACCAATATCAGGTGGCAGTACTCCCTTTATGTAAAAAAGCGTGTAGCCAAAAGGAGGGGTGATATAACCCATCTGAGCAGTAATAAGGAAAAGCACTCCGAACCAGACCGGATCAAATTGAAAGGCGTTTATGATAGGTAAGAAGACAGGCACACATAAAAGGATGATGCCAATTTCATCCAGGAATAACCCAAGGAAGACTAAAACCAGCATCATGGAAAGCAGTACTAACCAGCGATTCATTTCAAGGTCTTGAATGAATTGTAGAAGCGAGTCCGCCCCGCCAGTGCCGGTGAAGATGGATACAAATATCTTCGCCCCAATCGTGATCCACATAATCATAGTGGTCACACGCAAGGTATCCATAGATGCAGCAGATAAGTTTTTAAATGTCAGCTGCTTCTGAAAGGCCGCTGAAATCAACGCCCCAACAACACCCACTGCTGCTGCCTCGGTGGGCGTGGCAATACCTGCATAGATACTACCCAGCACGGATAAAACAATCAGTACTGGTAGTATCAGAGCTTTAAGAGAACTCAACATCTCCCCTAGGTTTGTCTGCTCTCCAGACTGCCGAGGAGCTAGGTTTGGCTGGATAATTGCTCTCAGAATAATATAAAAAATATACAGTCCTGCCAGTATTATTCCTGGAACAATACCGGCAGCAAACATTTTGCCAACTGATATCTGGGCAGTAGAAGCATATACTATCGTAATAATTGAGGGAGGAATCAGAATGCCTAATGTACCTCCTGCACAGATTGTGCCCAGTGCTAATCGCTGGTCATAACCGCGCTGTAGCATAGATGGCAATGCGAGGATGCCCATTGCCGCAACAGCCGCCCCAACAATGCCGGTCATCGCCGCCATCACCGTACAGATCGCCACGGTACCGACGGCCAATCCTCCCGGCAAACGTCGGAACCAGAGCTCCATTGCACGATATAACGCTTCAATAATACCTGAGCGCTGAAGCACGCTTGCCATCAGCACATAGAGTGGGATAGCCAGCAAGATGTCTGATGTCATTGCATCAAAGGTTTGGAGAACGGTCAGCACTAGTGCATCAGCTCCCCACAGTATGACTGTGAATAAAATTGCCAAAAATGCCAGTACAAATGCTAAAGGCATCCCGCTGAGCAACAATACCAACAGTGAGACAAACATCATTGAAAGGACAAGAGTAGAACTCATGCTTTCACCTCTTGACCTTGAAAACGCTTAACTGCCCAAATAATTTCAGCCAGCGCTTGCATGAGAAGCAATAAAAAAGCGATCGGAATAAGCGCTTTCACCGGCCAGACGGGGGGATTCCAAGAGGTAAATGAAGTTTCACCACTTGCGTAGGCATTCAGCGCTATAGGTAGGCTCTGATCTATAAAAATCACCGTTACTACAACAATCAGCGCATATGTTAGACAGTCTACTAAGCCTGCCAACTTAAACGGCAGTTTACGGTAAAGTATGTCAACGTTGACGTGTCCAGCAGTATGTAGAATATAAGGGCCAGCCAGTAAGAAGTAAGGGCCAAATAATAGTGTCGCAAGCTCCATAGCCCAGGTAGTGGGTGCATTGAAAAAATAGCGGGACACTACTTCGTAGCTGATGACGGCCACCATAATGAAGACAAAAGCCGATACAACCGTGGCCACCCAACGGTTAAGAGCCGTTATAAGGCGGCAGTAGCCAAGAAGAACAGCCATAATTGAACCTCGATGGGAAGGCAATCCGGCCTATTACCGGATTGCCAGCGCGCGGAACCGTAAGGTAGGAACTCAGTCAATCAAGCCAAGTTCTTGCATGAATTCGATTTGGCTATTGAGAATTTCGTTAGCCAATTCGTCATCTCCAGCCGCTCTCCTCCATGCATTCATCGCGGTCGGGCGCCCTTCTGCAATGAGGTCGGGGCTCAAATGGGTGATCTGTACGCCTTGCGCTTCGAACTCTTCGAGAGCAACAGTATCCAGGGCAAGGATGTGCTGCCGTAAAGAAGACGAAATCTCACGGGCAGCCACTTCCAAGGCCGCTTTGTAAGAGTCAGGTAAACTATCGTAAGCCGCTTGGTTCGCTACATAACTGGTAGCTGTCGTGGGTTGGTGAAAGCCAGGTACAGCTATATGTCCGGCCACTTCTCCCAAGCCTGCTTCAAAATTAGCGGTCAGGTCGCCGCGATCGGCAAGATCAATGACCCCTTTTTCAAGTGCTTGATACACCTCTGCCGTAGGCAATCCTGTCGTAGACACACCAAATTCGCTCATCACCGTGCTGGCCAAGCCAACGAAACGGCCTTTTTTGCCATCCAGATCATCCAGAGATTCGATAGGAAATTTAGAATGGATGGGTTCTTGCCCATAAACCGTAGGTGCAATGTAGTAGAGACCAGCTGACGCATAGGCCTGACGAGCCAGCTCAATTCCCCCTTTCTCATAGAACCAAGCTTCGTACTGGTCAGACTCAGGAAAACCAAACGGTACTGTGCTGGTGAACGCGAAAGCAGGTATAGAGCCTGCTTCATAGCCGTCAAATGTCTTCATCATCTGGAAGGCACCTGCGCGTACAGCTTCAAATGCTTGGGCCGAGGGCACTAATTGCCCACCGGCGAACAATCGAATTTCAAATTTTCCATCAGTTAATTCGGATACCCGCTCTACGAATTTTTCTTCGTATTCATAGGGCGTTGTCCCCGCATCCCAAAGCGCCTGCATTCGCCAGTTTACGCTGGGCAGATCCTCGGCAATAGCAACAGAAGGAGCCACACAGGCTGTCATAGCGGACACAGCTGCGACTGTTTTTAAAAATAACCAGCTTTTATTTATGGTTGTTAAGTTCACGATGCTCTCCATTGTGAATGGCAGTGCTACTAGCGCTAACTAGAGACTGCTGCATCACCGATTATTGTTAGAAATAAAACATACTCTTATCTTAAGTTAGGGTGATAGAGAAAACTGGACAAGGTACAATATTCAAAATTGACCCATGTACTGTACCCTTTAATTAATGGGTACAATTGAGCCTTTTATGAAGCAAAAACCACCTCGAGCACAACAAGTCGCCAATACAGTTATTGAGCGCATTGAGCAGGGACAGCTAACGGCGGGGACAAGATTACCCTCCATTCGCAATGCAACCCTGAGCTTTGGGGTTTCAAAAAATACTATAATTGATGCTTATGACCGCTTAGTCGCGACTGGGTATATCAGCCCTCGGCGCGGCTCTGGCTTTTATGTGGAAGCAACCAGACCAGCTCACCCAGCTATCAAGCCTGAACATTTTACTGAAGCGGTCGACTTGGTTTCTCTATTAAGAGAACAATTGAATCAGCATTATGAAGTCAGAGCCGGAGATGGACGTCTGCCGGCAAGTTGGATGGAAAGCTCGGACATACGCCGCTATTTCAAACGCAGCAATCAGGATAATGACGCCAGAGATGAGTTCGAATACGGCAACCCTCAGGGATTGATCGGCCTGCGAGAAGATATCGCCAGAACGCTAAACGATCGTGCAATTAGCGTTCATCCAAATCAAATCTTGATGACGTTCGGTGCCAACCATGCCCTCGACCTGATTGTTAGGCATTTTGTAGAGCCCGGTGAAGTGGTGCTAGTTGAAAGCCCTGGTTATTACCCAATGTTTGGTAAATTACGCCTACAGCGTGCCAAAACCATCGGCATCACTAGAGGACCTCAAGGACTGGATCTCGATATGCTGGAACAGAGTATCCGGGAATACCGGCCAAGGCTTTTGTTTGTTCAGCCTATGGCTCACAACCCTACCGGCACATCCATGTCTCTCCAGAATATGCATGCCTTATTACGTATCGCTGAACAGCATGATTTAACCATCATTGAAGACGATCCTTTTGGTGATATTCTCCCCCGATCAACGCCTCACCTTGCTTCGCTCGATGGCCTTAACCGAGTCATATACGTTGGCACTTTTTCCAAAACGCTATCTGCCAGTATGCGTTGTGGCTACATTGCAGCTAATCAGACGCTGGTTCGGTCACTGATTGATATTAAAATGCTCACGGTGGTTACCAGTTCAAGCATTATTGAAAGGATGATCCATGAAATGATCATTCATGGTCGCTATCGTCGCCAAATGACTCGTTTACGCGAGAGAGTGGCCAAGGCTAGCGCAGCAGCGATCTCCTCGTTGAAAAATATTGGTTTCAAGCAAATTCAGCCACCCACCGGGAGTTACTACATTTGGTGCCCTTTACCAAAAAGCGTAGACGGCCTTGAGCTAGCAAAAAAAGCCTCTGCACAGGGGATTTTCCTAGCACCTGGAAATTTGTTTACTTTAGGCAATGACGAGTCAGGGTCAGCTCTTCGAATCAATATTGCTCTAGCGAATCACCCTTTATTACTAAACTTTCTAAAGGAAGAAGCACTGAGCTAGCCGGTTAAAACCAATGCAGCTATTGCATTGACACTAACTTTCAAGAGCGCGACGACAGCGCAACCCCAATACAAGTCGCCACGCAAACTTGTTGCTACAGCAAGCGGCAGCCTGGAAAATATGCCACTCATTCAACCATGCTGGCCTCGACCTGGGATGACCAGATTAGCGAAGTTGCAGGGTTTGTGGCGGCTATCCAATTGCTCTGCCAGAATGCCGTCCCAGCCGGTGCGGCAGGCGCCGGTTGAGCCAGGCAGGCAGAACACTACCGTGGCGTTGGCTAAGCCGCCGAGGCAGCGGCTCTGGATGGTGGAACTGCCAATTTCCTCACCACTTAGCTGACGAAAGCGTTCTCCAAAGCCTTCGATGCGCTTATCCAGCAGCACCGAGATGGCTTCAGGGGTAGAGTCACGCCCAGTGAAGCCAGTGCCTCCGGTGGTGATGACTACCTGCACATCCGCCTCGGCGATCCAGTTCGCGACCACCGCACGAATACGATAGACATCGTCAGGCACTATGCGCTTTTCAACGAGAGTATGACCGGCGTTGGTTAACCGCTCGACCAAGGCTTGACCGCTCCGATCCGTCTCTTCCGTGCGGGTATCCGAGACCGTGAGTACGGCTATGTTGAGGGGCACCATTGGCTCACTCATTGACGTCACCCTTGTTTGGCTGCTTTCTTTTTGGCGTGGTGAGCTTCCCAGGCCGCCATTTGCTCAGGCGTAGCGGGCGGCTGGTAAAGCTCCTTCCACTCGCTGTAAGGCATACCGTAAACGTACTCACGTGCCTCTTCGTAACTGAGGCTTTCATCCCGCGCTTCCGCGGCGCTAACCAGCCATTTCGATAAGCAGTTGCGGCAAAAGTCCGCCAGGATCATCAGGTCGATATTCTGGACATCTTTGTTATCGTCCAGATGCTGTAGCAAGCGGCGAAACGCGGCGGCTTCAAGCTCGGTGCGCGTGGTTGGGTCTAACTCATCAAACGCTGACATAACCGTTCCTCTCATACATGGCTTGGGTTATTTAATAACTTAAGGTGAAGCATAACAAAAGACACCGCCGAAAGGCGGTGTCTTAGCGACCATTAAATGCTTATTAACTGGTTCGCGTTGCCGACGGTTCACTGCTGCCGCTAGATGACTTGCGGGCCGCCACCTCTTGTTCCGATAGCGTTTGGTCTTTGACCTCTTCGTACCAAAGATTATGGTGCTCTTTGGCCCAGGTCTCATCCACATAGCCCGTGGTCATACCTTCTAGCGCGCCTTCGGTACCCAACGTGCCGATATAGATATGGCCGAGGGAAACCGCCGTAAGCCCCAATGCGCCCACTGCGTGGATAATATTGGCCCACTGCATGGTGTCACGGCCCTGGTCGAAGTTGGGGAAGTCGAGCACGAAGCCACTGGCAACCACTAAGATTCCCACCGTTGCTAACAGCCAGTACCAGGCTTTTTCACCACCGTTGGCAAAACCAGCATCCACATGCTTTTTGCCAATCATGCCGCCGCCTTTCTTAAACCACACCCAGTCGTGCTTTTTGGGAATATTGTCTTTGATCAAGCTGACCAGCAGGATCACCAACAGAATGCCGAAGATCGGCCCCAGGTAGTTATGCAGCACTTTCGTGGCCGCAATCATCCAGGCCCAAATCCCATCGCCAAACAGTGGGCGGAACACGAATTTACCGAACAGCAGCGTCATCCCAGTCAGTGCCAGAATGATAAACAGCGTCGCTACCGTCCAATGCAGTGCGCGCTTCATCAGCGTCCAACGCAAGAGCAGACGACCCGTACGCGGCGCCTCAAGCTCCTTGCGCCCGACAATGAAGTAGAACAGCGCGATCAGGGCCGCCATGCCAAATACCGCGATCAACCCAAACGGCGATACCCAGCGGTTGCGAATCTCCCGCCAGGTTTCACCGCTTGAATTGATCAGGCTGTAGTTACTGTCAGCGCGTGAATCACGGTAGTTAGGCCCGGTTTCTCCACTACGTACCTGGCGCCACTGGTCGGCGGTAATGCCGGGGGCAGCGGTGTTCATTTCACGGTCAGGATCCGCTTGGGCAACGGCCACTTGCGTGAAACCGAGGCTTAGCACCAGAGCAAGCGCCACCAACATAAAGCGCCAAAGCCCCAGGGCGAGCCCTTTACCTGAGCGCGGCACCCCGCCGGGTGCCTGTGCAGTCAACAGGTTCATGACACGCCTCCTTACCCTTTATGGGCAGCATCATAGGCTAGGTTGTCGGCACTGGCCTGAGGGTTATTAGACCAAGCGCCATCTTTGTGCCCGCGATGGACAACACGCTGACGGAAGATATCGGCCACGTCTTGGGCATCACCGGCAAGCAGCGCTTTGGTGGAGCACATCTCAGCACACAGCGGCAGTTTACCTTCGGCAATGCGGTTGGAGCCGTACTTCTCGTACTCTTCTTCTTTGCTTTCGGCAGGGCCACCCGCGCAGAAGGTGCATTTGTCCATCTTGCCGCGCTCACCAAAGGCATCCTGCTGGGGAAACTGCGGGGCGCCAAACGGACAGGCGTAGAGGCAGTAGCCACAGCCGATGCAGAGGTCTTTATCGTGCAGCACGATGCCGTCATCGGTTTTGTAGAAGCAGTCAGTGGGGCACACCGCCATACAAGGGGCATCGTCACAATGCATGCAAGCGACAGAGATGGACATTTCATCCGCTTCACCGTCATTGAGCGTGACCACGCGGCGGCGCTGAATGCCCCACTCGACATCGTTGGCATTTTTACAGGCGGTGACGCAGCCGTTGCACTCAATGCAGCGTTCGGCGTCACACATAAATTTCATTTGAGCCATGGTGTTCTCCTCATGCCGGTGCGGGATGGCTCCCGCACCGTCGTGCTGTCAGGTCGGTCAGGGCTTAAGCGCGCTCAATGCGGCAAATGGTGCACTTGGTCTCTTGCATCAGTGTCACCGGGTCGTAGCCATAGGTGGTGGCAGTATTGGCCGCTTCACCGATGATGTACGGATCAGACCCATCGGGGTAACGGTCGCGCAGGCTTTCGCCCTGGAACATGCCGCCAAAGTGGAACGGCATAAACGCCACGTTACGATCGACGCGAGGCGTGACCAGCGCTTTAACTTTCACACGTCCCCCTTCAGCCCCTTCAACCCAGACATCGTCGCCATCTTTGATGCTGAGGTCGTTGGCGTCCGCAGGGTTGATCTCGACAAACATCTCCTGCTGAAGCTCGGCAAGCCACGACATGGAGCGCGTCTCTTCCCCGCCCCCTTCGTACTCAACCAGTCGTCCAGAGGTAAGAATCATCGGATACTCACCGGTGTTGTCGCGATCCTGAATGGTTTTGTACATGGTCGGCAGACGCATGATGGAGTCAAAATCGTCCCAAGTCGGGAAGCGTTCAACCAAATCGCGCCGTGTGGTGTAGAGCGGCTCACGGTGCTTCGGCACCTGGTCGGGGAAAGTCCAGACCACGGCGCGTGCTTTGGCGTTGCCGTAGGGCGCACAGCCATGCTCAATGGTGACACGCTGGATACCGCCAGAGAGGTCGGTTTTCCAGTTTTTACCTTCCGCCGCCTGCTTCTCTTCGGCGGTCAGGTCGTCCCACCAGCCAAGGTCTTTGAGCAGTTGGTCGTTGAACTCTGGATAGCCGTCGTCGATATCGCCCCCCACCGGCGCTGAACCTTCCGCCAGAAGGTTGACGCCGTCACGCTCGATACCAAAACGGGCACGGAAGCCCATGCCACCTTCCATCACCGGCACGCTGGTGTCGTAAAGATTGGGCGAGCCCGGGTGATTAAACTCAGGCGTGCCCCAGCAGGGCCACGGCAAGCCGTAGTAATCACCATCCGCCGGGCCACCCTCTGCGCGCAGGTTCTCGAAGCTGAACGTGTGCCAGTTTTTCTGGTGCTCTTTGAGGCGCTCGGGGCTTTGCCCGGTGTAGCCGACCGTCCACATACCGCTGTTGATTTCGCGCAGAATGTCATCGATGAGCGGCTCGTCACCGTTCATCTGGTAGTTCTTGACCAGCTCATTACCGAAGCCCAGCTTACGAGCAAACAGGTACATGATTTCGTGGTCGGGCTTGGACTCAAACAGCGGCTCAATCACGCGGTCACGCCACTGAATCGAACGGTTAGTCGCGGTGACACTGCCTGTGGTTTCGAACTGGGTGGCCGCTGGCAGCAGATACACGCCGTCGCTGCGGTCATGCATAACCGAAGCAACGGTGGGATAAGGGTCAACAATGACCATCATCTCAAGCTTCTGCATCGCTTTTTGCATCTCGACGCCGCGAGTCTGGGAGTTAACCGCGTGGCCCCAGTAGAACATTGCTTTCAGCGCGGTACGCTGGGAGATATTCTCGTCCTCTTCGAGCACGCCATCGACCCAGCGCGATACGGTAATACCGGCAGTGTACATGGGCTTACCATCGGCATACTCGGTGTCGTCATAGCGGCCTTTAAGCCACTCGTAGTCGAGATCCCACACCTGCGCCCAGTGCTGCCAGGCACCTTCCGCCAAACCGTAGTAACCAGGCAATGAATCGCAGCCAAGGCCCAGGTCGGTCGCCCCCTGTACGTTATCATGGCCACGCAGGATGTTAGCGCCGCCGCCCGCCACACCGATATTCCCCAGCGCCAGCTCAAGAATGCAGTAAGCGCGGGTATTGTTGTTGCCGGTGGTGTGCTGGGTGCCGCCCATACACCAGACCACACAGCCAGGCCGGTTGTCGGAGAGGCGTTTGGCGACATCGTACATCTCGGCTTCGGGGACGCCGGTGACTTCTTCTACAACGCTGGGCGGGAAGTTGGCGACTTCAGCGCGCACTTCATCCATACCATAAACGCGCTGATTGATGTACTCGTTGTCTTCCCAGCCATTTTCAAAAATGTGCCACAACAAGCCCCAAATATAGGCGACGTCCGAACCGGGACGTAAACGCACGTATTTGTTGGCCTTGGCGGCAGTACGGGTAAAGCGAGGGTCAGCGACGATAATGTCGCAGTTGTTGCGCTCTTTGGCGATCAAGAAATGCTGCATCGCTACAGGGTGCGCTTCACTGGGGTTAGAGCCAATGAACAGCATCGACTTGCTGTTATGCATGTCGTTGAGCGAGTTGGTCATCGCTCCATAACCCCAGGTATTCGCCACGCCGGCCACGGTGGTGGAGTGGCAGATACGCGCCTGGTGGTCGGTATTGTTGGTGCCCCACAGCGAGGCAAGCTTGCGCATTAAATACGCCTGCTCGTTGCTAAACTTCGCCGAGCCCAGCCAGTAAACGCTGTCCGGGCCGTGCTCTTCGCGCAGCTCAAGCAGTTTGTCACCAATCTCGTTAATGGCGTCATCCCAGCTCATACGCTCCCACTCACCCGCGACTAACTTCATCGGGTACTTGAGACGCCGCGTGGAGTGGCCGTGCTGGCGCAGCGAAGCACCTTTCGCACAGTGCGCGCCACGGTTGATAGGGTGATCAAAAGCGGGTTCCTGCTTAGTCCAAATGCCCTCTTGAACTTCAGCATACACGCCACAACCTACTGAACAGTGGGAGCAGATGGTGCGTTTGGTCTCGACCGGCGAGTCCAGCACGGGGGTTTTGTCGGCTGCTTCTGAGCGCTGCATCATGGGCGCACTCATAAAGCCAACGGCGGCCATACCGCCAGTGGCTGCACCGCTGCGTTTGAGGAACTGGCGACGGGAAATACCCAGCCCTGAGGCCTTGGGGGTGTCTGTTTTGCGAGTTAAGCGCATGGCAAATCTCCTGGCATTCCGCCGTCAGTCACGCAGCGAGGCGTAATAAGCACGGACGTGATCAGTCTCACGGTAGTTAACCGTTGGTTTTTCGTTTTTTACCGGGGCAGTGTCAGCCTGTGCCAGAGTGACATGACCGACTGCCGCCGCGGCGCCAGCAGCAGCGGTTCCCAACCCAACGGTTTTCATAAACCGACGGCGCTCAGCGTTGTGTGACGGTTGCATGGGTTTCTCCTCTTGCATGCTTTTTTATGCGGGTCTTTTTTTGCTGTTTCTTTTATGAAGCCTGCGTTAAGGCTCAAGAATACGCACTGGCGTATGGCCCGCATCAACCCTCAAGCGAGCCTGTTCGCTCTCCATAAAAGCGCTACCCAACTGCCCCAGCGCTGCATAGAAAGCGGTGTCTACCTGCCCCAGGTCGGCAAAACAGCTGGCCGCCCAGGGGGCTAAATGTTGGCTAAAGAAATAACCCTGCTCAGAGCTTTCGGCGTCGATCAGCATCGCCATCACTTCACACAGGGCAGCCAGATGATCTTCCGGATCCCGGGTATGCTCACTGCGTTCAAAGCCAAGCACTTTTAGGTCTTGGCGCAGCGCCACCAGCGCCGCCTCCATCAATTCGCCGTTGCGGTACCAGGAGGCGTAGGGCACCACCTCACCTTGAATCACACCGACCAAGTGACGAAAGTGAGCTCGCTGCAGTCTCTCAGCATCCGCACCGTTGGCCGCTACTGCCAACGACTGCCAGCACTCTGCTAGGCGGCTACCATCTTGCTCGATAGTTAGCTCAGCCAACCAGTCGAGTAGTTCTGGATCTGGCGCTTGGCGCAGTAGCGTGGTTAACAGCCGGTAGATATCGGCGCGTAGCGCATCCGCTTCTTTGAGCGTGGGCAGTGCATCCGTCATCGGCTTATACCTTCAGTTGCGCGTCAGGGTCGCGAATCATGGTTTTCCAGACATCTTTTACCCGGCAGTCTTCGCACATTTCCAGGCGGATCATCGCCTCGCCGGCGAAGTAGGGGTGGTTAGCCAATTTCTGTTTAATAGTAGCGACCGTGCTGACAGTGGCAAACGGCTTACCGCAGTTGATGCACTCAAAGGCCGCTTCTTCGTGACAGATGTGGCGCGTTTCTCGGGCATTGGATGCCAGAAAGCCTGGCATCAGAGTAATCGCATTTTCCGGGCAAGCCTGCTCACACAAGCCGCACTGCACACAGTCCGCTTCAAGAAAGCTCAGCGCGGGCGTTTTGCCGCCTGATTTTAATGCCGGGGTCGGGCAGTTGCTGACACAGGCGTGGCAGAGCGTGCAGGCGTCGCTATCGACTTGAATGGCGCCGTAGGCAGCGCCTGCCGGTACGGCAACCCGCTCGCCGCTGGGGTTACCCAATTCAGCCAGTCGAGCCAGCACGCGGTTCAAACGCGCACGCTTTTCTGGCTCAGGCAGGCTTAGCGGTGACTCTGTCAACGGGGTGAGTGCCGGTAGCGCATCCCGGCCTGCATCATCGGCTATCTCGATCAGCTTTACGCGAGCATGATCATGGCCTAAGGCGTCTAACAGGGCGTGCACTTGGGCGAGCTGGTCGGTCAAAAAGGCGCTTAAGCGGGCGGGCATATTGGGGTGCAGCTGGATACGCACTTCGGCGGCCCCTGAGGCCAGGGCAGTTAACCACTGGTCGTGCCCCGCTGCTCCCAGCTCCTCAAGCGGTGCATCGATGACATGACCTGCGGGCACTACGCCCGCTGCGCGCTCAGCGTCTTGGGAATCATGGGTAATAAAACGCAGCACCGGCGCTTGACCACCCGCTTCGCGGTAGGCGCCCAGCCAAGCAGAGAGCGTATCCTGCTGGCGGCGCGTTTCCGGAAGGCGAAATTCGATAGCGCCAGTGGGACAGGCACTGGTGCAACTGCCCACGCCTTGGCAGAGAAAGGGATCAATCTCGATGTGAGATTCAATCCGCCCCTGAATGCTGGAGATGGCATCCGCGGGGCAAACATCCAAACAGCGAGTACAGCCAATGTTGCCGCTGGTAGAGTGGGCACATAAGTCGCTATTGACCTGAAAATAACGCGGCTTGTCGAATTCGCCCACCAGCCCCACAAAGTCGTCGAGGATGTCGTTGCGCTGCTCGACATTCTGCCACTGCATTACCACATAGCCAGGCGGTGGTAATTCCACCGGTAGGCAAGGAGAGGCATTTAAATCCAGGACTAGGTCAAACGCCTCTCGCTCGATCAGCGCACGGGCAAGATCAAGCGGCTCATCGCCATCAAGCAGCGTTTTGAACATGCCCAAATGGCCGCTAATGCGCAGCTTTTCTGCCTGGGCGCGGGTTAGCGCCTGGGTGGTGAGGATCTCGGTGGCAGCGAGCAAGTCACTATCATTAACTCCGTCGTCAACGCCTTCGGCGTTGGGCGCGGTAAAAACCAGCGTCAATGAAGCCAAACCACGCCCTTGCAGAATACGCGCGGCTTGTCGGGTATCGCGCTCACTGCCGAGCAGCAGCGCATGACCACGGCTGTGATAGGTCACATTGGCAGGCGTTAGGTTAGCGGGCCACGAGATACGCTGGCGTACCGTCTCCCGAGCCTCGGCATTGCGCTGGTCGTCTAGCGACGCCAGTTGGATTCGTTGATTCATGCGCTCTCACGGTCAGTGAATAATTCTTATTATAATTTTGAGTTATACTATCTAACTATTGTGGCATAACAATGCATAGAAGCTAAGTTCAGCCTATGGCGAAATACGTATTTTGCCAAATTAATTACCGTCAACGCTGCCAACGCTGGCGACTGTTAACACACCCAATAATTTGATTTTTATAATTTTATCACTAATCTCATGTTTTCGTCTTAGTATCAGATAAATAATCAGACTGGTCGTCTAGTAAGGTGTTTTCTACAGTTTTGACACCATCATCGCGAGGTGTTGAGGAGTCGTCCTCTAGCGCGACCGGTTTCTCACTTGTTTGCTCGTTCTCTGCCAACTCTTTTGGGGACTCGGCCTCGTCTAGCGACTTATCAACCGCCTCTTCCACTTTATGCGTCCAGCGGCGCAGTTTGCTGGCGAGCTCGGAGTCCATGGGCTTTAGCAGCTGATTGTAGTCGGCATCATAGTCATCCAGGCCGTCGCGAACGTTGTAGTTGCCGGTGGCCCACAGGCGTTTCAAAGCACGCCGCCGCAGGGCTCCGCTTACTCCTGGCACCATAAAGGCGCTGAAGTCGCTGCCCGCTTCCAGCGTTTCAGGGTCGGGCAAGGTGTGGTCTAAGCTGCCGGGCTTAGGTGCTGGTTCTGAAGGCGATTGTTCTGCAGGAGACTGTTCTAGTGATGCCTGCTCTGGCGCTTCCTGCGCGGCATCAGGTGAAATATCCGATTTGGCCGCCAGTTCCTCAACGGGCTCTGTAACCGGCGGCGCATCTTGCTCTTGGGGAACGTTGCGTTTTAGGCGCGACCAGCGCTCTAGGCGGCTCATTGCGGCTGCTCCTTGGTGGGGGTCTCTTTGGCGCGCCCCGCTCCTTTGCGTTTTTTCTTGCGCATCTCCATCGGCGCTTCGCCGTGGCGTGCGAGGTAGCTCTCAATCCAGACCTGAATGGCCATGGGCATTGGTGCTTCGAGCACCTGCTGCTCACCGTCCATCCAACCGGCTGCCACGTCCTGACTAGCGGTAATCGCATCAGGTTTGGGTGTTTGCCCAGTAAAACCCGCTCGCACAAATAGCCGTGGGGTGGCAGACGTCAGGTTGAAACGGTAGGCAGCACGCTCGGTCATCGACAACTGCAGGTTAAGCACATTGGGGCCCTGATCACTCAGGGTAAGCTCTGCAATACGCCACTGGGTTAGCGTAAAGCTTTTCACCTGCTTAGCCTCGGCGACCAGGGTGATACTCAGTGAACGTAAATTATCAGACATCGCGTTAAACCCCTTAGCGAAGTATCTAAGCACAGCACTTGAGCACAGTACTTAAGCGAAGCACCTAGACTTTGAACGGATAGCAGTCGAACAGGTAGACAAGTAAGCCTCTCCAGCGCCATCATCGTCAACTCTGACCTTTTTACTCAGGTATTTTATCAGGCTCAGATGCTTTCATATCAGCAGCGAGGATTGCGGATGCACGCCCTTCAGTTAAGCCGAGCCCGCTTACCGGCCACTACCGAGATCAGCATCGTTGACGAGTATGGCGATGCACGCCAGCAGGCGATTGCCGCTGAAAGAGCGTTGACGGTCTACCTCAACAAGCGTGAAATTGTCACTTTGATGACCTTGGGTGACGACCCGGAGGCTCTGGTGGTCGGCTATCTGCGCAATCAGGGGCTGCTGAACGCCGCGGCTGATTTAGAGGCCGTGCAAGTCGATTGGGAAGTAGAAGCCGCGGTAGTGATTACTCGCCATCTGCCCGAGGATTTAGAAATACGCTTAAGCACCCGTACGGTCACCACCGGCTGCGGCCAGGGCACGGTATTTGGTAAACTGCTCGACCAAACCGCTCTCACGGCGCTGCCCGATACTCAATTGGCACAATCCACGCTTTATCAGCTGCTGCAAAACCTTAACGCCTACAACGAGACCTACCGCAGCGCTGGCGCCGTTCATGGCTGCGCGCTGTGCCAGCAAACCGACGTACTCGACTTTGTTGAAGACGTAGGACGGCATAACGCGGTGGATACCTTGGCGGGGCGCCAATGGCTACAACAGGCCGACAGCGCCAATGCGGATATTTTCTACACCACCGGGAGACTGACTTCCGAAATGGTACTCAAAGTGGCACAAATGGGCATTAGCGTGCTGGTTTCTCGCTCAGGCGTCACCCAAAAAGGCGTCGAACTGGCCGAACGCTTCGGCGTGATGTTAATTGCCCGCGCCAAAGGGCGCCATTTCCAAGCGATCAACACCCAAAACCGTTTAGCCCTGGACGCTATTCCACCGCGCCCATCCCATGCCCGTTCATCGCAAGAATACCGCTCATCAAAAAAGGCAAGCTCATGATCCCTACTCACGACCTCACTGGCATGGTTCTCGCGGGCGGCGAAGGGCGCCGAATGGGCGGTCGTGACAAAGGGCTGGAGCCTTTTGCGGGCCTGCCACTCGTCGGCCATGTGGTGAAGCGCCTTGAAGGTCAGGTGGCCGAGCTACTGATTAACGCCAACCGCAATGCTGACGCCTATCGCTTTTTCGCCGATCGCGTTATAGCGGATGTTGTAATGGACGGTGCCGAAGGCGGCTTTAAAGGCCCTTTGATGGGGATCTATAGCGGCCTGCAGGCGGCAAAAACGCCGTGGCTACTGGTCGTTCCCTGCGACTCCCCCGCCCTACCTGACGATTTAGTGGCGCGCATGGTACAAGGTATTGGCCAGCATGATATCGCTGTGGCTTTTGATGGCGAACGGCTGCACCCGGTAGTTGCACTACTGCGTACCTCGCTGGCCGATGATTTGGCCGCCACCTTGGCCAAGGGCGAGCGTAAGATCGATCGTTGGTATGCTCGCCATGCTTGGTGCAAGGTTGATATGTCGGACTGCCCTGATGCCTTTGCTAACCTTAATACTGAGGAAGAGAAGCTGCACCTGGAAAAAGTACTCATGGGTTCTTCGAGCAAGGAGGTGAAATGACCCTCTCCTGCTTTGATCTTGGCGAGCAGATGCTCAGCGTGGACGAAGCGCGTCAGGCGCTCGCCACCTTGATTGAACGCCCGCTGGGCAGCGAACGGATTCCGCTGGCGCAGGCTCATGGTCGCCGATTGGCCACAACCGTGAAAGCCCCCATTAACGTGCCGCAAAATACCAATGCGGCCATGGACGGCGTAGCGCTAGCCTTGCCCAGAGAAGGTGTTGGAGCCAAGCAGACCCGCTGGCCGTTGGCTGGAGAGGTGTTGGCCGGTCAGTATCGCCGCGAATTAGTACCTGCCGGTCACTGTGTACGCATCACCACCGGTGCCCCACTGCCGCCGGGCACCGATACCGTGGTGATGAGTGAACAGCTCCGCGAACCGTTAGATGAGCAGCCTGGGCATGTGATCATCGCGTCGCCAGAACTCCTCAAACACGGCCAACATGTTCGCCAGGCCGGTGAGGATATTGGTCTCGGCGACACGGCACTGCCTGCGGGAGCACGGCTCGATGCGGCGGCCCTAGGGCTTTTAGCGTCGTTAGGTTACGCAGATGTTGTCGTATGTCAGCGCCCAAGGGTGGCGATCTTTTCCACTGGCAATGAAGTCGCTGCTCCCGGTGAGCCGCTGCCCAAAGCAGGTATATACGATGCCAATCGCTTCACCCTGATGGGCTTGCTTGCCGAACACGGCGCCGATGTCATTGACCTGGGCATTCTCCCAGACGATTTAAACGCCATTAAAACGGCCCTTGAAGACGCTGCAGAGCAGAGCGATTTGGTAATCACCAGCGGCGGTGTTTCCGTTGGCCAGGCTGACTTTACCCGTGAGGCTCTGGAACAGTTAGGCCGCCTAGCCTTCTGGCGGGTAGCGCTGCGACCTGGGCGCCCCATGGCTTGCGGCTGGCTGGGTGAAAAGCGCACGCCGTTTGTTGGCTTGCCCGGCAATCCGGTGGCGGTCATGGTAACCTTTCTACAGTTTGTCTCGCCGCTGCTGGATCGGCTGTATGGGCAGCCGACATCAACACCCCATCGCCTTACTGCGATTGCCGACACCGCCATAAAAAGTCGCTTGAAGCGCACTGACTTTATCCGTGGCGTTTACCATACTGATAGCGAAGGACGGTTACTCGTGCGTAGTACCGGCGCCCAGGGTTCGGGCATTTTAACCTCGATGGTGGCTGCTAACTGCTTGATTGAGCTTGCCGACGACCAGGCAGGCGCCCAGCCAGGCGAGGTAGTCAGCATACAACCACTAACGGGATGGCTATGACCGAGCAACGACCCGCACAACCACAAGCTAATCAGCAGCGATCTGTCCAGCCAGACGCTGACCAGCAACTGATCGACGACTTTGGTCGGCGCATTAGCTACGTGCGCATCTCGGTCACCGATCGCTGCGATTTCCGCTGCGTGTACTGCATGAGCGAGGAGATGACGTTTCTGCCCCGCGCCCAGGTACTGACGCTGGAAGAGATCGCTATGGTGGCGCGCGCTTTCACTGAGTTGGGGGTCGAGAAAATTCGCCTTACCGGCGGCGAACCGCTGGTACGCCGCGGCATTGAGCAACTGGTCGATGAGATCGGCGCCATGCCAGGCCTTAACGACTTCACCATGACCACTAACGGCGCCAGCCTACGCAAGCACGCCAAGCAGCTTTACTCAAGCGGTCTGCGGCGGCTGAACATTAGTCTGGACTCGCTAAATGCGGAGCGCTTTAAGCAGCTCACCCGCACCGGCGATTTAGCCAAAGTGATCGACGGCATTCATGCCGCCCAGGAAGCGGGCTTTAAACGCATCAAGCTCAACGCGGTGATCTTAAAAGGTCGCAATGACGACGAAGTAATAGACCTGGTCACCTTTGCACGCCAGGAAAACCTCGATATTAGCTTTATCGAAGAGATGCCGCTGGGCGATGTTTCTGACCACTCACGGGCGGAAACCTTCTACTCCAGCGATGACGTTCAAGACTTGATCGAAACGCGCTATCCGCTGATCCCCACGACCGAAACCACACCCGGCCCATCGCGCTACTTCAAGATGGCCGATAGCGACAGCCGGGTTGGGTTTATTTCCCCCCATAGCCACAACTTTTGCGATACCTGTAACCGGGTGCGCGTGACCGTGGAAGGCCGTTTACTGCTGTGCTTAGGCAACGAACACTCGGTCGATCTTCGCGCCGTGCTGCGCCGCCACCCCGGCAATATGCAGGCGCTAAAAGAGGCGATCATCAACGCCCTGCCGCTTAAACCGGAACGCCATCACTTCACCACCGATGGCGATGTGCAGGTAGTACGCTTTATGAATATGACAGGGGGCTAGGCGTTGGCAGCGTCAGAGCGGTTGGCAAAAGTGCCGGTGCATATCATTACCGGCTTTCTAGGCAGCGGTAAAACAACGCTTATACACAGCCTCATCGAACAGAAGCCTGTGGATGAAACCTGGGCCATTTTGGTCAACGAGTTTGGCCAAATCGGCATCGACCAGGCGATGTTTGATGCCCGTGACGATGTGGTGGTGAAAGGCCTTCCCGGCGGCTGCCTTTGCTGCCAGCTCGCCTTTGTACTGCAAGCGGCGCTGGTGAATTTACTCGCACGCAGCAAGCCTGATCGCGTCATCATCGAGCCTTCAGGCCTTGGCCACCCGGCAGGTCTGTTGGATCTACTGCGAGGGGAAGCCTTCCAGGAAGTGGTCGAGGTACGCGATATTATTGCTACTCTCGACCCACGCCGATTAGATGACGCCCGTTCCCGAACGCACGACACCTTCCGCGACCAGCTCGATATGGCCGATGCCGTGGCACTCACCATGCTCGACCAGAGCACGCCCGAGCAGCTCGGCGCCGCTCATGCGTTTGTGGCACAGCGCTGGCCGCCGCGTAAATGGGTGCAGGAAGCTCCCCAAGGCGAACTCCCCATAGGACTGTTGACCCAGAGCGGACGCGCCGAAGGGAGCGATATCAGCGTACCCGCCAACCATCAACAGTTGGCGGCAACACCCAGCTTAGCCGGGTCTTTTTTTGATTTTCCGCCCCCGCCCGGCAAGCCCCAGCGTGAAACCGGCACTTCGCTGGGCTACACCAGTACGGGGTTACGTTGGCACCCAAGCGAGCGCTTCGACCTGGATAGCTTGGCCACCTGTTTGGGAGAACTCCCCAGAGAGGCACGCATTAAAGGCGTGTTTCATACCGATAGCGGCTGGAAACGCTTTAACCGCGCCGGAGGTACGCTGAGCGTTGAAAGCAGCGCGTGGCGGCAAGACTCCCGGCTGGAAGTTATTCTTCCCGATACGAGCCCCGCTCTCGATATCGAAGGCCAACTCCGCTTACTGACGCTGGGTTAAGCGCCCGTAATCAATCTCTCGATGGCCTCTGCAGTAACCGGCCGCCCAAACAGATAGCCTTGATAAGCGTGACAGTCGTGCGCCAGTAGCCACGCCTGCTGCGCTTTGGTCTCTACGCCTTCTGCAATGACCTCTAGATTGAGGCTCTCTGCCAGGGCAATGGTACTCTCGACAATCGCTGCGTTGGCTTGGCTTTCGAGCACCTGCTGCACAAAGGATTGGTCAATTTTCAGTTGATCCAGCGGCAGTTGCGCTAAATAGGCCAGGGACGAGTAGCCGGTGCCAAAATCATCCAGAGAGAAGCGTACACCGCGCGCTTTAAGGGCAAGCATTTTATCTCTGGCGTCGTCTCGCGCTTCCACAAACAGTGACTCGGTCACCTCCAGTTTTAGCCGCTGAAGCGGCGCCTGAGTGCGCGCAAACACCCCCTCTACACGAGCCAGAAACTGCTCATCGCGAAACTGAAGCGGACTAATATTCACCGATATGGTCAGTTTGCTGAGCCGTGGATGCTGCGCCCAACGCGCTAATTGATAGCAGGCATCTTCCAATACCCATTCGCCTACATCATTTATCAGCTCATTGCTTTCCAGCAGCGGAATGAAATCGCCTGGTGAAACAATGCCGCGTTCAGGATGATGCCAGCGCAGCAGCGCCTCAACGCCAGTGATCACGCCATGGTGATCCACTTGGGGCTGATAATAGAGCTGCCACTGCTGGCTGGCCTGCGCTTGGCGCAGATCCGCTTCTAATTTCACATGGGCCAGAAGCGCAGCCTGCATCGAGGGGTCAAAAAAGCACACGCCATGGCGGCCGTTGTTCTTAGCCTGAAAGAGCGCCATATCTACCTGCTGCAGGTAGTCATCCACGCCGTACTCATTGCTGGCCATGATCGCAATACCAATGCTCCCCGTCACCGTGATGCTCTCTTCGGCCAGAGTGATTGATTCGTTAAGAGTTGCCAGCAGCTTGTGCGCAATACGCTCTGCCAGCCGGGTGGTTTGAGCGTAATTGCTATCCACGCCTTCGATTAATACCGCAAATTCATCGCTTCCCAGCCGCGCCAAGGTATCGGTATCGCGCAACATCTGCCCCATTCGCCGAGCAACGCTCTGCAATACTTGATCCCCCGCATAGTGCCCCAGAGTGTCATTGATTTGCTTAAAGTTATCGATATCGATAAATAGCAGTGCGCCGCAACGCTGATGGCGCTGAAGCTCTTTAAGGGCATTACCTATGCGATCCATAAACAGCCGCCGGTTGGCCAACCCGGTTAAGGTGTCATAAAATGCTAACTGATGAATCTCTTGCTCAGCGGCTTTACGCTCGCTGATATCGCTCATGGTGGCCACGTAGTGAGTTAAGGTGCCCTCAACGCTGTAGACAGCGCTAATGGTTAGCCACTCGGGAAACAGTTCACCATTCTTACGCTGGTTCCATATCTCGCCTTCCCAGTTGCCGGTTTTGATAACACGCTTCCATAAACGGCGGTAAAAGGCGGCGTTTTGTAGCCCAGAGCTAAACATGCGCGGATTGTTACCCACTATCTCCGCTTCGCTATAGCCGGTAATGCGGCTAAAGGTCTCATTCACCTTAAGAATGATGCCCTGTGGATCGGTAATAAGGATGCCTAAGTGCGTCTGGAAGGCGGCAGCAGCGATTTGGGCCTCGGCACGAGCCTGTTCACGCTCCTCAATACGCTGACGCAGTTGATGCGACAACGCTAAACGATTCAGGTAGTGGCGCGCCCCCCAAGCACCCAGCAGGGCAATCACTGCCGTCACCAACATTAAAATCAAAGCACGCTGCCGCCAGGCCGAGAGCAATTCGTGAAGATCAACGCCAACCACAGCCAGCATCGGATACTCGCCTACTCTCAGCATGCGAAACAGCCGTTTTCGGCCATCAATAGGTGAGTCAATGTTGATTGACCATGTGGACTCACCACGGGTAAGCCACTCGGCCGTTTCTGGACTCTCAATTTGACTGCCAATCGAAAATGGCTTTTCGGGGGTCGGGTAGCGAGCAATAAATTTTAATCCGGGGTCGACCAGGGCAATGCTCTCGCCGTCATAGACACTCATCTGCTCCAGGGCGTCGGCAAACACTTCAGGTACAATGCTAGAGATGACCACCCCAGCAAACTCGCCGGACGAGGTTTCTAATCGTCGACCATGGTACAAATAGTAGCGTTGGTCACTGATAGACCAGTAAAGCGGGGTAATCAGTTCTTCTTGTCCTGCTTGCTTAAAGGCATTAAACAATGTCGTATCGCTGATATCAGCACCTGCTCTTCGGCTGCTGCGGCCACTCGCCATTACTCGACCTTCAGCGCTCAACACAGCGATTTCGTCCACCATGGGCACATACAGGGTCAGGTTTTCTAGCGAGCGCTGAAGGGCCTGGGCATTATCGCTATCTGGCATGCCTTGCAGGGTTAGCATCTCAGCAAGCCCAAAAAGCGCTTGCCCGCTTTGTGCAAATACGCCTTTTGCCCACTCAGCAACCACATTAGCGCGGGCGGTAATCCGCGACTCGGCGGCCTCAATTTCTTGCCGATACTGTTCACTCAGCAGCCAGCCGAAAAGCACCATCATGACAAGCAGTGCTAGCAGATATAGCGCAATCACATGGCGGCGCTGTTGGCGATAAGTCTTGGTGGCTTTCAATACATCATCATTTACATCATTGGAGGTAGCGGACATCGCGCAGAAGCCTTATTCAGGTAACCCAGGGGGACACCTGATACAGTGTAAAAAGTAACTAAAAATGATACATAACACGCGCTGACACGTGGCTTTATCCGATAGTGCCGCGGTGCTTTTAGGATGTATATCAGTTTTTATCACCGTTAATGCCCTGAAAAGCGTGACGTTATGCATGGATAGCCAATCTACCAGGAAATTGTTATGGCATCGCTGGGCCAAATGAGCGACTACGAGATACGCCTAATCCGTATTTTTAAGACGGTCGTTGAGTGCGGTGGCTTTACCGCGGCGGAAACCACGCTGGGCATTAGTCGTTCGGCGATTAGCCAACACATGAACGACTTGGAGGGGAGGCTGGGGTTTTCGCTCTGCCAGCGGGGGCGTGGCGGGTTTAGTTTAACCGAAGAGGGTAAAGAGATTTATCAGGCAGGGTTAACGCTACTGACCGCGCTTGAAACGTTTAAAAGCGACGTTAACGCGCTGCATCAAACGATCAAAGGCGAGCTGAATATCGGCATCACCGACAACCTGGTAACGCTACCCGCCATGCACGTGACCAACGCCCTGGCAGAGCTTAGCGCGCCGGAGCATGAGGTAACGCTGCACATTCATATGGAGCCTTCTGACGCGGTCATTAGAGGCGTCATGGATGGCCACTTGCACGTCGGCGTAGTGCCTGCAGTGAACCTGCCCACCAGCTTAGAAGCGCGGCACCTTTACGACGAGCCATCGTATCTTTACTGCGCGGCTGGCCATCCGCTGTTTACTGAGGATGATGATACGCTTAGCTGTGCAGATATCGCCCAACACTCGGCTATTTCACCCCGCTATCCGCTACCGGTTGAGGCCCGACAGGCGCATGATGCGCTAAGCCTTCGTGCCTCAGCATCCGACCGAGAAGGCGCCGCTTTTTTGATTCTTACCGGGCGATTTATCGGCTTTCTGCCTGAACACGTAGCTGCACAGTGGGTGGCAGCGGGCAAGATGCGAGCGTTGCATGCCAACACGCAGCACTACCGCATCCCCTTTGTGCTGATCACCCGCCACGACCGCCGCCCCAACCGAGTGGTCGATGCGTTTCTACGCTTAATCAAAAGCAGCTAAACCCGGCAGTA
Source organism: Halomonas sp. IOP_14 (assembly GCF_021021315.1). Lineage (NCBI taxonomy): Bacteria > Pseudomonadati > Pseudomonadota > Gammaproteobacteria > Oceanospirillales > Halomonadaceae > Halomonas > Halomonas sp. IOP_14. The sequence goes on along the minus strand of NZ_JAINWD010000002.1, from coordinate 184,662 downwards.
TGTTTAACGCTGCTCGGTTGCCTCATTGGCCATTATCGGCGCTGGCCCCGCCTGGGGCGATGACGCCAACACTTGGCTTGCCACATAGTAAACAATTGCCCCCAGCGCCGAGCCGGTAAACCAGCCGTAGTCGTAGAACCAATTCATGGTGCCAGTTAACAGCGATAGCAACGTAAGCGCCACCGGCACGCCAAAGGCGATAAAACCCGCGATGTTCACCGCAGGATAAGCATGGTTATCCATATACAGGCTGGGCACATCCAAACGCTGCTTTTTGATCAGGAAGTAGTCCACCGCCATGATGCCCGCGATGGGCCCCAGCAGGCTGGAGTAACCCAGCAGCCAGTTGGAGTACATCTGCTCCAGAGAAACCCCTGGCGGAATAACGCCCGCTTTTTGCAGCAGATCGTAGCCCATCAACAACACGCCCACCGCGCCAGTCATCAGCACGCCGCGCGTCTGGTTAATCAATTTGGGCGCAATGTTCTGAAAATCGTTGGTAGGCGACACGATGTTAGAAGCCGTATTGGTAGAGATCGTGGCGATAATGATCAACAGCATCGCCAGTACCACCCAGAAGGGGCTGTCGATATAGCCAATCAAACGTACCGGGTCGGCAACGGTTTCCCCTACCAGCGTTTCGGAAGCAGCGGTTAACACGACACCGAGTGCGGCAAAGAAAAACATCGTTAGCGGCAGCCCAATCACCTGACCAACGATCTGATCTTTTTGGCTTTTGGCAAAGCGACTGAAATCGGGAATATTCAGCGACAGCGTGGCCCAAAAACCCACCATGGCGGTTAAGCCCGCGAAGAAGTAGCCGTATACCGATGCCCCTTCAGGCCGCGACGGCGGCTGTGCCAGTAGTTCGGACATCGACATATTTGGCCACGCCCATATCATCAGCCCAACACCAACGGCTAACAGCAGCGGTGCGGCGAAGGTTTCCAACCATTTAATCGACTCTGCACCACGAATCACCACATAGAGATTCATCGCACCAAAGACAAAAAAGCCGATGACTTCACCAACACCGCCCATCGCAGCCCAAGCGGGAATCAACTCGGAGAGCAACAGATGAATGGCCAAACCGCCAAACATGGTTTGAATACCAAACCAGCCGCAGCCGACCAGGGCGCGCACCAGACAGGGTACGTTGGAACCTAAAATACCGAACGAAGAGCGTAAAACCACCGGAAAAGGAATACCAAACTTCGTACCGGGAAAGGCGTTTAAGGTAAGAGGAATCAGCACGATCACGTTGGCCAACAAAATGGCAAACAACGCCTCCCCCACGCTCAGCCCGAAGTAGGCGGTTAATACCCCGCCTAGGGTGTAGGTGGGCACGCAGATCGACATGCCTACCCAGAGTGCCGCAATATTCCACTTACTCCAGGTGCGCTCGCTGGCCTGGGTAGGCGCAATATCCTCATTAAAGCGCGAACTACTGCGTACATCGTCCCCTACATCTAGCTCTATCAGCCCACCTCGATCCACCATCTGAGAGGTTGTTTCGGTCATTTTTTATCTCCTCAGCATTGCGTTATTGCGCTGCCTAGCTCCCACGGCCAGTGGAGCTTTTCAAAAAGGCGCTTAGAAATCATGGCTTTTAGAAACCATTGTTTTTCAAAACCATCGTTCTTAGAAACCATAGCTTTTAGAAAACAAGCAATAAGCATGCCTACTTGAAAAAGCAGGTCAATTAACTCATTGATTAAAAAGCTGCCTTCCTGGACAACATTATTATTGTTAGCTTGTTATCTTTATATTTTCCCCACCTAAAACAAAAACCAACTAAACAAAGCTAGATCAAAAAAAATATTTGCACCAATTTAAAACAGAAAAAAACCAAAAACACTCGCTAGAAATATACCAAACCAATGATTTTAAAAGAATAAAAAAACCATCCAAAACAGTGCAAGACCTCACCAAAAAAGTGAATATCACCAAATGGAACAATAAAAATAAGCAAACTCAATGAGTTAAAGACGATTTAACAAATCTCCTTTAAAGACTTGCTAAAACCACCTACCCAGCGCTACTTTCAACAAAAGCTGTCTATTTCGTCAGCTTTACAAAACTAGTTTCAAGAACACTACAAACATACGCTACACATCAACAATCAGAGGGAGCGTCTCATGCAGAAGATGAAAATCGGGTTGATTCAGATGGGCCTGAAAACCAGCACCGACCTTGAACCAGAAGCTATTCGCGACGCCATGAACGAGGCACATCTGCCAATGATTCAGCAAGCGGCTGACCAGGGCGTGCAGGTGCTTTGCTTCCAGGAAGTGTTTAACCAGCCCTACTTTTGCCCCAGCCAGGACGGCAAGTGGTACGCCGCCGCCGAGCGGGTACCGGAAGGCCCTACCTGCCAGATGATGCAGAAGCTCGCCGCCGAGCACCGCATGGTGATCATCGTGCCGGTGTATGAAGAGACTGAAACCGGTGTTTACTACAACACCGCAGCGGTATTCGACGCTGACGGCAGTTACTTAGGCAAGTACCACAAAACCCATATTCCCCAAGTAGCCGGTTTTTGGGAAAAATTCTTCTTCAAGCCGGGAAAATCCAACTGGCCAGTGTTCGATACTGCCTACGGCAAAATCGGCGTGTATATCTGCTACGACCGTCACTTCCCCGAAGGCTGGCGGGCGCTTGCTCTCAATGGCGCTGAGGTGATTTTCAACCCTTCCGCCACCGTGGCCGGTCTTTCCCAATACCTGTGGGAGTTAGAGCAACCTGCCTCTGCCGCCGCCAATGGCTGCTTTATCGCTGCGATCAATCGAGTTGGAACCGAGGCGCCGTGGAACATCGGCGACTTTTACGGCTCCAGCTATATCGTTAACCCCCGCGGCAAAATCGAAGCTCAGGCCAGCGAAACAGAAGACGAGCTGCTGGTGCACGAGATCGATTTGGACATGGTGCGGGAGGTACGCAACAACTGGCAGTTCTTCCGCGACCGTCGCCCGGAAACCTATACCCGCCTGACCGACGGTGAATGATTCTGCTGGTAAAAAACAGGTTGCTGGTTAAGTTTTCTATTTAAAAACAACAGGAGCGAACGATGAGCTTATTAATCAAGGGCGGCACCGTGGTCACCCACGCCGATACCTACCGCGCAGACGTACTGTGTGTCGACGGTAAAATCCATGCGATTGGCACCGATCTAGATGTCCCTGAAGGGTGTGAAATTGTCGATGCCAGCGATCAACTGGTGATGCCCGGCGGTATCGATCCCCATACGCACATGCAACTGCCGTTCATGGGCACCGTGGCCAGCGAAGATTTCTATACCGGCACCGCCGCGGCCTTGGCCGGGGGCACCACTTCGATCATCGACTTCGTGATCCCACAGCCAGGTCAGTCGCTCCTTGAGGCCTTCGAAACCTGGCAAGGCTGGGCGGAAAAAGCCGCCACCGATTTTGCCTTCCACGTGGCGATTACCTGGTGGGACGATAGCGTGCGAGAGGAAATGGGCACCCTGGTTCATGAACACGGGGTGAACAGCTTCAAACACTTTATGGCCTACAAGGGCGCGATCATGGCCACTGATGACATTCTGGTGGAAAGCTTCTCGCGCTGTCTGGAGCTAGGCGCGGTGCCTACGGTTCACGCCGAAAACGGTGAGCTGGTCTACCACATGCAGCAAAAACTGCTCGCCCAGGGCATGACCGGGCCGGAAGCCCATCCGCTTTCGCGCCCACCCCAGGTGGAAGGCGAAGCGGCCAGCCGGGCGATTCGCATTGCCAGCACCCTGGGCGCACCGATCTATCTGGTTCACGTGTCCACCAAAGATGCCGTGGATGAAATTGCCTACGCCCGCCAGCAGGGTCATCCGGTTTATGGCGAATGCTTAGCCGGGCACCTGCTCATCGACGATAGCGTCTACCAGGATACCGACTGGGGCCGCGCCGCTGCCCACGTGATGAGCCCGCCCTTCCGGCCCAAGGGCCACCAGGAAGCGCTCTGGCACGGCTTGCAGTCGGGCAATCTGCAAACCACCGCCACCGACCACTGCTGTTTCTGTGCCGATCAGAAAGCCGCGGGCAAGGATGACTTTACTAAAATCCCCAACGGCACCGCTGGCGTGGAAGACCGCCTCGCCGTGTTGTGGGATGAAGGCGTCAACACCGGCAAGCTGTCGCCCCAGGAGTTTGTCGCGCTGACATCGACCAACACCGCCAAGATTTTCAACCTCTACCCGCGCAAAGGGGCGATTCAAGTAGGTTCCGATGCAGATATCGTGGTGTGGGATCCCAACGGCACCCGGACGATTTCTGCCAAAACCCACCACCAGAACGTCGATTTCAACATTTTCGAGGGCAAAACGGTGCGCGGCATTGCCCGTCACACCATTAGCAAGGGCAAATGGGTGTGGCGGGATGGTGAGCTGCGTGCCGAGCGCGGTGCGGGCCGCTATTTGGAGCGCCCCGCCTACCCCGGTGTCTTCGAATTGCTGGCCAAGCGCGCCGAGCTGAATGCGCCGATGGCCGTAAAAAGATAACAGCTGTGCCCATAACAACAGCGGAGGCTTTACTGTGACTAGCCCACTGAACCACCTACCCAGCGCAAAAGAGGTCGGCACCTACGACCCGGATACGCTGGCAAGCAACTTTAGCGATCTACATCCGCCGCTGACCCATCGCCAGGCGATGATCGAAAGTCAGCGTTGTCTCTATTGCTTTGATGCGCCCTGCGTCGAAGCTTGCCCGTCGGATATTGATATTCCCAGCTTTATTCGCCAGATCAGCGAGAACAATATCAACGGCGCGGCGGAAACCATTCTGGAAGCCAACATTTTAGGCGGCAGCTGCGCCCGGGTGTGCCCCACGGAAATTCTTTGCGAGCGCAGCTGCGTGCGCAACCACGACGCCGAATGCCAGCCGGTGCTGATCGGCTTGCTGCAGCGTCATGCCACCGACCACATGCAGTTCGACGGCCACCCCTTCAAACGCGCCACTTCTACCGGCAGTCATGTGGCCGTGGTCGGCGCCGGACCTGCCGGGCTCTCCTGCGCGCACCGACTGGCGATGCTCGGTCATCAGGTGACCATCTTTGAAGCCGAACAAAAGCCTGGCGGGCTGAACGAGCACGGCATCGCCCGCTACAAAATGACCGACGACTTCGCCCGCAAGGAAGTGGAATTCTTGCTTGAGATCGGTGGCATCGAGATCCAGTACGACCAACGGCTGGGCGCAAACCTGGAGCTTGCTACGCTCCATAATCAGTACGATAGCGTGTTTCTCAGCTTGGGCCTGGGCGCTAGCCGTGCCCTGGGTTTAACCGGGGAACAAGCACCCGGTCTGATGCCTGCGGTGGACTACATCAAGGTTCTCCGCCAGACCGACGATCTGGGCAGCCTTGCGGTGGCCAAACGCTGTATCGTGATTGGCGCGGGCAATACCGCTATCGATATGGCCACCCAAATGGCCCGCTTAGGCGCTACGGAGGTAACGCTGGTTTACCGTCGCGGCATTGAAGCCATGTCCGCCACCGACCATGAACAAGAGATTGCCAAAGCCAACGGCGTGCGGATGGTGACCTGGGCCCAGCCCGTCGAGATTCTGCTGGATGATCAAGGCCGCGTGACGGGCATGCGCTTTGCCAAGACCCATGATCAAGCGGGCCGCTTAACCCCTACTGGAGAAACCTTTGAGATCGCCGCCGATGCTGTCTTCACCGCCATCGGCCAAGGCTTCGAAGGCGCGAGCCTAAGCGATACCACCGCCGCTGAGCTTGCCCGGGACGGCGAGCGCATTCACGTTAATGAGATGTTCCAAACCTCACTGCCCAATGTGTATGCCGGTGGCGACTGTGTGAAGCCCGGTCAAGACCTTACCGTTCAGGCCGTGCAACACGGCAAACTGGCGGCTCACGCCATTCATCAGGCGCTTGTCGCCAAGCAGGAGGCCGCATGAACACACTCACTTTTACACCACCGGGTAAGAAAGACAGCGGTGACAGCGTGGTCAATGGCGTTGACCTATCGGTTAACTTTGCCGGTATTAAAGCCCCCAATCCATTCTGGCTGGCCTCTGCACCGCCCACCGATAAAGCCTACAACGTGGTACGCGCCTATGAAGCTGGCTGGGGCGGCGTGGTATGGAAAACCCTTGGCGAAGAGCCACCTGCGGTGAATGTCTCCTCCCGCTACTCAGCCCACTACGGAAAAAACCGCGAGGTGATCGGCTTTAACAATATCGAGCTGATTACCGACCGCTCGCTGGAGATCAACCTTAAAGAAATCACTCAGGTGAAAAAGGACTGGCCCGACCGTGCGCTGATCGTTTCCATTATGGTGCCCTGTAATGAAGAAGCCTGGGCCTACATTCTGCCGCTAGTGGAAGCCACTGGCGCGGACGGCATCGAGCTCAACCTGGGTTGCCCCCACGGAATGCCGGAGCGCGGCATGGGCGCGGCGGTGGGCCAAAACCCCGACCTGATCGAGAAAGTCACCTACTGGTGCAAGAAGCACTACTCCAAACCGGTCATCGTCAAACTCACACCTAATATCACCGATATTCGCGTCGGTGCCCAGGCGGCGCTGCGCGGCGGGGCCGACGCGGTATCGCTGATCAATACCATCAACTCGATTACCAGTATCGACCTGGACAATATGGTCGCCAAGCCCACCGTCGGCCACCAGAGCACTCACGGCGGCTACTGCGGTAGCGCTGTCAAACCCATCGCGATGAACATGGTGGCGGAAATCGCCCGCGACCCGGCCACACCAACTCTGCCCATCTCCGGCATTGGCGGCATTTCCACCTGGCGGGATGCGGCGGAGTTTATCTCCCTAGGTGCCGGCAGCGTGCAGGTGTGTACGGCAGCGATGCTCAACGGCTTTAGGATTGTGGAGGAGATGAAAGACGGCCTCTCTCGCTGGATGGCGGAAAAAGGCTACGACTCCATTGAGGCGTTCTCCCGTAAAGCAATACCGCAAACCACCGACTGGAAACACCTCGACATCAACTTCAAAACCATCGCCAAGATCGACCAGGATCTATGCATCGAATGTGGCCGCTGCTATATCGCCTGCGAGGATACCTCCCACCAGTCGATTGCCAAGCTCACCGAGCAGGACGGCGCGCGACGCTATGAAGTGATCGAAGAGGAGTGTGTGGGCTGTAACCTTTGCCAGATCACTTGCCCAGTAGATAACTGCATCACCATGGTGCCCCAGGAGACCGGCCAACCCTTCCTGGCCTGGGATAACGACCCACGCAATCCTTTCCGGGTCGCCTCTTAACCTCTTTACCCTCTTTTTTTTAAACAGCCGTTAGCGCTACCCACCGCCCTCAGTTTGTGAGGGCGGTCGCGTTTTCTGCAACATACTGTTCCATCACCCAGTAGCGACAAAAGTCAGCATCCTTGAGAACATGAGAAAACATCGCATATAAAATTCTTTCTCACAAAAGGAAACCCAATGAAGTTCGCTACCACTACCACCGCTATACTCTTAGCAACTGCCAGCGCCACCGCGAGCGCCGACCAGCGAATCGCCACCTTCGACTTAGGCAGCCTGGATACGCTGGATGCACTAGGTTTAAACGAGCAGGTAGTGGGTGTACCGAAAGCCAGCCTGCCTGGCTATCTTGAGCAGTATGCAGCCGATGACGTCACCGATATTGGCGGCCTGCGCTCACCGAATATGGATGCCCTTGGCGAAAGCGAGCCTAGCCTGATTCTTTACACTGGCCGCCAGGGTGAGTGGGAAGAGGGGCTTGGCGAAATCGCCCCGCTGCTCAACACCAGCCTACAGGGTGACGACTACCTGGCTACTTTTGACGCCAATGTACGCGAACTAGCGAGTCGTTTAGCAGTGGAAAGCAAAGCCGAAGAGGCGCTTGGTACACTGCATGCCGAGATTGAGACCCAGCGCGAAGCGCTAAGCAACGCTCCTCGCACGCTGGTGGTAACCCACAACGGCGGCAATCTGATGCTGAATCAGCACCCGGTCGTTCACGACGTACTGGGCATTGCAGCATTAGCGATGCCCGAAAGTGTCACTTCTGAAACCCGCGGTACCCGTACCTTTACCCCGCTTTCTCCTGAGGCGATTAGCGAAATTGATCCGCAGGTCGTACTGGTGATTGATCGCAGCGCCGCGATTGGCGATGAACCCGCCGACGCGGATGCCTTAGCGCAAACGCTCTTAGATGCGGGAGCTGAGAAAGCGCGGGTCATTATGCTAACGCCCGCGCTGTGGTACCTCTCCGGCGGCGGCCTGCAGAGTCTGGCGCTACAGGTTGAAGAAGTTGCAGTAGCACTAAACTCGTCAGGTAACTAAGCGCTCACTCCCCCCCCTCTTACAGCAATGGCGGAGGGGGGAACGCAGCCTAAGCGGCGAGAAACGCTGGCTTAAAAAGCTTCCCAATCATCTTCAGCGCTAGCCGCGGTTTTGCTACTGGTTTGGCTACGCGTCGCTGGCCGCATCAGCGCTGGTGTCTGTTGAGATGAGTGTTGTGGCGTGTGCTGGGGCGAGGTAAGCGGGGCGTGTTGCGTACGGCTCTCCCCCTCAGTTAAACGAAAAGCCGAGACAACGCTTTCAAGCCGCGCCGCCTGTTCTTCCAACGAGCTGGCCGCTGACGACGCCTGTTGAACCAGGGCCGCGTTCTGCTGGGTTACTTCATCCATTTGGGCAACCGCTTGGTTGACCTGCTCAATGCCCGAACTCTGCTCCTGAGAAGCCGCGGAGATTTCATCCATAATATCGGTCACCCGGCGCACAGAGGAGACCACATCCCGCATCGTCGCACCGGCGCTTTCGACTAATGCTGAGCCCTCTTTCACCTGGGTGGATGACGCCTCAATCAGTGCTTTGATCTCTTTGGCGGCATCGGCACTGCGGCTGGCCAGGTTACGCACTTCACTAGCCACCACGGCAAAACCACGACCCTGTTCGCCTGCCCGCGCTGCTTCCACAGAAGCATTGAGTGCCAAGATATTGGTTTGAAAGGCGATAGAGTCGATAACGGTAATAATATCCGCCACTTTTTGCGAGCTGCTAGAAATACCGTGCATGGTGGTAATTACTTGCTCAACCACTTCACCACCATTGCTTGCAGTGCTTGAGGCATCGTTCGCCAACTGGCTGGCCTGGCGGGCGTTATCAGCATTCTGTTTAACGGTAGCGGTTAACTGCTCCATGCTGGCGGCGGTTTCCTGCAGGGAAGACGCCTGCTGCTCGGTACGCGAGGATAGATCCGAGTTACCACTGGCAATCTCACGCGCCCCGATATGAATCGAGCCGCTGCTATCGCGTACCTCAGAAACGGTTTTAACCAAATTACTTTGCATATGCTGCATAGCACTAAACAGCTTGCCGATCTCATTGCTACCACGGTCATCTACTTTACCAGAGAGATCATTTTGGGCAATACGCTCAAAATGCTCCACTGCTTCGTTTAGTGGTTTTACAATAGAGCCCACCATCGCGATGCGAACAAACAGAACGATTAACGCGGCAATCAAAAGTACAGCGATATCAATATAAGTAAGAAACTGCATGCCGCTCTCATAATCGGCAATCATCGACTTGTTTCGTTCAGCCCGATGATCATTGTAAGCACTAACAGCCTCAATTAACTGCTGATTTAAGTCACTCACCATTTCCCTTGCGGTATTAAACTGACTGCTGTTACCCGTATTCAATGCCTCCTCTAAGGGGATAATCCCCCGTTGGATCAAGCTCTCATAGGTGGCAGTCACGGTATCAGAAAGTGCCGACTCAGGCTTGGTGGCTTCAAACTCTGTAAAGTAATCTTGCGCAACTCGCTGAGCATCTTGGGCCCGAGCCAGGTAGTCACGGAATGAACTGGCATCACCTTTCTCAAACGCATCGAAGCTACTAACGTAGAAAAGCTGAGCGTAGGCTATGGATCGTTGACTGCGGCTAAGCGCTAAAGTGCGATCACCTGATAGATCAAGCTCTTTTAACGAAGTACTGCCCTCTTCGCCTGCCTGATAGCCTAGAAAAGCAATGGTTATTATTAATAATGAAAAGATGGCCAAAACAAGGGTTAAACCCAGTTTGACGGATAGATTACTAAGTACACGATTCATATGCGGAATGCCTCCAGGCCAGATCCATTAGCTTTTGGCAATTTATATAATCTAGCTAGAGCACTTCCAGCGGCTTTAGATTAACTTAAATCGACCAATATCTTTTACGAGGTACTGCTATCGGCCTGGGCAGCATAGACTTTAGTCTAGTTTGAAAATTATTTTCACAAATGAAAATAGAAACGATTTGCAAACAGCAGTGAGCGAAGTGGTAGGCGCATTGAATATCGTTGCAGAGGCTATCTTAGCCGTGGATTGGTCAAGGCCACGGCTAAGATGAAAGGAGTCTGCTCGAGTTATTGATCAGGATGTATGCGAATCCGGTAGAGCACGCAGTAAACTACCGGCAGTACGATTAAGGTTAATAGCGTGGCGACACCCAAGCCACCGATCAGCGCGACCGCCATGCTGGCGAAAAAGGCATCGCTAATTAGCGGGATCATGCCCAACATGGTGGTCAGCGCGGCCATGGCGACCGGACGCACGCGGCTGACCGCAGCTCGCACCACAGCGTGGTAGCGGTCTTGATGCAACGGCAGTTGCACGTTGACCTCCTCTACCAACACGATGGCATTTTTGATTACCATGCCGATCAAGCTCAGCGTACCCAGCAGCGCCATAAACGAGAAGGGTAACCCGGTAACCAACAACGCGCCCACTACGCCAATAATCGTCAGCGGTACCAGCGACCAGATAGCCAACGGCTGGCGGAAGTTATTGAACAGCACCACAGTGAGAATAAACATCATCACTATGCCCAGCGGCAGTGAGGAAAATAACCCACTCTGCGCTTCGCCAGCGGTCTCAAACTCACCACCCCACTCCAACCGGTAACCTGCCGGTAGATCCAAGGCCTCCACCCTTGGGCGAATGTCGGCCAATACGCTGGCTGCGGTCACCCCGCTTAGCGGATCCGGCTCACCATACACCGCCAGCATGCGTTCGCGATTGCGGCGCATAATCAGTGGATCCGCCACCTGTGTGGTGGTATCGCCGATTACTTGATCGGCGGAGATATAGCGGTTTTGCTCTGCGCTCCAGACGTTAAGTGAGCCTAGGTTATCCACATCGTGACGCTGTGCGGGGATTGCCCGCGCCACTATCGGAATCAGGTCGCTGCCGTCGCGGTAAATGCCCACTTGGCTGCCACTGGTACTTAGCGCCAGGGTGCTGGCCAGGTCTTCACGGGTCACACCCAGCCTACGTGCAGTATCTTCAAGAAAAACGGGCTCAATCGCCTGCACGCGGTTACGCCAACTGGTGCGCACGCTGGTCATATTCGGTGTATCGATGAACATGGCCTCAACCTGATCGCCCAACTGGCGAAGTACCGCTGGGTCGCTGCCGTAGAAACGCGCCTCTAGCTTGGCTTTGGGCGCAGGACCGACCTCCAACGGGGCGATTTTGTAGTCAATATCGCTATGATCCCGCTCCAACACTTGCTCTACGTCAGCCATGCGGTCGTGTTGAGTCGCTTTATCGTCGGTTTCGACAATCAACTGCGCATAGCTTGCATAGCGGTCTTCCGGTGAATAAGTGAGGGTAAAGCGCTGCGCTCCACCGCCCACGGTGGTGGTCAGGTGGCGAACGCCGTCCATCTCCATCACGCTCTTTTCAAGCTCGCTAACGCGGCGTTGGGTTTCGAGAATATCGGTACCTTCCGGCGTGCGATAATCGACAAAAAAGATCGGCGTATTAGAGGCCGGAAAGAAGGCATTTTTAACCGAACCAAAGCCGACCACCGCGCCGGCCAATATCGCCACCATCAGCGTCAAGGTTAACCAGCGCCAACGAATACCGGTGATAATGACGCGGCCTACAAAACGATAAACCACGCCTTTATAGGGGTCTTCCTGTCCATCGCCGGGGGCAACATTGCGGAAAAACAGCTTGAAGTAGAACGGCGTTAACGTCAGCGCCGTGATCCAGCTCAGCAGTAGCGAGTAGAGCAGCACGAAAAATAACGAGCCGATAAACTCACCGGTGGTGTCTGGCGATAAACCGATGGGCGCAAAGGCTGCAATCGCGATCAGCGTTGCGGCCAGCAAGGGCCAGGCGTTTTGGCGAACCACTTGATGCGCCGAATCACGAATCGTGCTGCCGCGCTTTAACCCCACCAGCATGCCTTCGGTGACCACAATGGCGTTATCTACCAGCATTCCCAGGGCGATAATTAACGCACCCAGCGAGATTTTTTCCAGCTGCAAACCGTGAAAGCGCATCAACATAAAGGTGCCAATAATGGTGATTAGCAGGATAAAGCCCATTAACAGACCACTGCGCCAACCCATAAACAGCATCAGCACCACGATCACGATAGCCACCGCCTGGATCAAGCTGACCAGGAAACCGGATACTGCGTCATCGACCACCTGGGGCTGGTTATAAACGACATTCAGCTCCATACCCAGTGGTGTGCGGGTTTGCAGTTCATCCAGACGCTGCTGTAGCCGTTCTCCCACCTCGACAACATTCACTCCGCTTTCAAAGGAGACGCCCAACGAGATCGCCGGCCTGCCCATATCGCGGTAAAGCTGCTGGGGCTGCTCCGCCAGCTCGCGGCTCACATCGGCAATATCGCTCAGCCGCACCAGTTCACCGTCGCCCTCACTGACGATCAGGGCGCGCAGAGCTTCAATATCTGCCGCACTGCCCGTGGGGGTGATACGAAAACGGCGGCCATCCTGTTTAAGATGCCCTGAGTCTGCCACTGCATTTTGGGTCTCAAGCAGTTGCTGTAATCGTGTTAACGGAATATTCAGTGCGCGCAGGCGTTCGCGATCAACTTCGATATAGATGCGCTCTTCGTGCTCACCGCTTAGCGACACCTTCGCGACGCCCTTCACCAAAGCGAGCTCGCGCTTGAGAAAATCAGCATGGTCAGCCAGATCCGGCATGCTATAGCCATCGCCCGTCAGGTTGACCATGAAACCAAATACATCGCCAAAGTCGTCATTTACGCGAGATTGACTCACACCCGGCGGAAGCGCGGCCTGGGCATCCTGTACTTTACGGCGCAGCGAATCCCATAATTGCTCCAACTCCTCGTTCTGCACCGTACTTTCGAGTTCAACGGTGATCTGCGATAGGCCATCAGAACTCACCGAGCTAACCCGTTTGATCGATGACATCTCCTGAATTGACTCTTCGAGTGTCGAAGTGACTTCCTGCTCTACCTCTTCAGGCGTCGCACCAGGGTACTGCGTGGTGATCAGCGCATTGCGAATGGTAAATTCGGGGAACTCCAACTGGCCCATGCCCAAAAACGACAGCGCGCCACCCGCCAGCAGCACCACAGTCATTAAATAGCTGGTCGCCCGGTGGCGTAGAAAGTAGTCGACCATGTTAAAGCCCCTGCTCTTTTTCCCACGGGGTCACCCTGGTGTCCTCGGTTAAACGGTGGGCTCCGGCCGCCACAACGCGATCGCCCGCTGCCAACTTTCCGCTAACTTCCAGGCCGTTTGAGGTTAACCGACCGACCTCCACCGGCACCGCTTCAACGTTTTCTGGCTCGACGAAGCGCCATACCTGAGCCTGGTCGGGATCATCACCGGCATAGCTCACCGCATCAGTGGGCAGTAGCCACAGCGGGGCGCTATTTTCGGTTTGCAGCGAACTCAAATCGAGCCGCACATTGGCACTCATACCGTCTAACAGGGTGATATCGTCCGGCTGGGGCAGCGTTAGGGTGACTTCATAAGCCAAACTCTGTGCGCTGGCTTGGGTGGTGTAAGAGGCTAGCTGGGCAAGATAGGGTTTATCGCTATTACCAAAGCGCACTTCAAACGCCAACGCATCACCGAAGGGCGTTCCATTATTTCGCGGTATGCGCTGCACGATCTGCTCGGGCAGATGAAACACCACGTCTAGCTGCCCTGGCTGTTGGATCACCGCGACCGTTTCTTGAACTTGGACTATCTGGCGGTTATCCACTGGCACCTGGGCAATCACACCATCGTAAGGGGCGCGTAGCTTTGTATGCTCGACCTGCTCTTGGGCCTGTTCGAAGGTGGCCCGGGCGGCCCGCCACTCGCTTTCCGACTGATCAAACTGGGATTGGCTGACTGCCCCACGCTGCAGGGTGTAGCGCATGCGTTCTAGCGTTGCCTCGGCGAGCTCCAAGCGCGAGCGGGCGCTGTCCAGCTCGCTTTGCACATTGCGATCATCAATGCGCGCAATCACCTCGCCTTCGCTCACCGGTTGGCCGGGGCTCACATTGAGCTCCAATAATTCCCCGGCCATACGAAATGACAAATTGCTGCGCGTAGAGGCTTCCACCCGCGCGGGAAACTGCCGTAAGGCCGTAGCATTTGCCGACTGCAGTGTCATCAATTTTACCGGTCGTGTGGCATCAGTCGACTGCGCCTGGGGTTGCTCACAGCCCGTTAGCACAAGCAGAGCCAGTATGATGGGCAGTGAACGGAGAAGAGTAACGGGCACGAGTAGCTCCTTGATGGCGGTCAGTGATGATTTTCAAACCTGCATTCAGGGTACAAGTTGAATAATATAGTCACCTCACTGACATTCATGAATGTCAGTGAGGTGTATAATAATCACCCACCCGCGACTTTGCTATCCATCACTGCCAAAATACCGCTTATTTTAATAATAGGAGCCGCTATGTCCCGTCGTAAGGCCGACGCCGAACGTACCCGAGAAATCATTCTGGACGCGGCAGAGACCACCTTTTTAGCCCAAGGCGTTTCGCGTACCACCTTGGCGCACATCGCCCAGGCAGCAGGCGTGACACGAGGGGCCATTTATTGGCACTTTGAAGACAAAGCTGCATTGTTCGATGCACTCTTGGAACGCGTGCGTGTCCCTCTGGATGAAATTGTCGATGAGGTGGTGGAACACCTAGGCTCAGCACCGGCAGACTGCTTACGCGACATTGCTCTACGCTCGCTGGCAGCCATTTCCCACGACCTGCCACTGCAGAGAGCAGCCACCATCGTATTGCACCGCTGCGAGAAACTGGAAGAGGAGCACCCGCGGATTTGCATGATCACTCGACTCTCTGAGCACGCAGAGGCGCGAGTAGAGCAATTGTTTGAACAGGCCCAAATCGCTGGCACTTTACGCGCTGACTTAACCCCAGCCAGCGCCCGGCGCCAATTTCATGGCTTTTTGATTGGCGTCTGTTTCGACTGGCTGCAGGATCCCCAGCAGCATTCTCTGGCGGATGAGAGCAGCGGTATCGTGGAAACGTTAATGCGTGGTTTATTTAACACTCAGACCGTATGAACCTGCGCTAAATCTTAATCTATATTTATCTAATGCACTTAATCTGCATTTATCTCGCAAGGGGCGATAAAATGCTCAGCCAATACGGTGCTCATCGGCACATTAAGCGTAATGTCTTTGCCAGGAATAGGTTGCTGAAACCATCGTTCGTAAAGCAGCGACATTTCGGGACTGGTATAAATATGCTCAAGAGCCTTATTCACCTCAGTTGCAAAGGCGTCGTCGCCCAATCGCATTAAAAAACCGAGTGGCTCTGTCGACGTAATGGCTTCTTCGGAAAGCGCGTACGCGTCGGGGTGTTGGGACTCAGCAATCATTGTGCTTAGTAATATATCATCCATTGCAAAAGCCGCTACGCGCCCATCAGCAACTAAATCAAACGCTTCCTGCAATGTACCTACGGGCACCACCGATAAATTCAGCTGGCGTTCTCGATTTACCTGATTGATCTGGCTGACATTGACGGTGCCACGCGCCACGCTCACGCTACGCCCGGCCAAGTCCTCCAAGGTGGTAAAGCCATTTTCCTTCAGGGCCACATAACGCACCGAGACAAAGAAATGGCTAAGCGCAAACTGCGCGCTCTGCCGCCGCTGTTGTGTATTAGTACTGGCATTACACTCAATATCGATATCGCCGCTATTGAGCAGTTGCACCCGGTTACTGGGCGTACGGTACACATAGGCTATTTCAAGAGAAGGCAGGTCTAATTGCACTTGCAGCTGTTTCGCTAAACGTTGGCAAATATCGATAGAGTAACCGACGACGTTACCCTGATTATCTAAATAAGAGAATGGCGCTGTATCACCATAGCCAACCCTTAACACGCCGGTTGCTTCTATGCGTTCAAGCGAATCGATAGGTGTCGTTGCATGTGCTGCCTCTCCACCAGACATCATTACCAGCAAACTACACCACCCAAGCAATAAACTTCGGCGCATAACACACCTCCTCTACTCTATGTACTGCTCAGGATTGGCGAAAATAGCGGCAAGCGCTGGCGCTAGCGGCAAGTTCAATACTCGGTTATCGGGAGGGAGCGGCTGCAAAAACCATTTTTCATAAAGAGTGTGAATAGTTTCACTCTGATAAATGTTACGCAGTTCCTTATTGACCAGCTCAACAAAAACAGGATCATCAGGCGGCATCATTAAGCCATAGGGCTCGGCACTACTCAGTGTTGCTTGAGAAATATGAAAAGCGGCAGGGTCAACGGCAGACGAAACCAAACCTGCTAACAAAACCTCATCCATCACAAACGCGGAAGCCTGTCCTGAAGCCACCATATCAAAGGCTTCTTCATGATTACGGCTTAGCATTACCGATATTGCTAGCCCCTCGGTGCGATTGAGTTCGTTGAGCTGGGCAATATTGATAGTGCCCGTTGTTGATACCACGCTGCGGCCCGCCAAATCCTGCAAACTGTCCATATGCTGCTCGGCGAGGGATACATAGCGCGTTGCGGTCAGAAAATGAGGGTATGAAAAAGCGGCCTGACGGCGACGTTCAGGGGTATTGGTGGTCACTCCACACTCGATATCCACTTCACCATTACGTACTAATATGAACCGATTTGCAGGCGTTACCGGCACATAATTTACCTTGAGATCACCTAAGCCCAATGTTTCCTCCAGACCTTCGATGACGTTTAGGCACAGGTCGATCGCATAGCCTGTTGGCTGGTCATTAACTAGGTAGGAGAAGGGGGCTTCGCTGGTACGATGGCCGATAGTAATCTCACCAGTAGACACAATACGCGACAACGTCGGCGAGGAGGCGATCTCCTCACCAGCAGCGGCACCTTGCCACACCGCACTGGTCATTAATAACGCTACTAGCCACTTCATAGGCTTACCTTTGTTCGATGATCCCGGAATCCATTGTCATCCCTGCGGCATAGAGCATATAGCGGTCGCGCCCTTTCGCCTTGGCCGCATAGAGCGCCAGATCTGCGTGACGTAGCAGATCGTGGCTATTGCGGCCATCAGCGGGTGCGGTTGCAATGCCAACACTCACTCCAATGTTAATTTCCTGGTTATTAAACTGATACGGTTCACGTAGAACAGACACAATTGCTTCTGCCAGTACTTTTGCCTCATTGGTGGCACTACGCACAACGCGTTGAATGATGGCAAACTCATCGCCACCAAGGCGCGCCACCAAATCATCGTCGGTCAGCAGCCCCTGCACCCGCTGACTAACTTCAACGAGCAAAGCATCACCCGCCGCGTGCCCCAGACTATCGTTAACTGCTTTAAAATGGTCAAGATCAAATAGCATGACATTAAATACGTCGCCTTGAAGCAGTGAGTGCACAGCGGTTTTTAAAGCATTATTTAATTGCACGCGGTTGGGCAATTTGGTCAGCTCATCATGATGAGCAAGATGCTGAAAGCGCAGCGCTTCGTCTTTAACTTCAAGTAAGTGTTCACGCTCAATGACTTTCTTACGAAGCGCATCTATGGCCTTTGCCATCCGGCCAATTTCATCGTTACGGTCGGTATAAGGCGTGCTGTCAGCAGTCTGGTTTTTAGCGATTTCGGTGAGCGACTTAATTAATACTGGCACGGGTGTAAATAACTGACGCATCAAAACAGTGACTAGCAGGGCTGTTGCGACCAATACCACCAGTAGCGCTACAAATGCTTTACTGATCAGATCATTACGCATCTGATACAGCCCACCTTTCTGGCCTATAGTGGCTACCAGCACGCCTAACAGTTGACCATCAGGAGTAACAATGGGCAGCGAACTAATGAAGTGCTCTTCATTGCCAATGCTGGCAAATCCAACATAAAAATCAACGGCATCCGCTTTTGTTTGCCATGTATCTACTGCCAAGTTGGCAGGTGAGTCTGATGGTGTGTTAAGCGCATCAGCCACTACGGTGAGAGAACCTTCTGATGACTTAGTGAACAGCCATACGTTGTTACGTGTTTGTGCACTTGCTAACGCTAATACATCAATCGGGCTAAACCCAGTTTCCAGAACCGACTCTTCATCGCCAATTGGGCGCTGGGAAATGATATGCGTGACTTGACCCGTGCCATCGGTCTTAACCGCCACGGACGTATAAATACGCCTAATAGTCGCGCTCACTATCTGGGCATTCACCTGCGCTTCACGCAACCACTGCTCCCGAGCCCCACGCTCAACCATAAAAAAACCTGACAGCGCCCCCGTTACATACGCAAACAGCACGCCCATCAGCATAAACATCACCACCTTACCCACCAGGGTATGATGCCAAGGAAGTTTAGCCGCAGGCAGTGAAGCACTCCTATGCTGGGGTTCTGGCATCTACTCCGATTCCTTCATGGCTATAGCTGCAGCGGGCGTATCTGGACGTAATCACAATGAGCGACCATTTCTTTAACAAACAAGCTTTTTTGACCACTATTTTATTCGGCAAACGTACACAAACAATTAGGTTTTATTTACTAAAGTATCATTAAAATGAGTGGGCATGTCTTAAAAAATGACAAGCGTAATCATTCTTATTGCCCTACCCTTTTGGCATATCTCTTGCTTTATAAGTAGCTAACAAGTTTGCTGATTTATATTAGGAGAGCGTGATGCACCATTCTGACTATCCACTCAGTGAAGTCCCTACCAGTGCCCGCAAGGGCCTGCTTTCTACCTCGGCAGTACTGCTTGGATTTACGTTTTTCACCGCCACCATGTGGGCGGGCGGCACGTTAGGCCAAGCCTTTCCGATTGGCCAACTGCTATGGATCATAGGGATTGGCAACTTGCTGCTGGGGATGTATGCGGCAGCCCTCGCCTATATTGCTTGTAAAAGCGGACTCAATTCGGTGCTGATGGGACGCTTCTGCTTCGGCGAAAAAGGCAGCAAACTCTCCGACTTTATTCTCGGTTTTACCCAGATCGGCTGGTACGCCTGGGGCACTGCCACGATTGCGCTAGTGTTAGTACGCACCACCGGGATGCCTGAATGGCTGGAAATCCCCTTAATGGTGCTATTTGGGTTTGGTTTCTGCGTGACTGCCATGATTGGCTATAGAGGTATGGACTGGCTGTCGCGCTTTGCTGTCCCGGCCATGATGCTATTTATATTGATCAGCCTGTTCACGGGGCTGGTGGATGTGCGCGGTTTTGCAGGGTTAAGCCAGCAAACACCCACGGAGAGTATGAGTGTGGCGGCTGCAATTACCGTGATTATCGGTACCTTTATTAGCGGCGGTACCCAAGCGACTAACTGGAGCCGCTTCGCCAAAACGCCGAAAATTGCCGTGATCGCGACCCTGGCGGCCTTTTTTGTCGGTAACGGCTTAATGGTGCTGACCGGCGCTCTTGGCACCATGATTTACCAGCAGGCGGATATCGTGGATGTATTGATCGCTCAGGGCTTTGTCACCATCGCCGTGCTGATGCTGTTCCTGAATATCTGGACAACCCAGGACAACACTATCTACAACTTCGCCGTGGCGGGCTGTAATTTGCTGCGCACCGAAAAGCGCCGCCTGGTCACTGTGGGTGGCGCGGCGATTGGCACCGTGCTGGCGGTGGGCGGTATGTATAACCTACTCATCCCATTTCTGGTGTTACTCGGCACCTTTATACCGCCCATGGGCGGGGTGATCATGGCGGACTTTTGGCTCAAGCATAAAGGCCGCTACCCCACATTGGATAAAGCACAACTACCCGACTTCAACCGCCGAGGGTTAGCTGCGTATGCGCTGGGCGCCGGGGCCGCTTACTTCTCCCCGTTACTGCCACCACTGGTAGGTGTTGTAGTGGCAGCAGGAAGCTACGCCGTGCTGCTTCGTTTAAACCACGCTACGCTGAGCGATACGCTTCCCTCTACTGCGAAGTAATAAAATAAGTGAGCCTTGTTATATGAGCATGCAGATTCTTAACGCCCGTTTGCGCCAGCGTCCTGAGCTTTACCGACTTGAGATTGAGAACGGCACGTTCACAGCGATTACCGAGCAAGACATGCCGCAAACAGCGAGCGAAGGGCAGATTGATGCGGGCGCCAAGCTCATTTGTGCGCCGTTTATTGAGCCCCATATCCATTTGGACGCCGCCCTTACGGCAGGTGAGCCAAGCTGGAACCAGAGCGGCACGCTGTTTGAAGGCATTGAGCGCTGGGGCGAGCGTAAGCCTATGCTCACCGAAGCGGATATTCGCGAGCGCGCGCTTAAAACCCTAAACCTGTTAATCGGCAACGGCGTTCAGTTTGTGCGCACCCACGCCGACACCAGCGACCCTAGCCTGATTGGGCTTAAAACCCTGTGCGCCTTGCGCGACGAGTTAAAAGATAAAATTGATATTCAGGTAGTCGCCTTCCCTCAAGATGGCCTGCTCTCTTACCCAGGCGGCGATCGGCTGATGGAGGAGGCACTAGAGATCGGCGCCGATGTGGTGGGCGGCATCCCCCACTTCGAATACACCCGTGAGCTGGGCGTGGCCTCCATGAAGCGAGTGATCGAATTGGCGATCAAGTACGACCGCCTGGTGGATGTGCACTGTGACGAGATTGACGACCCCAACTCGCGCTTTCTCGAAGTATTGGCCTGCGAGGCACTGTTTAATGACTTGGGCAGCCGCGTGACCGCTAGCCACGCCACAGCAATGCACTCCTACGACAACGCTTACTGCTCCAAGCTGTTTCTGCTGCTAAAACGCTCGGGTATTAACTTTGTCTCCTGCCCCACCGAAAGTATTCACCTGCAGGGGCGCTTTGACACTTACCCCAAGCGGCGTGGCGTGACACGTGTGAAGGAGCTCAACGCAGCGGGCATTAACGTCTGTTTTGCCGAGGACTCCATCTTCGATCCCTGGTACTCCTTGGGGAATGGCAAGCTGTTGCGAACGCTGGATTTTGGCCTGCATATCTGCCAAATGATGGGCTATCAGGACTTCAGCCAGGCGCTTTCACTAATTACCGATAACAGCGCCCGCACGCTCAATATTGAAGAGCGTTATGGTATCGAGGTCGGCAAACCCGCCAGCTTCAACCTGTTGGAGGGCGAGGATGACTACAGTGTGCTGCGCACTCAAGGCGAAGTGCTGCTTTCCGTACGTCACGGCGAGATCATCATGCAGCGCGAGCCTGCCAAAATCACCACGCCCCAGTGGCTTGGCTAATCTACCAAAGGCACGTTAGATTAGTCATTGAACCGTCTAATGTTACCGACGAATGTTAATGACCGAGGAAATCCAAGATGGGCATCGAAACCGTTCGCCAGTTTTTTGCCGAGCACGCGCCGGATGTAAACATCGAAGAGCTTGAAACCAGTACTGCCACGGTACAACTTGCCGCTGATGCCCATGGCGTAGCACCAGGTCAAATTGCCAAAACCCTAGCGTTCAAAGTCGGTGACAAACCGCTACTCATTGTGGCCAGTGGCGATGCGCGTATCGACAACCGCAAAATTCTCGATACCTTCGGCGGCAAGGCCAAAATGCTTGACGCCGAGACGGTGATGGAACTCACCAGCCACCCGGTTGGCGGCGTTTGTCCCTTTGGCCTCGCCACCGACCTGCCGGTTTACTGCGATGAATCGCTCCACGCCTATGACGAAGTGCTGCCCGCCGCTGGTTCGCCCACTAGCGCCGTACGCCTAAGCCCCAAGCGATTGGCCGAGCTGGTCAATGCCAAGTGGGTGGATGTGTGCAAGCTGCCGGAGAAGGTGGAGTAACCCACAAGCATCTCACTACTCAAGATGTCTTTAATACTGTACATATTGAAGTAGAGCGCTATACTTGTACCACTCACTGTACAGGATATAAAATATGCGTGTTATATCGTTTACCGAAGCGCGTAATGGTCTAAAAGGCGTACTGGACGGTGTGGTCAATGATGCCGATACCACGATTATCACCCGCCGCGACGCAGAAGATGCAGTGGTCATGTCACTTGACTACTATAACAGCCTTATGGAAACCGTTTACTTGATGCGCTCACCTGCTAACGCAGAGCACTTAAACAAGTCCATTGCTCAATACCGTGCAGGGCAAGCTCAACCAAGAGAGCTAATGGATGAGTAACCGCTTACTATGTTGGACTAACGAAGCTTGGAGCGACTACCTCTATTGGCAGGGGCAGGATAAAAAGACCTTAAAGCGCATCAATAAACTTATCTTAGATACGCAGCGTTCTCCCTTTGAGGGCATTGGAAAACCTGAGCCCCTAAGGGAAAACCTCTCTGGCTTCTGGTCACGACGCATCGACGACTCGCATCGTCTGATTTATGCCGTCGATGAATCCACTCTCACTATCATTGCCTGTCGCTACCATTACTAAGCTAACACCCACATGCCACAGGCTCTGCATTTATTAAACTTCCCTGTTGATCACCTGTTTCGATGAGGTGTTGATCACGACGCCAAAAATCCAACCCTCCGAGCAATTCTTTTACCTGCAGCCCTGCGCTCGCTAGTTTCCAGGCGCCTTTAGTTGAGCCGTTACAGCCAATACCGTCGCAGTAAGTGATGTAAACAAGGGTATTATCCAGCCCAGCTAAGCGTTCCGGCGTCATCTCCTTATGCGGCAAGCTTATTGCCCCTGGAATATGCCCGGCGCAGTAGTGTTCAAAGCTGCGGGTATCGATCACCACAATACCTGCAATACCATTGGCCAAGTCCTGCGCCACATCCCAGGCATCCGTGTGATAGCAGAGCTTATCGTACATCGCGGCGGCCATTGTGGCGGGTTTAGCAGGCGGAAACGCCAGCACCGCAGACTGATGCTCGTTAGTCATCGTTTGCCCCTTATTTGATATCCAACAAATAACCGTAAAACGCCGTATTACGCTGCCAGCCCAATGATTCATAAAGGTGTTGGGCGCGTTCGTTCTCTACCTGGGTCATTAATATCAAACGTACAACGCCGTGATCATGGGCAAGCTGGGTGGCGGCTTCCATTAATGCCCTTCCGGTGCCTTTATCACGGTAATTGGGCAGCACAAAGAGGTCATTTAGCGTCCAGCGGGCATTTAAGCCCACCGTGGAAACACCTGGGTAAAGTTGCACAAACCCCGTGAGCATGCCTTCGCTATTCTCGCTAACCAGAATGAATGAATCCCCTAGCCCCATGCGCTGATCTAAAAAATCACGCGCCGCCTGAATATCACTCGGTTGCTTATAAAACTGACGATAGCCATCAAGTAATGCGCTAAGAGGCTCTAAGTCATTGAGTACCGCCGAACGAACATTAACCATAACGACTGCTCCCTTTGAGTGGTGATTCAACACAGCTTGCCGTCATAGTGGTCTATGATAAAGAGCCACTTATCGCTAAATTGAGGGAACCAGTGAAAAGACGTGACGCTGCCAGCGACTGGATTGCGGAGGCGCTAGCGCTAAGGCTAACTGCGAATGAAGCAGCCACGCTTGTTCAGCAGCTTTACTGCTCGCTTAAGGAGTGGATTCAACATGGTGAGCTGACGGCTGGCGATGCGCTTCCCTCTTCCCGCTACTTGGCTCGCGCTTTGGGTATTAGCCGTAATACGGTGCTGGCAACCATGGATCGGCTACTGGCGGAAGGGTTACTGATTGCCCGCCAGGGAGCAGGGCTCTATGTGGCGAACCTCCCCGCGCTGTTAACCAGAGCCGAGCTTCCACCACCTTTGCCTGTCCGCTACTCAAGCCGGGGTAACAAGCTATTAACACTCAGCGGAACGTTGAGCCACGGCCATCGCGCCTTCGCTCCAGGCGTCCCGGCGCTCGACCTGTTTCCCCGCGAGCAGTGGCAGCGCCTTTTACGGCGTCACTATTATCACGCGGAAATGGCATGGATGGATTATCAAACCAGCGGTGGTCTACCTGTACTCAAAGCGGCTCTTTGTGACTATCTAAGACTCTCCCGCGCGGTGCGCTGCCAACCAGAACAGATTGTGATTACCCAAGGCGCCCAGCAGGCATTTGAACTGATTACCCAACTACTCACCGATCATGGGGATTCGGTTTGGATGGAGGAGCCGGGTTACGGCGGCGCCCAGGCCTGTTTTCTGGCGTCAGGATTAACGGTAACGCCCATCCCCGTCGATAAAGAAGGGTTAAACCCTTCACTTGCCCCTGAGAATGCGCCAGCACCTCGGCTAATTTACGCGACACCCTCCCACCAATATCCCAGCGGCGTGACCATGCCAGTGCCCAGGCGACTGGCATTACTTGAGCATGCTTCTCGCACCGGCAGTTGGATCATTGAAGACGATTACGACAGCGAATTTCGTTACGGCACGCCACCAACGCCCTCTCTACAGGGCCTTGCGGAACAGGCATCGGTTATTTATGTAGGTACCTTTAGTAAAGTGCTCTATCCCGGCTTACGCTTAGGCTATTTGGTGCTGCCTGATACACTTGCCCATGACTTCAGACGTGCCCATGCCCGACTGCACCGTGAAGGTAACTATCCCGTGCAATCGGCGCTTGCTGAATTCATTACCAGCGGGCATTTTACTCGCCACATCGCCCGTATGCGGACCGCTTATCGTCAGCGACAAGCGTGTTTACGCACGGCATTAACGCCTGCAGTGGCCGCTGGGCTTCGGCTTTCTGACGGCCATGCGGGTATGCATCTATTAGCTGAACTCGATACTATCGAGGAAGAAGAGATGCTCGTTAAGCGTGCCAGTGAAGCAGGCATTACGCTTTCTCCACTTTCCCGCTATTACCTTTCCAAAAATAAGCGCCCTGGGTTAGTGCTTGGCTATGCGGGCTCGACTGAAAGCGAACTAATGAACGCAGGTGAGTGGTTAAGTGAGGCATGGCGGCGCTTACACCATTAGTGAATGCATAGCGTGTGAAGTCCAGTATCAATCACGTCATCACAGGATAGGCTTCCGACATATTCTCTGGAAGCATTCTTGTAGTAGTGTATCTTTCTTTACAGGCTTATTTATAAATTCAATTTAAAGGGGACCCACGTTCCCAATGGGGTTAATGTGGTTCAATTTCTCTCTTCGCACACAGAATCCCGCACCTCGATATGGAAGGCATGGAGCGTGCACATATTTACCGCCAGCGGCGTGCTACTCGGCACCATGGCGCTGCTCGCTCTGGTCGACAATAATCCAGTCGCCTGCCTGCTCTGGTTAGGGGCCGCGATGATGATCGATGGAATCGATGGCACTCTGGCCCGCAAGTATGAAGTGAAGGCCATACTGCCCCATTTCGATGGTTCAACACTCGATATGGTGATTGATTACCTGACCTGGGCCTTTATCCCTGCCCTTTTCATCTACTACTTTATTGAGTTGCCGCCCAATTTTGCACTGCTCTCAGTATTCATTATTTTGCTTTCATCGATGTTCTGTTTCTGCAATGTTGATATGAAAAGCCAGGATAATTACTTCGTTGGCTTTCCTGCCGCCTGGAATATCGCCGCAGCCTATTTCTATATTCTCGATTTCCCGCCTTTTATCACCTTTGCCGCTATCACCTTTCTGGCCATCCTCACCGTGACTAATATGAAATTCCTCCACCCCTTTCGGGTGCGCCAGTTCATGCCGCTCAATATCACCGTCACACTCGTATGGTGCGCATGTATAACATCGTTAGTACTCTCAAGCCCCGAGCACGCCGCCTGGGCATTATGGGGGTGGGGGATTACATCGATTTATTTCATCGGCATATGCCTGTGGCGTACTGCCCAAGAGTGGTTCAATTAATAGGTGAGCAGTTGATGGACAACGATTTTATCGCCCCCGATGGGCATCCCCGCTGCAAGTGGTGTGGCGGCGCGGCAGAGTTTCTGCCCTATCACGATAATGAGTGGGGCTTCCCGGTAGACGATGATCAGCGGCTATTCGAGAAGCTCTGCTTAGAGAGCTTTCAATCGGGCTTAAGCTGGCGCACGATTCTTAATAAACGCGACAACTTTCGCGCCGCTTTTCACCGCTTCGACTTCCATCAAGTCGCCAGCTTTAATGAAGATGATGTGCAGCGTTTACTCCAAGATGCAGGCATTATTCGCCACCGCGGAAAAATCGAAGCGACCATCAACAACGCCCAACGTGCAAAGGAAATGGTTGAGCAAGAAGGCTCTTTGGCCGCTTTTTTCTGGCGCTATGAGCCGACCGAATTAGCGACACCACAGACTCAGACCACCTCGCCCGAATCCGTAGCAATGGCGAAAGAACTGAAAAAGCGCGGTTGGAAATTCTTCGGCCCCACCACCGCTTTTGCCTTTATGCAGGCAATGGGGCTGCTCAACGACCACTCGCTAAACTGCATTACACGCGAACGCGTAGAGCAGTCGCGGCAGCAGTTTCAGCGACCCGGCTAAAGCTATCTATTAGGAGCACCTCATGAAGCCGAAAATCAGTCTGATCACCCTTGGTGTACATGACCTGCAACGCGCCATCCGTTTTTATCGTGAAGGTCTGGGCCTGCCGGAGCATGAAACGGACAGCGAGGAAGTTGCCTTTTTCAAAATGGAGGGGGCCTGGCTATCACTTTTCCCACGTGAAGCGCTGTCCAGAGATATCGGCATTGCTGATGATGCACCGAGCGGTTTCAGCGGTATAACGTTGGCTCATAATGTCGCCAGCCAAGCGGCCGTTGACCAAGTGCTTGAACAAGCGGTTGCCGCCGGCGCAGAGCTTATAAAGCCTGGGGAAGAGGTATTCTGGGGTGGTTATTCCGGTTACTTTCGCGACCCAGAAGGTCATTACTGGGAAGTCGCCTACAATCCGTTTATGGATCTGACATAAAGCAGCTTTCATTGCCCAAGAGTGGACAAGTCCAGAAGCACTTTCTGGCCACTCGGGCAAAGCGCCCTCTCGACAGCTTGCCGCCAGTCCTGACCTGGAAACACTTGATAATCAGGCATCGCTGACTGGTCTAAAAGCCCCCAGATAGCCAAGAATTTTTGCTGCCAAGCTTCCGCGGACATCCTGGACAAAGGGTCGCGCAAATGAAACTTCCTATAGAGAGCCCTGGGTTTCGAATCCACTTGAATCGCCTGTCCCGTCAATAACCCGTAGGCGATAAATGTCGTTTTCGGTGCCATGAGTTGCAATATATTTGCCGCAACTGGCCCCCCTAAAGCGTCGAACACCACGTCAGACTTACGGGCCACACGCGAGGTCAGGGACATATCCTGAATCGATACCGGTTTAATACCGAGCTTTTCCAGCCGGGCAACTCTACTCTCGGAGCGGTATATGCCGATAACCTCCCTGGCGCCGTGCTGATATGCCCACGCCCCAAGATAGTCAGCGCAATTGGAACCCGCTCCACTGAGAAGAACACGTTTTCCCTCGACAGGCCAAGTCTCAAGCATGGTCAGGGCAGCCAAGGGATTAATGTAGGCCCGTGCGGCAACGGCGTCAGAAATGGTATCGGGGACAGGTACTGCGAGTGCAGCATCACAATCTAGAATCGTCTGCCAAGTGCCCTCGCTTCGTAATGGAAGAACTCGCTTTCCGATCAGAGAGGCATACTGTCTAGGTGCGTCAATAACGCGCCCCACCCCTTCGTAGCCGGCGACCGCGGGAAGCGTTATACGGTGCGAGTAAGCACCGCTGATGGGAATCAGATCAGACGGGTTCACTGGAGCACATAACATCTTCACCCTGAGCATGCCCTGACCCAGGCGTGGAACTTCCGCGGTTTCCATGTTCAATGTTTCAAGTGGCCTTCCGAACGCGCGATAGGTGAGAGCATGACGACGCATGGGTACCTCGAATCTAGGGAGTCAATTCCGCTTACCTGCATATAAATAAGGCTGAATGATTAAGGTGTCGCCTGGTCGCCGAGTCAATTGAAGGTGATGGGGCTGCGCAATGATCACTCGCTCACTTGTATCACGCGCGAACGCGCTGAGCGGGCGCGGCAGGCATTTCAACGGCCTATTAAATAAAGGCGTCGTTACATCATTTTCTTACAAAGACAGTATATAAACTTTTGTTCACTGCCATCAGGCGTTTGGTGTGACTCTCTTTCGTGACCGATAAGCTCGAACGGCTCGCCAAACTCTGAGTGCAACTCGCCAGCGCTGTAGCGCACCACGGGGAGCCCACTGCATTGAGTTGGGCCATCTTCGGCAAAGGTAGCCACCATCACAAGCCCACCCGGTTTAACAGCCCCCATCACTTGTTGTACATAACGATGACGCTCTTCTGCACTCGTGAGGAAATGGAAAACGGCGCGATCATGCCAAACATCATAGCCATGCTCAGTAAACTCAGCCTCCAGCACATTTTCTTCACGCCATATGACGTGTGATGCACGCTTGCCAAGCCGTTCTTTGGCTGTGGCCAGCGCGGATGACGATAAATCCAGCACGGTTATCTTTTCATAATCAAGCGCTAACAGGTCATCCACCAGCGTTGAGGCACCACCGCCCACGTCAATTATTGATGCTGATGCGGGAAGGGTAGCATTGCGAATAAGCTTTACGGAAAGTGCCGCATGTTCCTGAAACCAGCTGACCTCTGTGGGTGCTTTCTTGGTGTAGACCTTCTCCCAGTGTTCTTTGGATTGCATGATGGCTCTCCCATAGCATTAAACAGCTAAAATGTTGCTCCATCACTCTACCTCCACCGCATGCGCCTGCGCTTCTTCCACCATTTCAGTGGCAATTGCTCCCACGGTGCGCACGGCGTCTTCGATGGTGGGTGTTAGCGTAAACGCATAGTTCAAGCGTAGGCACTGGCGAAATTTACCCGAGGCGGAAAACAGCGATCCCGGCGCTACGTGGATAGCATGCTGCGCCAAGCGCTGGTTAAGGCGTACGCAGTCCACGGCGGCGGGTAGCTCTACCCATAGCAAAAAACTGCCCTCGGGGTAGCTAATGCCCGCGCCCTTGGGGAAGTAGCGCTGAACCCAACTGATCATGATATCGCGCTGGCGCTGATATTGGCGGGTGGCGTAACGGATGTGGCGCTCGTAGTGCCCTTTGGCGACGAATTCCGCCACTGCCAACTGCGGCAGCGTGGCTGAAGCACCGGTGGAGACATACTTCATATGCAGTGCCTGATCACGGTAGCGCCCTGGCGCCAGCCAACCCACTCTTAACCCCGGCCCCACGGTTTTGGAAAAGCCGCTGCACAGCATCACGCGCCCGTCGTCATCGAAGGATTTCACGGTGCGCGGTCTTGGCAGACTAAATGACAAGTCGCCGTAGATATCGTCTTCGATAATGGCTACATCGAAGCGTTGAGCAAGCTGAAACAGCGCCCGCTTGCGTGCTTCAGGCATGGTGTAACCCAGCGGGTTGTTGTAAGTGGGCGTGACCTGTATCGCGCGGATTGGCCACTGCTCTAACGCTAGCTCCAGGGCTTCCAGACTGATGCCGGTTTGTGGGTCGGTGGGTATCTCCAGCGCTTTTAAGCCGTTGGCCTTAAGAATCTGCATGGTGCCGTAAAAGCTGGGTGAGTCCACGGCCACCACATCGCCGGGCTGGGTAAGGGTGCGTAGCGCGATGGCCAGCGCCTCCTGACAGCCGGTGGTCACCATGATGTCGTCTGGGTGTAGCAAGCAACCGGAGGCAATAGCCAGCCGCGCTACCTGTTGGCGAAGCTCAGGGCTACCGTTCAACTTGTCGTAGTTGAACCCATGCAGGTCATTACTACGATGAAGGCCAGCGAGTATCTTCGACAGCGGCCGCAGCGTCTCATAATCAAAATTCGGTATGCCGCGCCCCAGAAGTAGCCGCACGTCATCACGCTGGGTGGCGACAAGCTCCAGCACTTGATCCCATTGGGAAATATCCAGCGGGCGCTGTGCGGGTCGTGAGACCGACGGCAGCACCGATGGCACGCGGCTAGGCAGCACGAAATAGCCCGATTTTGGTCGAGACTCGATCAATGCAACGTCCATTAGTTGACGGTAGGCCTCCTGAGCCGTCGAAATGCTAACGTCCAGCTCCTGGCACACCGCGCGAATAGACGGCAGCCGATCGCCTACACGGTAAATACCGTGCTCGATACGCTCCCGCAAAATGCCAGCGACCTCTTCATAGCGTGTCATGACACTCATCCCCCTATACAGCCTGATAACGATACAGATGCCCTGACCAGCGACCATACAGAGGTATAACACGCCTATCTGTATCCTAAAAACAGTAAACTCTATATCTGTATTCAAATGATAGCACTGAGTAATCTGGTTGGGCATATAACACGGAGGATTAGCCATGCCACGCTTCAGCCTCACCCAGCTTCGTTACCAGTTGCGCTATCAACTACAGCAGTACCATCACTACCGTCGTAGCCGCCGCCACCTGCTGGCATTGGATGATCGGCTACTTGATGATATCGGCATCACCCGCGAACAGGCGAGAAAAGAGGGCCGTAAACCGTTTTGGCATCATTCACTACGTGAAGGAGGAAATTGTGACAACCGCTGAGTATTACCTACTCAATGTCTTTACCGACCAGCCGTTTACCGGCAACCCATTGGCCGTCTTTCTAGAGGCTGATGGGTTGGCAGCCAGTACCATGCAGGCGCTGGCAAATGAGCTTAACCTGGCCGAAACGGTGTTTTTAAGCTCTGCCACTGAACCGAATCACTACCCGATGCGGATCTTTACGCCTACTCGTGAACTACCTTTTGCAGGCCACCCCACGGTAGGCACTGCGCATCTGCTCAGGGAACTGGATTTAGTGAACCGCGAGCAAGGTGTTGTGCTCCACCCTTCCATCGGAAAGCTAGTGGTTAAGTATGAACAAGATAGGGCAACGTTTAAGACCGCCCAACCCGCCATGATCACAGACAGCACTATTGACCGCACCACTGCCGTTGAGCTGCTGGGATTGGACATCCATCAGGTGAAGGGTGATCCGGTGATTGCCTCCTTCGGGCTCCCCTTTCATTTGATCGAACTCACTGACGTGGCAGCGTTAGAGAGCGTGCGTATTTCTACGACGGCTTGGGCAAGTGCTGTTATGTCTAGCAGTGCCGTCCAGATTTACCTGTATGTGATTGAACAACAAGGCGGGGCAGAAACGGTAGTTCACAGCCGCATGTTTTGTATGCATTCCAGCATTTGCGAAGACCCCGCTACCGGCAGCGCTGCAGCGGCCTTAACCGGCTATTTGGCATCACTGCAACCAGGCACCTTGCACTGCAAAATTCATCAGGGTGTCGAAATGGGGCGGCCCAGCGTTATCCATACCGCTGCCAATGGCGAGGTCAAGCCCGGCCTTGTGACGGTGGGCGGTAACGCAAAAGTGGTGGGCAAAGGCGAGTTTTACCTGGAACGATAGCCAACCGCCTCACAAAAAAGAGTGCCCGCTATTTAGCGGACACTCGGCTTTTCGCTCAGTTTGTACTCGGAGACCAGGCCTCAAGCCGCCTGCACTTCTATACGGCGCGTGCGGTGGCTGTCTTTCTTGGGCAGCGTTAGCGTCAATACGCCGTTGACGAGAGTGGCGGTAATGGCATCACTGTCCACTTCGTGACTGAGGTTAAAACGCCGCGCAAAACGCTGGCCGCGAACCTCGGCGTGCAGCGCGCTCAGCCCTTCGGGCATATTTAGCGCTATCTCACCTTCCAAGCTCAGCACGTTGTTGTCGAGCTCTATTTTCAGCGTTTCATTAGTAACGCCAGGCATATCTGCCACCAGTTTGAGCGCATTGGACTCTTCAATGATATCCACCGCTGGCAGCAGGGTTTCTTGAGAAGGTTGCTCCTCGCCACGCTGTAAAAGCGGGGAGTGGTTGGATGAACGAACAACGTTATTCATGATTTATCCCTCCTTATACAAGGTTAACAAACATGATTTACGCCGCCTGAACATCAATACGCCGCGGCTTGAGTTCTTCGCGTTTAGGCAACACGATCTCGAACACACCATGGGCATGGCGTGCCTCTGCCCGCTCGGCATCTAAGCCATCGGGGAGTGCAATCGCCCTTACAAACTCACCGCTGGCGCGCTCTCGGCGAAATACCGGGCGCGAGCTGCCATCCTCATTACCACTCGTCACAGAGTCTCGCTTGCCACGTAGCGTCAGCACATTGTCTTGAATATCAATGGTCAGATCAGAGTGTGCCAACCCCGCAGCAAACACATACACACGCACGGCATCATCGCTACGCGCCACATTGATCATCGGGAAACTACCCCGCGGCACCGCACGAATATCCATCGCATTGCCATCGGGGAAGAAGCCGTCCAACAGTTGACTAAACCAGTCAAACTGCCGAGGCGAGCCGGTTTCAAAACGCTTGAGATCATCGAACATATCGAACACCTCCTACGTTAAGCAGACTGTGAGAATTGTCATAAGAGGCAGCCTCTTACGCAACCCACAGAAGCAGCCTCTACGATGTAAAAAATAGGAGCGGTCAGTCGATTTTCAAGGGTCTGTATGGCAATTTTTGAGGCTTTTTTTACGGCCGTCAGCGCTCCGATCAATGGCGGCAGACACCACTACTTACCGATGATGACCGTCCCCGATCCGGTGATGACTTCATTACCGTGGGCACCCACACTGCTCAGGACAGCGGCTGGCTTACCGTTGACGAATACGGTGGACGAGACTTCGTGAGTAATAGGACTGCCGCAAGCAGATTTATCGTCTAACCTTGCGGCAGACAAGCTATCGTAAAAAACATCAGGCGAGCCACTGACTAGTGGGTTTGTACCGTGCCCTGGGATAGGGCACGCGGTAAGGTCAGTAATACGTGCTGCTGGCTTTCCACTCATGATATAGCTCCTTTAAGCGTATGCCGTTTTAAACATCTCAATAGGACGATTATTTAATATTAATTAATATTCATCAAGTTTGTTAGTGCTCACTTAAGGGCCTACGCTTAGCCAACTGCCAGCCATCAGGCAACCGTAATATCGGTAGAGAGATAGACATCCTGAATCGCATGCAGCAGCTCAACGCCTTCCTGCATGGGTTTCTGGAAGGCCTTACGCCCTGAGATCAAGCCCATACCACCGGCACGTTTATTGATCACCGCCGTGCGCACCGCTTCGCCGAGATCAGAATGCCCCTTGGAGCCCCCGCCGGAATTAATCAAACCCGCGCGGCCCATAAAGCAGTTGGCAACCTGGTAGCGGGCCAAATCAATGGGGTGGTCAGTGGTTAGCTCGCTGTAGACATTGTCGTGAGTATGGCCAAAGCCTACTGCACGGTAACCGCCGTTGTTCTCAGGCAGTTTCTGCTTAACGATATCCGCCTTGAGGGTTGCGGCCATATGGTTAGCTTGGCTGGTGAGGTCGGCGGAGGCGTGATAATCAGTACCGTCCTGCTTGAAGGCTGGATTGCGTAAATAAGCCCACAAGACCGTTACCATTCCCAATTGGTGAGCGCGCTCGAAGGCCTCGCTAATCTCCATGATTTGCCGACGGCTCTCATGGGAGCCAAAGTAAATCGTCGCCCCCACCGCCACGCACCCCATGTCGTGGGCCTGGTCTACATCAGCAAATAGCGTCTGATCGTATATCGCCGGATGGCTCAACGTTTCGTTATGGTTAAGCTTGAGCATCATCGGGATTTTGTGGGCATAACGCCGCGCCACCGATGATAAAACACCCAGCGTCGATGCCACGCCGTTACACCCCCCTTCGAGTGCCAGCTCAACGATATTGGCCGGGTCGAAGTAGCGTGGGTTAGGAGCAAAAGAGGCGCCTGCCGAATGTTCAATGCCCTGATCTACCGGCAATAGGCTAAGGTAGCCAGTACCCGCCAAACGACCGTGATTAAACAAACTCTGCATATTGCGCAGCACCGCTGGGCTGCGGTCGCTATCCGCCATCACACGGTCAATAAAGTCTGGGCCCGGCAGGTGCAAGCTATCGCGGGGTACGCCCTGGCACGTGTGATTAAGCAAACTCTCGGCGTCACTGCCAAGCAAAGCGGCTATATCAGTCATGATGAGCTCCTTTATATTTGTATGTAACAAAAAGTAAGTGTATGCCAAAAACTGCTTAAATAAAGCGTATCGATTTAATAAAGCCTAGGCTTTGTCTGAAAATTCGGCGAGCGAAGGCCAGACAAGGCAAAAATCGACGAAAAGACGGAGTTTACATGGTGTAAATGAGTACTTTGAGCCGATTTTTAACGCCGTATGGTCGAGCGCAGCCAGTTTTCAGACAGATCCTAGCGCTTCAATAGAGCATAGAGGAAGCACCACCGCAATCAGGTGGCGCTAGGTCTCCCTACAGTTGACAAGACTACGACTAAAAGATGAAAACACAATCAAGAATGAGTGTTAGTCGCAAATAAGACTCCTCTTGTTTCCTTCGCTTCACACTTGGAATCACCTTTATAATGCCCGCCTCTTCGCCACTTATTGCGCCGTTGGCATCCAGCTATCGGCGTTTTATCGTTCTCCGTTTGCTGATTGTCGCGGGTTTAGCCATCGCCTTGGTCATCTCCCTGCTGGCTGATATCGCCAGTGGCCCTGCACATATCCCAATGGCTGATTTAATCGCGCTGTTGTTTGATGCCCATGCTCAAGGCCCGATTCAGCAGGCCATTGTCTGGGAGATCCGCATGCCTGCGGCGCTAATGGCGGTACTGGTAGGCGCCACCCTGGGTCTGGCCGGTGCGGAAATGCAAACGGTGCTGAATAACCCCCTGGCCAGCCCGTTTACCCTGGGCGTTGGTGCAGCGGCTACCCTCGGGGCATCGCTGGTGATTGTCTTTAACCTCACCCTGTTGGGTCTAAATGCCCACTACGCCACCGCCTTAATGGCGTTTGTGTTTGCGGCGGCGTCGATTTTGACCATCAATGCGCTGTCGCGCCTCTACGGGGCCAGCCGTGAAATCATCGTGCTGTTTGGTATTGCGCTGGTCTTTGTACTCAATGCACTGGTCGCGCTTTTGCAGCTCATCGCCAGCCCCGATGCGTTACAGCAGTTAGTATTCTGGACGATGGGCAGCCTGTCCCGTGCCTCCTGGGAGACGGTGGCCATCGTGGCAGCCGTGTTGGCTGTTTGCCTGCCCTTCTCGCTGCGCAGCGCCTGGGCGATGACGGCACTACGCTCGGGTGATGAACACGCACGCAGCTTCGGCATTGCGGTTGAACGTCTGCGGCTTATCTCGCTACTGCGGGTGAGTTTACTTGCCGCTGCGGCGGTCGCGTTTGTGGGCACTATCGGCTTTATAGGGTTAGTCGGCCCACATATGGCCCGGCTGGCGCTGGGTGAAGATCACCGCTTTTACTTACCGGGCAGCGCCCTGGCCGGGGCGTTGGTGCTTTCGCTTGCCTCTATCGCCAGTAAAACGCTGGTCGATGGGTTGGTGCTTCCCGTGGGTCTGGTGACCTCGCTGGTGGGTATCCCCTTCTTTATGGCATTGATCATGATGCAGGGGCGAGCACGATGAAGGCAGGTTTTACGCTCAGCAACTTCACGACCGGTTATCGCAAACGGCGCGTCTTCGACCAGCTAAGCCTGCCCACACTACCACCCGGTTCGCTGGTCGCGGTGCTGGGGCCCAATGCGGTGGGTAAATCGACCCTGTTAAAAGCAGTCGCTGGCCTACAGCCTTCCAGCGGGCAAATGCAGCTCAACGATATCGACCTCGCCACCCTCAGCGGCGCAGCGCGGATGCGCCATGTGGGCTATTTGCCGCAAATGCTCCCTCAGGCCACCACGTTAGTCGCTTATGAAGCGGTGCTTAGCGCCTGCCGTGCGGTGCGCCCCGATTTAAGCCGCGCGGCGATTGAGGCATTGATTGAGCGTGTGTTCGATGCGCTGGCCATTCGACCGCTAGCCTTACGCCCGCTAAGCGAGCTTTCCGGCGGTCAGCGCCAGATGGTGGGTCTGGCCCAGACGATTGCCCGTCAACCGGCGCTGTTACTGCTGGATGAGCCCACCAGTGCGCTGGATTTGCGTTGGCAGCTGGCACTGATCGATACCGTGCGCACAGTGATTGCGGAACGGCAGTCGGTCTGCCTGATGGCTATCCACGATATCAATCTGGCCCTGCGCTTCTGCGACCAAGTGCTGCTGTTTGGCAACGGTGGTCTGCTGGCTGCC
This sequence comes from Halomonas sp. IOP_14, assembly GCF_021021315.1. Classification (NCBI taxonomy): domain Bacteria; kingdom Pseudomonadati; phylum Pseudomonadota; class Gammaproteobacteria; order Oceanospirillales; family Halomonadaceae; genus Halomonas; species Halomonas sp. IOP_14. The sequence goes on along the minus strand of NZ_JAINWD010000002.1, from coordinate 148,433 downwards.
GGCGACCCTCACACGGTGATTACCCCCGACGTACTGCACGCTGCCTACGGGGTCGAGTCACGGGTCGAGCAATGCTCGTTGGGGCGGCCAATTGTGCTTAGCGATCGCGTCAGTGAGCAAACTGCGCACTCCATTTAGCGACGTCAATCCAGGATAACCCAATGCGCCACCTGGCTATCAATCTGTTGTGTTGGATCAGTCTGTTAAGCACTACCGCTTGTTGGGCAGCCGGTTCACAGGCGGGCTTTCCCAAACAACTTACCGATCTCGCCGGGCGCCAGGTAACGCTTTCAGCACCGCCATCACGGCTATTTCTTACCCAGCCGCGCCAGCTCTATGCGCTAGCCAGCTTACTGGATAACCCGACCGAACACTTGGCGGGCTGGGCCTATCCGTTGGCCGTGTTCGACCCTTCCATGGCCCAGCGTTTTACTACCCAGTGGCCCGCGCTTGCCCAGCTGCCCACGCTTTCACACGCGCCAACCCCCCAGCTCGATAGCGAAGCGCTACTGAATCTGGCCCCGGATCTAGTGCTGTTTGATCTCTCACATGCCAGCAGTGTTGAAGGCTCCCCTTTGGCGCAGCTACTCGATGAATTGGGCATTGCCTACCTGTTTATCGACTTTAACCGTCACCCGTTGGAAAACACGCCCAAAAGCCTGGCTCTTTTAGGTGAGGCATTAAACGCGACGCCACGGGCCAATCGTATGATCTCTCTGATTGAACAGCGCTTGGCGCGTATCGACCAGGGTTTGGCAGAGCTGAGGTTGACAGAGCATCCCACTGAACCGCCCAGGGTACTGATCAATGTCGCCCCTGGAGTAAAAGTTGACTGCTGCCGTACCAATTTAAGCAACGGGCTGGCCGACCTGGTCGCGCGGGCAGGCGGCGATAATATCGCCGATGCGTTAACCCCCGGCGCTTCGGCGACGCTAAGCAACGAATGGGTACTGAGCCACCCGCCCGACGTCGTTATCAATACCGCGGGGCAGTGGGCAGCGGGGGATGGTATCAGCGTGGGGCTTGGGGTTAGCGATGCAGAGATTGCCCAAAACCTGCGCTCGCTTAGTCAAGAACTGCCCGGCTGGCAGCATCTCGACGCCGTTCAGCAAGGGCGATTCTATGCCCTTTGGCACGGTTTCCACCAAGGCCCCTTCGCCATCGTGGCACTGGAGCGTATTGCCCAGTGGCTGTACCCCGCGCTTTTTAGTGACCTCGACCCGGCCGCCACCTTCGACGCCCTGCTCCCCACCACGCCAGTACTAAGTCGCGAAGGTCACTTCTGGGGCACCCTCAACCCTCAATAACGCTTGCTCACTCAACCCACTGACGATAAAAAGGATCGATACCACCCATGTTCCGCTCTCGAACCATTGCGCTGTTTTCGCCGCTGCTGCTTCTGAATCCGCTGCCCTCTGCCTATGCTCAACAAACCAATGAGACCGCTTCAGAAACACTGATCGTCACCTCGGATCGTCTAACCGATGTGGTGCCGCAGAGCTATCGCGCCCAGCGCTCTAGCCTGGCCAGCAAACAGCCGGTGTCGTTTTTGGAAGAGGCCCGCACCGTGGAGTCGATTACCGCCCAGGTAATGGCCGACCATAATATCGACAGCCTCACTGAGGCGATGGCGATGGTTGCGGGGGTCACCGAGGGCAACAATATGGGGGGCACCGAGGATGGCTATATCAAACGCGGCTTTGGCAGCAACAGCGATGGCTCAATTCTGATCGACGGTATCCGCCAGCCACGCGGCACCTTCTCCATGGCAACGGTGGATCATGTCGAAGTGCTCAAAGGACCAGCCTCGCTCTTCCAAGGCCAGCAGGATCCTGGCGGGGTAATCAATTTGGTGACCAAACGCCCTGAGTACGAGTGGCAGCGCGAAATCAGCGCCGAAGCCACCTCCTTGGGTGGCGGCAACGCCAGCGTCGATGTCACTGGCCCGCTTGCCGATACCGGGCTTGCCTTCCGCTTTATCGTCCACCATGAAGATGAAGACTCCTTTCGAGCCTTCGGTAATAATCGACGCACTACCGTTGCCCCCTCGCTACGCTGGGAAGGCAGCGACAGTCGCGCGCAGATCTCCTATGAGTATCGCGATTACGACCTGGATCTGGATCGCGGCACGGTGATTGTCGACGGTGAGCCCGCCAAGGTACCCAATGACCGCCGTTTCGATGAACCCTGGTCGCGGGTATTTGGTCACGACGAAGCGGTCACCGCCTGGTGGGAGCAGGATATCAACGACGACTGGTCGACAAGATTGACCTACGGCTGGAACCGCCGCCAGTACAGCGATGGCCAACCGCGGGTATTGCGTGTGAATGAAGACACCGGCGCACTAACCCGCCGTGCAGACGCCAACTACGGCTTTGACCGCCGTGTGCAATACACCGCCTGGGATACCACCGGTACCGCCACTCTGGCTGGCATGCGCCACGACCTGACTGTCGGGATTGATCACGAACGCCGCCGGGACTACGTGGGCGATGTGTATCGCGGTTCGGCGGTCACCGACCAGAATATTTATGATATGAGCTACGGCGGTCTTAATCTGGATAGCGATCGCCTTAACACCTCGCGAAGCAACCGCTTGGATGAGATTAATACGACCGGCGTTTATCTCAATGACCGCTGGCACTTCAACGACCGCTGGACGCTGGGACTAGGCGGGCGCTATGCTCACTATGAGCAGTTTGGTGGCCGTGGCCGCCCCTTCGTGACCGCCACCGATATCAGCGACGATATTTTCCTACCGTCGGTCAGCTTGCTGCATCGTCTAACCCCTGAGACGTCCGTTTATGCCAGCTATAGCGAGGCCTTTGTGCCCAATGGCGCCGACAGTGATACGGGCAAGACGCTGGATCCTGAGCACAGTATGGGCAGCGAGATCGGCATCAAACACCTATGGAACGACCAGTTCTCGTTAGCCGCTGCGCTCTTTGATATCCGCAAGGAGAATGTGGCCGTCTCCGACAACGGCGTCACCCGCACGGTAGGCGAAGCGGGCTCCCGGGGTGTGGAGCTAACGGTTTCCGGCCAGTTGACCGATCAGCTTTCGCTGTTAGGCGCTTACGCCTATACCGATACCGAGGTGTTGAAAGATACCGAAGGTACCGAGGGTAACCGGCTAACCAACGCCGCACGCCACACCGCAAACCTTTATTTGGCTCACGACCTAGCTACCGGCCCGGAACTGGGCAACTGGCGCCTGGGCGGCGGGGTTCGTTATGTGGGTGAGCGCGAAGGCGATGCCGACAATAGTTTCCAGCTAGACGCCTACACCGTCGCCGATGCGTTTATCGGCTGGGATACCCCTTGGCTAGGCGACAACCTGCACCTGCAGCTCAACGCCAAGAACCTGTTCGATACTACTTACTACCCCTCAAGCGGTGGCAGCACACGGGTAGTGGTCGGCGACCCACTGGAAGTTAGCCTGCAGGCGTCGGTGAAGTTTTAAGAGTCAATTACTCGGCGTGATAGCTTGCTCTTAATTAATCTTTGTGACAACTTTTGTATATGAGAAAAATATCATAAACTTAACACTAGGAACGCGCCGATGAAATGTACCGCATGCCAGCAGGGAAACTTAGTCCCCAGCTTTCTGGATGCTCTTTTCCGTAGTCATACTTGCGACAATTGCGGCGGCAATTGGATCTTGATTGAAGATTACATTAGCTGGAAAGAACGTCATCCCGAACATGTGTTTGAGGATATTTGCGTTGAAAGCATTGAGGTGGAAGATACCGTAGGCGCACTTATTTGCCCAGTGACCGGCGGCATTATGAGCAAGTTTCGAATCGCCAAAGATAATGCTCATAGGATCGACTATAGCGCGCGGGTAGGCGGCGTTTGGCTGAATAAAGGCGAGTGGGAAATGCTGGTCGCCAAAGGACTTGCGGGCAATCTGAACAGCATACTGACAGACACCTGGCAAAAGCGGATACGTCAGGAAAAAACCAGTGACACCTTTGAGCAGCTGTATCGCAGCAAGTTTGGTGATTCTGACTACCAAAAAGCCTGTGACGTGCGCGAGTGGCTGCATAGCCACTCTCAAAAAGCCGACTTACGCGCTTTCTTAATGGCAGAAAACCCTTACTCCGCTATTGAGTGAGTGCTTTAGGCAGGTGTTAGGTCGGGGATATTCATAATATGAAAGAGGATTACCTCGGTATCGAGGTAATCCCATCAAATGGTTATCGTCCCCAGGCTATCGCTTTATCAATAGCCTGAAAAAGCCAATGCATCGACTGATGATACACACCAGAACCGCCGGAACTCCGAAGACAAACAAAGATGCAAACAGCCATCCTAGAAATACAGAAGCGATGGCCTCGTGCTGGTAATCGCAGGAAGACATGTCGGTTGTGTACGCGCAGAACTCTCCTTGAGTATTATGATCAAGTGCTACGTAAACCATCAGTGATGCAATGATCAAGGCAAGAGCAATCGAAATCAGTAGGTATATCGCTTTGATCCGTTTTTTATTCACCTCCACCTTCCCATATATTGATAGATAAACGTGGAAGCGATTCGTCAGGCAACATTAACTATCCTCCGTTCTTACCTTCCCCCATTGACCAACCCCCTCCGCAATTAAGCTTAATTGACGCACCACTAGGGCACCGGTCTCTTCATTACCCCCAGTTAGTTGCCGACGTTGGAACTCACGCTTGATATCTGCCCAGCGCTGTTTTTCTTCCTCGCTCAAGGTGCCTCTAAGCTCTTTCAGCTTGAGTAGATTCTCTTCGGCACCCTGGGTGAGTAGTTGCGCTTCGCCGACATAGTGATCATTAATAATGGCTTCAAGCTCGTCGTCGCTAAGTATCGGCGACATCTTCTCCGACAACCGATTCATATTGCGGTAGCTGCCCTGTAGGCGGAACGGCGGCTCGGTGCGGTACTCGTCAGCCTGGGCGCTGGAGGCGATATACTGCTGATTAACACTCAGCACCACTTCACGTGCTTTAAACATATTCTTCAGCACCGACACGATCTCTTCGCGCTCTGCGGCGCTATAGTCGTGTTCAAAGTCGGTGCTCGGCACCTCCCGGCCCATGGCGATATCCACAAAGCGGTAGAAATCGTCCATGCCGCGTGTGGCCAAAGAGGCGAGCACCGTATTGGCACTCATGGCGTTCTCAATGTAGGAGAGCGCAAACACCTCCTCCATACCGCTTAATACATCGCCCAGGTTATAAACGTCAGCGCGGTTGGCCAGCATGTCGGGCACTTTGAACACGTCGCCGCTTTCGGTGTAGGGGTTACCCGCCATGGCGATACAGAAGCGCTTACCGCGCATATCGTAGGTCTTGGTACGCCCGTTCCAGATGCCGTCAACCCGACGGCTGCCGTCACATAGCGAGATAAACTTCTGCAAAAACTCCGGGTGAGTATGCTGAATATCATCCAGGTAGAGCATCACGTTGTTGCCCATCTCAAAGGCGAGGTTGAGCTTCATCAGCTCAGCCCGGGCGGTAGAGTGGGTAGCCGCGTCAGGATCCAGCGAGGTCACATCATGGCCAAGGCTGGGGCAGTTAATCTTCATAAAGATCAGCCCCAAGCGGTTCGCCACATACTCCATAAGCGTGGTTTTACCGTAGCCGGGCGGGGAGATCATCATCAGCAAACCGCTATTATCCGTTCGCCGCGTATCGCCTACCGTGCCCATCTGTTTAGCCAGGTTATCGCCAATAATGGGCAGGTAGCTTTCGGTAATCAGCTTATTGCGTACAAAGGAGTTGAGTGGCTTCGGCAGGTACTCTTCGAGCCGCAACCGCTCCCGCTGCTCGCGTATAATCAGCTGGCGACGCTCTTGTAACGCCGTCCAGTTGCTTATAACAACCTGCTCGTGGTGGCGCAGCCGCTCCTGAAAGTCGTCTAGCTGTAGGGTTAGCTGCTGCTGTTCCAGGCGCCCGTGCTGGCCCAGCAAGCCGGTAACCGTGAAGGCTAGCTCGACATTATGGGTGGCGGTGCTTAGCCGGTCAGCCGTGTTGAGCATGGCGATCGCTTCGGGAAGGTAGTGCAGCAATGCCTCTTGCTTGGCTTGCCCAGCGTGGGCCTGCAGCCAGTGGGAAGTGATCACCCAGCGGGCGCCGGGGTTACCCGCCACCACGGCCAGGGCCTCTTGGAAATGTGCGTAGTGCCCCTGCTGCTGCATGGAGGTGGTAAAGCTTTCCACCAGGCTGGCGGCGTACTGGGTGACCGGAAAACGCTCCCCCTCTTCCGCCAGTTGGCGCACCAGAAAGTCCGTGGCACTGCTTATCTCACTCACCGAGCAGTTGATCTGCTGGGCCGCTACAAAAGCGTTAAGCTGCGGCTGTACTTCCTGGATCAAGGCATTGAGCAGATCCTCGTTGTTCATAATGCGGCACAAAATACCCGCCGACAGGCAGCGGGCGCGAAGGTTACGGGTCGCGTCTTCATCATGAATACGGTCGGCCCAGAACAGCATCGCCAGCGCCCGGGGCAGCGGCCCAAACCCTAGCAAACCAGCACTTTGGCGAGCCGGCCACAGGGTGCGTACGATCAGCGCAGCGTCGTGGTCGTGAATGCCTTTTTCGTAGCTTTCGCGATAGCGCGGTGAGGCAAAATTAGCAATCTGGCGCTGTAGCTCGCTGAAATCTTCCACATTAATTGGCTTAGCACCGGGCTTCGCCAACTCGTCCATAAAACGATAGGCAAGATACTCGGCACGATAGACTGCGGGGCTTTCCGAAGGCAGCAGCATCCCCCAATAGTCTTGCAGTTCGATCAGCCGCTCATCTTCCAGCGGCTCGTAATACTGAGTGCCCGTCAGGTGCAGCATGATGCGCTCTTGGCGCGGCACCAGGGTTAAGTCGAGATGCTGCTGGTTGACGCTGAAGCGGTGGCGCGGCCCTAAGCGAATAACATCGCCACCGGATTCATAAATATCGGAACGGTCGCGCACGCTACGCATGGCGGCATCCTGGGAGGAGCGAAGCCGCCCGGCGATATCATCCGCCTCAAGATTGCCGCCCATCTCGCGTAGCTCATCGATCATGCTACGCACTTTGCCCACCATGGCATCCGCTGCGAAGAAGCTATGCAGCTCTTCCAGGGTTTCAAAGCGCTCCGTACGGCGCTCCACGTTGGCCAAAATCCGCTGACTGGCGTCCGTTAGAGTAGAGACGCGACGTTGACGCTCATCCTGCAGCTGCTGGCGGCGTGCTTCGATGCTCTCGTGGGCACTTTCACGCTGTTCGAGAATGGTGGTCAAAAATTCATCAAATTCACCGAACTGACTCTCCAACTCCTGGAGTTGGTCGAGTATGCGGGTCATTAGCTGATCGCAGTCGTCGGGCTCCCGCAGCGCACCAACACCGTTGGCCAAGCTTTGCTCAAACAGGCGGATCTGGGCTGCAAACTGCGCCTGAGCCTCTGCGCTCCCCTGCTCTCTTAAACGAATCTCCGCTTCGGAGCGCTGCTGATTAATAGAGGCGTAGATGCTGGAGATGTTCTCGGTAATCCGCGTCTGCTCAATAGCATCGCCGCCGGACATCGACGACAGCAGCCCTTGAATCATATCCAGGCCCGCGGTTAATTCGCGATAACGCTCCACGCACTCCGCCAGCTGCTGGCGATTTTCCGCCTCACCGACCTGCTCTTTTAACGCCGCCAGGGTTTCCCGGTAGCCGTCCAAGGCTTCAGGCTGGGCAAGAAAGCTGAAGGTCTGCTGGGTAAGCGACTGCTCCGCTTTATCCAGCGCTTGCTCTAACGTTTGCAGGCGCTCTTCATCCAGGTAGCGGCGCTCACGCAACGCCATCAGTCGGCCACGATGGTCGCGTAAGTGCTTCAGGTAGGTGACGAATAGGTCGGGAGTTTTCCAACTGCTGGGCTTTAGCTCCCGCAGCAGCGTCGCCTGCTGTTTTTCAACCTCATCTAGCGCCTGGGCTGTCTGGGCACGAATCGCCTGGACTTTCTCATACTCATCTAGCATCAGTTCAGCGGTGTGCTTTAGCTGTTCAAGCGCGGCGTGAATGGTTTTAAAGTCAGCTTCACCAATCCAGTGGAACTGGTTCAGCGTGCGGTCAACCCGCCGGATGATGGCGTTAAAGTGGCGTTCTGATGCCTGCTGCTCGTTAGCGAGCTGCACGATGCTATTGAGCTCGGCAATGCCGCGTACTAGATCCGGGTTACCAATTCGGCCTAGTGGCGTGTCGTTACGCACCGCATCCTGGGCATGGAAGCGCTCCGACATAAAGGGCGTCGCCCATACCTGGATAGGATGAACCAGCGTAGGCTCGTCTTCAGCGTAAAAAATCGCTAGGTGACCGTTTTCAAGTATCGCCGCCCCGTGCCCCACCATGGGGGTATCGACCTGCTTGCGGATCAAGTTGTAGCGATAAAGCACCACCTGCCCGGTTTGCGGCGCGTAGAAAGTGTAGAGAACATCTTCGCCGTTTGGCGAGCGCACCATACGTTTGAAGCGCAGGTCTTCCTCGGGTACTTCGTAGGTGGTCAACTCACCCGTATTTAAGTAGTAGCCTGAGGGAAAAATCAGGCCGTGGTTTTCCGGCAGCTCAACGACGGAGCCCGCCATGGCATCAACACGTTTAACGTGCTGCTCGCCACGATTGAAAAGGTAGTAGCGCCACTGTTGCTCATTGAAGGGCAAAATACGGATCAGCACCACCGCACCAAGATCAGCATATTCAAAGCTGGCATCGTCCAGCGACTGGGAGTCTGACTCCACCGGGTCGCTAAAGACACCCTCGCCGCTACTGGTGTTGTTCTCGATCTTGAAGGTAATATGTCCGCGCAGGTTATCCACGAAGACGGTATCAAGGATATTCAGATGGGGCGCGCGACCCTGCTCCTGCATATCCCGGCCTGCGGTTTGCCAGGAAAAAGCGAAGCGGTCAGGAAAGATCAGGTCGCGCTCGCCGCGATTATCGATATAGCGGCTCACCTCGCCGCTGGCGGCTAACTCCCAACGGAAGACGCGCAGATCGCTTAGTTTTTCACCGATTTGAAAAGCAATTAGCAGCTTATTGTTAAGGGTGACCAGTTGAACCAGCGTGGCATGGCTGTAGTATTTCTGGAGTTCTTTGAAATCCTGAACAAAGCGGCTCTCGGTGAGGAAGCTATTCGCCATTGGCGCTTCACTTAACTCAAGCCCCTCTTCATCATCTTTGAGGTGGTAGAGCGCAAAAATATCGCTCGCTTCCAGTTCTTTGCGCAGCCCTAATTGAACATTAAAGCCAAACAAAATTTGCTCGCCAATGCGTACCATATCGCGAGCAATGGCGTTATTTTCGGTACGTACCCTGGCCCTGCCCAGCAGCGCCATGCTGCTGCTACCGAAAACGTCAGCGCGGGCGGCGTTCAGCTCTCCGATCGAAGCGCCCAGTTCGCCGCCCTGGGTTCTCAACCGCCGCTGAATCGTCTCGAATGCGGTGCTTTCTCTGACGATGTTTTCAACCGAAGCGTGCTCCTTCGACATAGGTATTCATCCTGAAAAGTGCTCACTAGAAATAGCAAAGACCGCAATTGGGTGACAGTTGCGGTCTTTGGCTTTTACGAAAACTGCCTGGATAGGTCACCGGCCGCTTGGCGCGACACTAACGGCAAAGGTAGGGCGGCTCTCCACATAGAGAGCCGCCCTATCCTTTAGGCAGTTTCGGAAGATTTGCCAGAACTCATGGCACGATTTGCCAAGCCCGCAAGGGTAGCTTGCAGTGCTGGTGATTTATCAAGCACGCCTTGAACTGCTTTACCGTAGCCTAGGCCAGCGGTGAGTTTTTCAAACACATCACTGTCGCCACCAATCAGTTCAAACTTGGCATTGTGCATCGCGGCAGCCATTACTTTGCCATTTTCGAGCATACCGATGCGCTGAGCTTCGATTTGCGCCATGACTTCTTTTTCGTGAACCTCCAGGTTCATACGGAACTCTTCGAAGTGGCGAGCCTCTTCGGACATATTGTCGTAAGCGCGCAGCTTCTCGACCAAGCCATTCGCTTCGGCTTTGGCCATTGCTTCTCTGGACTGCGCTTTCGCAGTGCCCAGTTTTTCCTCGCCCATGGCCTCGGCTTCAAGGCGCTGTTCAAGAATACGCACCTCCGCCAGCCCGGCATCTTCGTCAGCTTTCGCATTGGCCGTTTTAACCTCGGCAAGGGCAAAGCCTTCACTGCGCTGGGCTTGAGCACGCGCTTCCAGCACTTGCGCTTCGGCCAGCCCGTCTGCGGCGGCAAGCGCTTGGTGACCGCGTGCCTGCTTCTCTTCTGCGGCGGATTTCTTCTCTGCCGCATCCAGATCGGCTTGGGCGCGAATAACCGCTTCCTCCACTTCCAGCTTGGAGCGCTCGAAGACTGCTTCCGCGGCGCGCACCTCTTTGAGCTTGCGCTCTTCCGCTTCGGCTTGAGCAGCGGTCAAGCGAGTGACCTTCTGGCGCTCCGCCTCGGCGCGGTTGCGCACATCGTTAATATTCTCTTCTTCTTCCGCCACGCTGCGCTCAACCGCAATACGCTGGCTGGTAATGTCGGCAATCTCTTTGCGCTCTTCTTCCAGCGCTTTTTCCATACCGATTCGTTCAATTTCTACCGCACGTTCACGGGTCACATCCTCAAGCTCTTTTGCCTGACGAATGCGCACCTCTTCGATCTGTACCGCACGTTCGCGGGCCTTGGTCGCCATTTCGATCTGGCGCTGCTTGTTCTCTTCGGCAATCGCTAGCTCTTCGTCGGTTTTAATCCGCGCGGCTTCGCTTTTCGCACGTTCTTGCTGAAGCACCTGCTCGGCTTCGGACTGCTCACGAGACTGCAAGCTTTCGATTTCACGACGCTGACGCGCCTCGGCATCGGCCTGAGTTCGCTCAAGCTCTAATGCAGCCTCGCGAGCCGATACATTCTTGCGCTGGATTTCCAGCTCTTGGTCGCGCTCCAGGCGGTTGGTCTCAACATTGTGCCGGGCGGTAATCTCGGTGATGCATTTGATACCTTCTGAATCCAGGATGTTGTTCGGATCCAAAGAGCTTTTCGGCGTCTGCTCTAAATAATCAATGGCAACGTCTTCGAGAATATAGCCATTAAGATCCTGACCAATGGTCTCAACAATGGCGTCGCGGAACTGCTGGCGCTCTTCGAAGAGCTGCATGAAGTCCATCTTTTTACCGACGGTCTTCAATGCTTCGCTGAACTTGGCGTTAAATAACTCATTAACGGCATCACGGTCTGAGGCGCGGCCTACGCCAACGGATTTAGCAACGCGCAAGACGTCTTCGGCAGTGGCATTGACGCGTAAGTAAAATGCTACGCTAATGTCGGCACGCAAATTATCGCGGCAAATCAGCCCCTCTTTCCCGGTACGATTGAGCTCCAGGGTGATCACCGATACCTTCATGGTTTCGGAACGGTGAACAACGGGCAGCACCATAGCCCCGGTAAAGTAAACCTTGGGCGTTGCGGAAAGGTCATTGACGATTAATGCCTGGCCTTGATCTATTTTTCGATAAAAGGCTTTAAACAGTGCCAGTATTGCAAGCAGTGCAATAACAATCACACTGACACTAACCAGTAGTGGCATGATCCACGACAAATCCATCTTCATCTCCTGCACCAAGGCAATTAATCGGCTAAGCCGGCTTCAAAATCTTTTTCAGATATCACCCAGTACGCATCTTCAGTAAACAGGTACTGAATAATGATGGCGCGCTCACCGCGCACCAGCGCTGAGTCGCTTCGCACTTGCAAAATAAGATGGTCACCATCGATATGCGCATCGGCGCGGCCTTTCTCTTTTGTCACCTCTGCCGAGCGAACAGTGCATTGCTTACCTGTCAGACGTTGCTCAATAGGCAGGTGCTGAGCGGGGCGAAAAAGGGGCCGCAAAGGGCGAATCAGCAAGGACGTGACGATAGTGGCGACAACAAGCCCTAATATCAGCACGACGCCATTAAACACCCACAGCAACAGGCCTGGGTTTAGGTGTGTTCCTAACAACAGCATTGCGAAATAGCTAAACAGCCAGCCGGTTAATGCCAGCAGCGTAATCACTAGCGGCAGGGGAACGCCGTGCAAGCCCAGCGTTGCCAGTAAACCACCCAGCGCCAGCGAACCGCCTTCGCCAACATCACCCTCGACTACGTCGCTATCGACCAATCCCGATAGCGAAACTAACCAGTAAAGAACGGCGACACTTAGCAGTACTGTAAAGATGACGGTAGGAAAGCTGGTAATAATCGAAATAAATAAAGGCATGCGCCTGAAACCCAGTAAGGCTAAACACAAGCGCCATCAATACTGAATGCCGCCATGAGGGATCGCCCTTTTTCATCTTGTTGAGAAAGGGCTCTTCTATAAAAAGTCGTATTAAGTCGATGCCATTTATTGCTTAGGACTTTAACCCTGATAGCAACGCCGGGAAAAACTACAGCATCTCCTAGCAAAATCAATTCAGTCATCGATTTTTAAGAGATATCTTACAAACCCAATAGCGAATGTCTTACAAAATCCGGTATTTTGGGCAGAATTGCCTAAGATCGCTGACCGCCCTTTTGGTCGCCAGCAAAGTTTAGCTGTCACAGTACGCACGCACACTGAACGGGGAGTCTCTGTCAAAAGAGATATTAGAGGCTTGCTGAGAGTTTGAGTCGCCGACCCGACCACTTCCTGACCCGGAAACCGAAAGGACAAGTCCTATATTGCGCGAAACACATTCATTTTATTCGCCACACCTTAAATACGCTTTTTAGTCGTCTACACGGGTGTTATCCATTAGGATTAATGCGATGAGTCACTTCAACCCCGTCAGGAGATGCGCCCATGCTGCTTTCCACTTGGTTGCTTTTTGTTGCCGTGGCACTAGTCAGCATTGCCAGCCCCGGGCCCGCTTTTCTAGTCGCGGTGCGCAATGGCATGGCAGGAGGAGCCAAACGCGTGGCGCTTTCGTCGCTGGGCAATATCACTGGCCTACTCATACTGGCCAGTGCAGCAGTCTTGGGGCTGGGGGTGGTGTTGAACGCCTCGGAAGTGCTGTTCAACCTGCTTAAACTGGGCGGCGCAGCCTACTTGATCTACCTGGGCATTCGTCAGTGGCGCAGCAACACCTCCCTTGCGGTCTCAACCAGCCCGGCAAAACCCACTCCCAGATGGCGCACTGTCAGTGAAGGCATACTGGTCGCCATGAGCAACCCTAAGGCGATCCTGTTCTTCACTGCCCTGTTTCCACAGTTTCTGGATACGCAGCACGCTTTGCTTCCTCAGTTCTCCATCATGGTAAGCACCTTCATGGCACTCTCCTTTGTCACCTTGATGACCTACGGCACCCTTGCCAAGCATCTCGCCCGCTGGCTGAGCAGTCGCTCGCGGGTGACATGGGTCAATCGCCTGATGGGCAGTGCTTTTATCGGATTGGGCCTATCCATTTTACGCTTACGGCAGCCGGTGTAGCGCCCTATTGATTGTGGCTGCGGGCCAACGGGCAATCATCGCGGTGACAATAACGGCAAAGAGTAGCCTTGCCCACAAGATGCCCGCTATATCGGCCCCGAGCATCAAGATCAGCAGCGTGTCTTCTATAACGCTATGGCAGAGGCCGAGAAAGCACAGTGCAAGCGTGCTATCACGCTTGCTAAGCACCCCGTTCTGCACATCCCGAATCAGCAGCCCTGCGCCATAGCTTAATCCCAACGTAAAACCAATCACCGTTACATTAGCTGCCGAACGGCCAATGCCTAATAGCTTGAGTAGCGGTAGCAAACCAAGATGAATCCAGCGCTCCAGGCCGAGCTTTTTCAGAAGTTTTAGGAGCACAATCAGCGCTAAAATAATCACAAAGATAAGCGCTAGCGTTTCAAGCTGTGCAATAGCCCAACTGCTTAGCGTTGGCGCTGTCGACAAGCTTGGTTGCCATACCAATGCTACTGGCGCTTGCAACAAACCAAAATACGAATAGAAGCAGTGCAAGAGCCAAGCAAGCAGCAAAGCCCCACCTACGCGCAGGACTAACGTAGCCCACCAAGGTACGCCAGCGCGCTTGGCAACGGCCCCCTCAACAGGAATTGAGTGCCCTACCAGCATTAATGCACCCAGCACTGTCACTTGCTCGACACTCAAGTGCATATCACCAGCTACTTGGAGAAATACCGCAATGGCGGTGTACAAGTTGGTAAAGAGCGCCGCCGCCCACACAACGCCCAACTGCTCGGGCAAACCGAGTATGCTCATTAAGGGAGCTAATACCGTTCCCAGCCAGCCGATAACCCCCAAGAGCTCTAATCCTTTGACGATAAGCAACGCTGGAATCAGGATTTTGAGCAGCGTCAGGTACACGCGCAGCGCGTCTTGTAATAGGTGAGTTACCCAAGCCAATAGATGATGAATTTTTATCTGCATCAAGCCCCCGTTGCCATCATTTGAACAACGGTTATGATAATGGGGCTGGCGCAGAATATTCTTTTCAATTCCGCACTAACAATCACTATTCGTTCTTTATGAGCTCAGAAAGGACATTTTATTTCATGGACGCCATTGATCGACGAATCCTTGACCAACTTCAGCGTAACTCCAGCCTGACCAACCAAGCGCTAGCGGACGAGATAGGGCTTTCACCCTCTGCCTGTTTAAAGCGCGTTAATCGATTACGCGACGCTGGAATCATTGAGCAGCAGGTAGCACTACTCAATCCTGACGCCTTGGGGCAGTGCTTGCACATGGTGGTAGAAGTCACCATGGAGCGGGATAACAAATCACTCTACCAGCGTTTTTTAACAACAGCGCTGAGCGCCCCTGAAGTGAAGCAGTGCTATCAGGTAACCGGAGAGTGTGATTTTGTATTGATCGTGACAGTCGCTGATTTAGATGAGTACGACAGCTTTTGTGATCGCGTGCTCTATGGCGACGACAACCTGCGCAAGTTCCGCACGCTACTGTCGCGTAAGCGGCATAAGTTTGATACGTCTGTGCAGCTCAGTCGTTGAATGCTGCTCACGCCGTCAATCCAATCCCGCGCAAAATCACCGAGGTCACCGACTGCACAGCCTTTTCGAACTGCAAGTCGTCCAGCGGTTGGTCGTCGTTGAGCAGGTAGATTTGGTAGTCAAAATCAGCGTAGTGCTGGGTGGAGGCCCAAATCATATAAAGAAGGTAGGAAGGCTCGACGGGGTTGATTTGACCTGACTCGACCCACTCGCGAATTTTCGACTCCTTAAGCTTGGCCCATTCGTAAAGGTTGTCGCGCAGGCGCTCCTTAAGAATCGGCGCGCCCTGCATGACTTCGGCCGCCCAAACTTTCGAGCCGTGGGCGCGGTTGCGGGAGTGGTTCATCTTGGCGCGAATATAGGTGGAAAGCACGACACGAGGATCATCGTAGAGCTCGAAGCAGAGCGCGTCCTGTTTCCACACCTCGAGAAGCTCTAACAGAACATCTTGATACAGCGCTTTTTTGGTCGAGAAGTAGTAGTGCACATTGGACTTGGGGATCTCTGCCAGTTGTGCGATTTCGCCCATGGAAGCACCTGCATAGCCCTTTTCGGCAAACAACTGCTCTGCCGCCTGGAGAATCTTTTTTACGTTGGTTTGCCGAATTTCGTCCTGGGTTCTCGCCACGCTGTTCTCGTCCCTATACGTCTGAAGTACGCACCAAAAAAAGCACCATCGCAGAGCGACGGTGCTGAGAAGATGTCCTAGTTACTCTAAGACGTCAACTTTGATTGTTGGGGAACGAGAACTCGGCCCGGGTGGCCTCGCTCACCGACGGCCAGCGCTGGGAGACCGCCTTGCGGCGAGTATAGAAGCGCACCGAGTCCGGCCCGTAGGCGTGAAGATCCCCAAACAGCGAGCGCTTCCAACCACCAAAGCTGTGGTACGCCACGGGCACCGGGAGCGGCACATTCACGCCCACCATGCCAACCTCGATACCATCGGTAAAGCGGCGGGCGGCTTCGCCATCGCGGGTGAACAGGCAGGTGCCGTTGCCATACTCGTGGTCGTTGATCAGTTGCATGGCGTCATCCAGGCTACCCACGCGCACCACGCAAAGCACCGGCCCAAAGATCTCTTCCTGGTAGATGCGCATTTCGGCGGTGACGTTATCGAACAAGCAGCCGCCCACGAAATAGCCCTCTTCATAGCCTGAGACTTGAAGGTCGCGACCATCGGCAACCAGTGTCGCGCCAGCCTTTACGCCATCTTCGATGTAGCCGAGGACTTTATCCCGGTGCTCAGCGGTCACCAGCGGCCCCATATCCAGATCCCGCTTGGTGCCGGGGCCGACTTTTAATTGAGCGATTTTAGGAAGTAGGGTTTCAACCAAACGGTCTGCGGTCTCGTCGCCCACGCATACCGCTACCGAGATCGCCATGCAGCGCTCGCCGCAACTACCAAACGCTGCGCCCATTAATGTGTTGGCGGCGTTTTCCAGGTCGGCATCCGGCAGCACCACGGCGTGGTTCTTCGCCCCACCTAACGCCTGAACGCGCTTACCCGCGGCGGAACCACGAGAGTAGATCGCCTCAGCCACTGGCGTTGAGCCGACAAAGGAAATGGCTTTAACGGCCTTGGCATCCAGCAGCGTTTCCACCGCTTCGCGACCGCCGTGGACTACATTCATTACACCTTTGGGTAGCCCCGCTTCTTGAAGCAGTTCGGCTACTGCCATGGCCGCCGAAGGGTCTTTCTCCGAAGGCTTCAATATAAACGTATTACCACAGGCAATCGCCATGGGGTACATCCACAGCGGCACCATGGCGGGGAAGTTAAACGGGGTGATACCTGCCACCACACCCAATGGTTGGAAGTTTGACCAGGCATCAATGCCCGGCCCTACATTGTGGGAATACTCTCCTTTGAGCAGCTCTGGCACCCCACAGGCGTACTCGACGTTCTCAATGCCGCGCTTGAGTTCGCCCATGGCGTCTTCGGGAGTTTTGCCGTGCTCTTCACTGACCAGTTGCACCAAGCGGTTAGCGTTATCTTCGAGCAATTGCTTAAAGCGGTACATCACCTGGGCACGCTTGGCGGGCGGCGTATCGCGCCAGGCGGGAAACGCCTCTTGGGCGGCGGTAATGGCGCGCTCTACATCGGCGGCATTGGCATCCGCCACTTGGCGAATCACTTTGCCGGTGGAGGGGTTGGTGACATCCAGCGTACGCTTACTTTCAACTAACTCGCCGTTAATCAGATGGGAAACAACACTCATATTTAAACTCTCTGAAATTTAGGTCAGTCGGTTATGCCAGCGAATCTTAGGCTAACGAATCCAGGGTGGTGGCCACGGCGTCGAACAGCCGCTCTAGCTCGGCCTCGGTGGTGCCAAAGGGAGGGCCGAATTGCAGCGTGTCGCCGCCGTAACGCACGTAGAAGCCTGCTTCCCAGAGCGCCATGTGGGCATCGCGGGGACGGATCGTTGGGTCGCCTTCCCGGGGCGTTAGCTGAATGGCACCAGCTAGGCCGTAGTTACGAATATCGACAACGTGATTGCGGCCTTTCAAGGCGTGTAGCTTCTGCTCAAAGGTAGGTGCGATGGCGCTGACCTGAGCAGGGAAGTTTTCACGCTCCATCATCTCAAGCGCCGCCAGACCCGCCGCACAGGCCACCGGATGGGCGCTGTAGGTGTAGCCATGAGGAAACTCAACGGCATGTTGGGGGCCACCGGCGTGCATAAAGGTATCGAAAATCTCGCTGGACGCGATCACCGCGCCCATGGGAATTGCGCCGTTAGTGATCTGCTTCGCCACGTTCATGATATCCGGCGTGACACCAAAGGCTTCCGCACCGGTGGTTGCTCCACTACGCCCAAAGGCGGTAATCACTTCGTCAAAAATCAGCAGGATGTCGTGGGCAGTGCAGATCTCACGCAGCCGATCCAGGTAACCTTTCGGCGGAACGATCACCCCCGCCGAGCCGGACATCGGCTCAACAATCACCGCAGCAATGGTGGAAGCATCATGTAGGGCGATTTGATCGAGCAATGCATCGGCAAGCTCGGCACCGGTTTCCGCTTGGCCACGGGTGAAGGCGTGACCCGCTTGGAGGGTGTGTGGCAGGTGGGTTACATCCATCAACTGGCCGTAGTGTTTGCGATTGCCGCCGATCCCACCCAGGCTGGTGCCGCCAATGTTTACCCCGTGGTAGCCCTTGGCGCGGCCAATCATGCGCGTTTTCTCTGGCTTACCTTTTAGCCGCCAATAAGCCTTGGCCATTTTGACCGAGGTATCTGCGGCTTCTGACCCCGAATTGGTGAAAAACACATGATCCAGTCCGGCTGGCGTAAGGCTGGCCACCTTTTCCGCCAGTTTAAACGCCAACGGATGGCCAATTTGAAAGCCAGGCGCAAAGTCGAGGCTACCTAGCTGCGCCGCTACGGTTTTTTGAATCTCTTCACGGTTGTGGCCCGCGCCGCAGGTCCATAGCCCGGAAAGTGAATCGAACAGCTTACGACCCTGGTCATCAATGTAGTAGCGCCCTTCCGCACCGGTGATCACACGCGGGTTGGCATGGAAGTCGCGGTTGGCACTAAACGGCATCCAGTAGTGCTGATTAAGTGCCGTTTTAGAAGACACCTCCTCCATAGAAGAGCTCGATGCTTCAGGCTTCGTTTTGCTTTTTATTCCAAACATGCTGTCCAGCTCCATCGCTATAAGACTTGGTCTCAGCATGCGCCAGCAAACACGTTTATAAAATTATGCTTTTCTTTTGTTCACGTTAGAGAATCTATACGTAACGTCGGCTTTTTTATCTCTACTCTAGCAATGAGCCAAACAATAATCGGGGAGTCGCCAGCTTCCTCCGTGCTCAATAAAAGGAAGTCATATGAACTCGTTTGCTGAACCGAAAATCGCTACAGCTGATTTGCGCACTGACAGTGACCGCCTCTGGGAAGCACTAATGGAGATGGCCAAACTAGGCGCCACCCCTAAGGGCGGCGTTAATCGCCAGGCGCTTACCGATTTAGAACGCCAGGGACGTGACCTATTTATCCAGTGGTGCCGTGCCGAGGGCTGCACTATTCGCATTGATAATATCGGCAATATCTTTGCCCGTAGGGAAGGCAGCGATCCAACCGCCAAAACCGTTATGGCCGGTAGCCATCTTGATAGTCAGCCTACCGGTGGCAAGTACGACGGTTGCTTCGGCGTGCTCTCTGGCCTGGAAGTGATCCGCACCCTTAACCAGCACAACATCACCACGCAATCCCCAATCGAAGTCGTAGCCTGGACTAACGAAGAGGGCTGCCGTTTTCCGCCCTGCATGATGGGTTCCGGCGTATTTACCGGCGAGCTGGAATTTGATGCCATGATGGCGCGCACCGACGCCGATGGCGTCACGGTAAGCGATGCCCTGGACGCCATTCACTACCGTGGCAGCGACAGCGTCTCGCCAGATGAGATCAAAGCTTACTTTGAACCACACATTGAGCAGGGCCCGATTTTGGAAGATACCGACACCACTATTGGTGTGGTTATCGGCGGACTTGGGCAGAAGTGGTTCGACTTAACGCTGACTGGACTTGAAGCCCACGCAGGCCCTACACCGATGAACCTACGTCGGGATGCCATGATGGGCGCAGCCGAAGTCACCCAAGCGCTCAACCGTATCGCCTTTGAACATCAGCCCCACGGCCGTGGCACAGTGGGCTGTATGACGCTGCACCCCGGTTCACGTAACGTGATTCCCGGCCAGGTTAAAATGACTCTGGATATGCGCCACTGGGAGCCTGAAGCCCTTATCGCAATGGGCAAGGCGGTGGCCGCCGCCGTGGAAGACATTTGCCAACGCCACGGGCTGGCATATGAATTAACGCCCACAGCGGATTTTGCCCCGGAACACTTCAACAAAGAATGTGTTGATGCGGTGCGTGAAGGAGCGAAGAAGCTCGGCCTATCACACATGGATATCATCAGCGGCGCGGGCCACGATGCAATGTTTGTGGGCCGCGTAGCCCCCGCGGCAATGATCTTTATTCCCTGCAAGGACGGCATTAGCCACAACGAGATCGAAAGCGCCACGCCGGAACACATTCATGCAGGCTGTAACGTTCTGCTCCACGCCATGCTGGACGCTGCTGGCCTAGCGGAATAGGTATTAAGTCACCAATGGGTTGCGCCGCTAAACGGTAAAATTCACGCGTGCCCGCGCCAGCTCAGCAAACCGCGTGCGGGAGGGTTTAAAGCCCACTCCTGGCGGCCAGGCTAGCCAGGCGTCGGGCACCATAAAGCCGGGCAGTGCCTCACGCACCCAGGTGTTTAGCGCCTGCTCTTGGACGGCCTCACCGTGCCAATCGATAAACGCCACCGGGCGCTCGCCCCACTCGGGGTGGGGCACTGCTACAACCAACGCCTGGGCAACGCCAGGGTGATCAACCAAGCGCTGCTCAATAGCTTCTGGCTGAATATTCTCACCGCCGGAGATAAAACCGTTATCGAGCCGCCCTTCCACCACCAACGCGCCTTCCGAAGTGAAGTGTCCTTTGTCACGGGTAGCAAACCAGCCTTCGTTATTGAGACCTGGATTCATTTTGCCGTTATTCAAATAGCCGCAGAACAGAGTCTCGCCGCGTACCTGTATCTCACCCTCGACTATTCTGACCTCACGACCTGGCAGCGGCTTACCGACGACGCCCGGAGCGGTGGGTATGCCAGTGCATACCTGGCTGGCCATCTCGGACAGCCCATAGCTAACCTTCGGCGTCAGCCCCAGTGATGTCATCTTCGCCACCAGCGGTGCTGGAATCGCCGCACCGCCTAGTAACAGCTCACGTAGTTGGGTGCGCTGGGGCGTAAAGCCCGCTTTCAGCAGCCGCCAAAGCTGGGTAGGCACCAGGGAAAGATGGCTAATCGCCTGCTGCTCAAGGCGCTCCGCCAGCGTATCGGGAGCATCGTCGAGGATCACCCGCCCACCGGCGAGAAAGACGCGAAACGGGATCGCATAGCCGCCGATATGAAACAGCGGCAGCGACAGTAGCCAACCGCTGTTCTGATCAACGGGAATCAGCGACGCCGAACCGCGGGCGGAGGCTAAATGATTGGCCACACGATGTAGCACCGCCTTGGGCGTACCGCTGGAACCAGAGGTGAAAATGGTGTTACACAGCTGGCTGCCATCGAGCGCTGGCGACTCACCTGAGCCAGCTTCCGCCAGGAAATCCAGGGTGATCGGCGTTAGCGGTGAAGAGGTTAGCTGTGAAGAGTAATCATTGTCACTTTCCGTTTGGCAGACGCGGCCAGCCTGCAAGCGCTCAGCTAAATTGAGCTGCTGGGTAACAGGGAATGCTGGGTTAAACGGGCAGAAAACAACCCCAACCCGCAGACAGGCCCACGCCAGCAGCAAGGATTTAAGCGAGCCTTTGGCGGGCACCACTAAGCGATCACCGGGCACAAAACCTGCGCGCTTCAGTTGCTGCGTTAAAGACGCCACCCGGCGATTAAGCGTTCGGTAGCTAAGACACACGGAGCCAGCCTCTACCGCAATATGCTCGGGGGTCTCTTTAGCCCAGTAGTGAATGGGGCAGGTGTCTGTCATGCTGAATTTTCCATTTTAGAGAGACAGTGCACGTTTTCTGTCATCACTTCGCCCGTGGTAGTGATCAAACGCTCGGTAAGCCAATGGCCGGTATCCAGCCCCGGCGGCTCATTGGGCGCCCACTCGCTGGCCAACCGAGCAAGCAACCCAAGACCTAGATCGGATTCAAAGCTGGAGGAGACCACCACGCGAAGATTACCCGTCCGTGCCCGTTGAACGAGTGCTTCGCAGTCGCGTAGCGAGCCGATTAGCGTGGGTTTGATTACCAGTGCTTTAAGCTGCGGGTGATAGTTCCAAGCGTCCCTGCGGGATAGAGTTTCATCCAGGGCAATGGCTACCCCGGTGGCTTCTGCGACGGCGATGGTGTCAGCAAAGGCCGCGCAGGGCTCTTCCAGGTAGTCGATCTGTTTAAGGGGGAGGTGCTCACAGAAGCGCTGGGCTTCTTCCCGCGTCCAGCCGCCGTTGGCATCCAACATCAGCTTGGTGGTGGGTAGCCGGGCAGCAAGCTGTTCGATCAGCGCCAATTCCTCTTCCATAGCATAGCGTGCCACTTTCAGCTTGAGCCGAGACGGTGGCGAGGCTTGCCAATCGGCGGTTGAAAGAGACTGGATCAGCGCGGCAGGCGCTCCCTGGAGCAGCAGATAGGGTGGTAAAGGCGCAGGAAGATTGAGCGGCCAAGAGCGTTGGGCGCAGTCGAGCCCAAACTGCACCGATGGCAGCATTGGGGAGACTATTTCGCCTCGGCTCAAAGCAGCCAAACAGGCCAAACTTTCAGCTTCAGCTTCCGCCAGGGTTTCCGTTGAGAAGCCAGGTAGCGGGGCAATCTCACCCCACTGTCCGTTAATGGAAACTAACAGCCCTTCTCTGTTCGCCAACCGCTCTCTTTTAAACATTAGCGGCTGACGGAACGGGAGGGAGTAGCGGTAGAGCGCCAGCTGCATTAAGGGTTACGCGGGTAGCGGGAGAAATCTGGGCGGCGCTTTTCATTAAAGGCGTTACGACCCTCCTGTCCCTCTTCGGTCATGTAGTAGAGCATGGTGGCATTGCCCGCCAGCTCCTGCAGCCCGGCCTGGCCGTCGCAGTCAGCATTGAGCGCAGCTTTTAGGCAGCGCAGCGCCATGGGGCTGTGCTGTAGCATTTCCCGGCACCAGCGCACGCTCTCTTTTTCAAGCCTCTCCAGCGGCACCACGTGATTGACCAGCCCCATTTCCAGCGCTTGGGCGGCGCTATATTGACGGCACAGAAACCAGATCTCCCGGGCCTTTTTCTGGCCCACAATGCGCGCCATATACGAGGCGCCGTAGCCGCCATCAAAAGAGCCTACTTTGGGGCCCGTTTGGCCAAAAATCGCGTTGTCGGCGGCAATGGTCAGATCGCACATTAGATGCAGCACATGGCCGCCGCCAATGGCGTAGCCCGCCACCATCGCCACTACCGGTTTAGGGCAGGTACGAATATCGCGTTGGAAATCGAGTACGTTGAGGTGGTGGGTGCCCTCTTCATCCTGGTAGCCGCCATAGTCACCGCGAATGCGCTGGTCACCGCCGGAACAGAACGCTTTGTCGCCTGAGCCAGTGAGCAGAATGGCGCCTATAGAGCTGTCGTGGCGGGCGCGATTCAGCGCTTGGGCCATTTCACTAACCGTCAGCGGGCGAAAGGCGTTGCGCACCTCGGGCCGGTTGATAGTGATTCGCGCAATGCCATCGGCAGTGGTGTGGTACAAAATATCCTGATAGCCATCGGAGCGATCCTGCCACTCTACCGGCGCATAGAGTTCCGTTTCAGTGAGTCCTTTGATCATGCCTGTCTCTTCTTATCTGTTAGGGCGAAATGCTTACAGCGAGCCGTTTAACCCAGCATGCCTGTGACGACTAGACCCAGCGCCACAATGCTTAACAGCGCAGCACCACCGTACATTAGCTTTTTATTGAGTATGTCATTGCCCACGCTGATATCAAACATCCCATGGCGTAGGCGGTGGGCGGCATGAAAAAGCGGCAAGCAAACTACCGCCCCCACAAACAGAAAGCCCGGTACGCTGAACAGCAGTGCCGATGCCCGCTCATAGCTCAGCGCCTCGGCAGGCAGCAGGCCAAGGGGCAGTAGAACGGCGATAAAGAGAATCACAGCAGGTAGAAAGACGGCAAAACAGACGCCACCCGCGCTAAACAGCCCCCACCAGAGCGGCTCATCAAAGGCTTGTTTATGCTGAGTGTTGTGTTTATTCATGGCTAGTTTTTCCATAATTACGCCCTCCCGAATAGCCAGATAAACAGCAGTGCGACCGCCACTACCCCTGCCCACTGACCAGCAACAATGGCCTGATCAGGCAAGCTATGCCCGGCGATACGCAGCGGCATTACCCGTGGGAACAGCACAAAGAAGGTGGCGGCGTGAAACAGGCTGGCGGCCAGCGCTAGAAGATTCAGCACTAATACGATGGGGGAGCCCATAAAGGCGATCCACCCCTGCCAGCTTTCTGCCCCTTGAAGAAGAGCAACCATACCGGCGAGTAAGCAGAGCGTGAAAAACACCAGCGGCAGCACAGTGGCTTCGCGCAGCATGTAGAGTTTAAAAAAGCGGTGTTTCAGCCACCAGTTGCGTTTCAGTGGCGGCAGGCGTTGCGATGATGATTTATCCATGACGTTCCTCCCCTACCCTTTAAACAGCGCAATGAGTGTGTGTTTGGCCGCTTCGACCTTGCCCTGATTGACCGCAGCGGCGGGGTCAACGTGTTTGGGGCATACCTTGGAGCAGAAGCCCACAAAGGTGCAGCTCCAAACGCCTTCGTGGCGGTTAAGTTCGGCCATGCGCTGCTTCTTGCCGTGGTCGCGGCTATCCAGATTGTAGCGGTGGGCCAGCGTTAGCGCCGCCGGGCCAAGGAACTCAGGATTCAAGCCAAACTGCGGGCAGGCCGAGTAGCAGAGGCCACAATTAATGCAGTTAGCGAACTGCTTATAGCGGGCGAGCTGCTCAGGGGACTGCTGATAGGTTTCCGGCGCCTGGGGGTCATACGGTTTTACCGGGTTGTCATCAATCAGGTAGGGCTTAACCGCGGCCAGGTGCTCAAGGAATATCTCCATATCCACCACCAAATCCCGCTGCACCGGGAAGTGGGATAGCGGCTCGATGCGGATCTCGCCTTCATAATCGCGCAGGAAGGTTTTGCAGCCGAGCTTGGGAATGCCATTCACCATGACCCCGCAGGAGCCGCAAATCGCCATCCGGCACGACCAGCGGTAGCTCAGCGTGCTATCGAGCTGTTCTTTAATGTGGTTGAGGGCATCCAGCAAAGAGGTGCTGTCGTCCACCGGCAGTTCGTACTGCTGCCAGTAGGACTCAGCCGAACTGTCTGGCAAATAGCGTTTAACGCTGATTTGTTTGGTGCTGATCTGCTGGGTGTTCATGCCTTGCCCCCCTTGCCCGCATCGCCATAAGCCCGCTCCGCCGGGGCGGAAAACCGCACATCGACATCCTGCCAGTGTAGCTCGGCATGGGCATCGCCTTGATAAAACACTTGGCTGTGCTTGAGGTAGTTAACGTCGTCGCGTTTCTGCATACCTTCATCCAGGCGCTGATGGGCACCACGGGATTCACGACGCTCAAGCGCCCCTAAGCAAGAGGCTTCGGCAATATCCAGGCCACACTCCAGTTCAAGACATTCCAGTAGCTCGGTATTGAATATCTTGCTGGTATCATTAACGCGAACCTTATTAAAGCGCTCACGTAGCTGACGCATGGTATCCAGCGAATGGCGCATGCCCTCTTCAGTGCGGTAAATACCGCAGCCACTCTCCATGGCTTGCACCATGGCGTGCTTGAGTGCTACCCAATTCTCTGCCCCCTCGGTTCCGTCACAGAGCCGCAACAGCTTGGCTTGTTGGCGATCGCCCTGGGCTTCCAGCAAGCGCTCATCAGCCCACTCGGTTTTGGCCGCTCGCTGGCTCGCTTGTTCACCGGCTAAGCGGCCAAATACCAGCAGCTCGGTCAGCGAGTTGGAGCCCAGGCGGTTGGCACCGTGCAAACCAACTGAAGCACACTCCCCGGCGGCGTAAAGCCCGGCAATGGAGGTTTCGCACTGAGGGTCGGTCTCAATCCCACCCATGGTGTAGTGAACCGCCGGGCGAATGGGAATGGGGTCTTTCACCGGATCAACATTGATATAGGATTTAGCCAGTTCACAGATAAACGGTAGGCGCTCCAGAATGTACTTTTCACCCAAGTGGCGCAGGTCGAGATAGACCACATCGCTGTCGCCAAACTTGCCGGTGCGGCCCGCCTGCTGCTCTTGCCAGAAGGCCTGGGAGAGTTTGTCCCGTGGCCCCAGTTCCATATATTTGTTTTCCGGCTTGCCAAGCGGAGTTTCTGGGCCCAGGCCGTAATCCTGCAGATAGCGGTAGCCCTCTTTATTGAGCAGAATGCCGCCTTCGCCCCGGCACGCTTCGGTAATCAAAATGCCAGAACCGGGCAGGCCGGTGGGGTGGTACTGGACAAACTCCATATCCCGCAACGCCACACCGTGACGATAGGCCATCGCCATGCCGTCGCCGGTGACAATTCCCGCGTTGGTATTGAAGCGGAACAAGCGCCCTGCGCCGCCGGTAGCGAGAATCACCGCTTTAGCGCGCAGCAGGGTCAGTTCACCGGTAGCGATCTGCAGGGCTATAACGCCAATAACCGCACCTTCGTGTACCGCCAGATCGAGCACAAAGAACTCATCAAAACGCTCAATCTCTGGGTACTTCAGCGAGGTCTGAAACAGGGTGTGGAGCATATGAAAGCCGGTTTTGTCGGCCGCAAACCAGGTGCGTGCGGTTTTCATGCCCCCGAAGCGGCGCACCTGCACTTGGCCATCGCCTTTACGGCTCCAGGGGCAGCCCCAGCGCTCCATCTGCACCAATTCTTGATAAGCGTGATGAACAAAGTAGTCGACGACGCCCTGCTCAACCAGCCAGTCACCGCCTGACACCGTGTCGTCGAAATGCGCTTGGTGGGAATCTTCGGCACTGGTGACGGCGGCAGCGCCACCTTCAGCCGCCACGGTATGGGAACGCATGGGGTAAACCTTGGACAGCAGCGCTATGCGCTGGGGAGTGCCCTGCTCTTTGGCCTGCTCGGCAGCCCCGATAGCAGCGCGTAAGCCTGCACCACCCCCACCAACAATGACGATATCAAAATCTCGCTGTTGCATGAAAAGCCCCTTCATTAGCCAAGTCAAAGGTGGTACTGGCGGCAATCTGCGCTGCCGTCTTGTCTATTCGAACTTACCATACAAGGGGAAGGCCCTGTTCATTAGTCCAAAGGACTATTGATGTACATCAAGAAAGGGAGGAATCGAGCTAGCATCACTTTTACCCTAGTGCTGCACCGCCTACTCTTCAAATCACTCACTGCCGGGCAGACCACTGCCCACCAAGCAAAAAGAGCACACTACCAACACTGAAGAGAGGTGCCGCATGACGACCGATGCTCAACCCTCGCCGCGATGGAAACTGTTAGCGCCGCTAGCAGTTGCTATCATCGTCGCGCTGATACCCACTCCCCTGGGGCTTGCGCCTCATGCGTGGTACTTTTTCGCCATTTTCCTCGGCTGTGTGGTTGGCCTTATTCTTGAACCATTGCCGGGCGCAGTGGTGGGCCTGGTCGGCGTTACCCTGGTGGCACTACTTTCCCGGTGGGTGCTGTTCTCTCCGGAGCAACTGGCGACTGACGGATTCAGTGCTGCTAACCAGGCATTCTCATGGGCGGTGTCGGGCTTTACCAATTCCACCGTATGGCTGATTTTCGGCGCATTTATGTTTGCCTTGGGGTATGAAAAAACCGGACTCGGCAGGCGAATATCGCTTTGGCTGGTCAAGGCAATGGGAAAACGTACGTTGACTCTTGGCTACGCGGTGATGATTGCCGATGGCATTCTGGCGCCGTTTACGCCCTCGAACACCGCACGTAGCGCAGGCACGATCTACCCCGTGATTCGCAACCTGCCGCCGCTTTACGATTCGCACCCCAATGACCCCAGCATGAAGCGCATGGGCAGCTTTTTGATGTGGACCGCGCTGGCTTCCACCTGTGTGACCAGTTCGCTATTTTTGACCGCTCTGGCGCCCAATCTATTGGCGATCGCGCTAACCGAGAGCGCGACAGGTATTCATATCAACTGGGGGCAGTGGTTTATGGCAGTAGCACCTGTCGGCATTCTGCTGCTCCTGCTGGTGCCGCTGCTGAGCTACTGGCTATGCGCGCCCGAAGTGAAAGCGGGGAATGAAATCTCCGACTGGGCGGGGCAGGAGTTAACCAAGCTGGGAGCACTGACCCGCCATGAAATAATGCTGGTCATTATGGTGGTCACCGCCCTGCTGCTATGGATTTTTGCGGGCGATATTATCTCTGGGTCGCTGGTAGGCTTGGTGGTGATCTGCGGCATGCTGTTAACCGGCATTGTGACCTGGAGCGATATTCTCGATAACCGAGCAGCCTGGAATACCTTTGTATGGTTTGCCACTCTGGTGGCACTAGCGGGCGGGCTCAGCCAAGTAGGGTTCGTTAACTGGTTTGGCAATGTGGTTGGCGGGCAAATAAGCCACTTCAACCCTCTAATGGCCATGGTGGCGCTGGTGGTCATTTTCTATCTACTGCACTACTTCTTTGCCAGTGTTACTGCCCACGTTACCGCCTTGCTACCGGTGATTCTGGCAGCGGCATCAGGCATTGCCGGTCTGGATATGCAGATGTTTGTTCTGCTACTGCTACCCACACTTGGCTTTATGGGCATTCTGACCCCCTACGGCACAGGGCCAAGCCCGGTTTACTACGGCAGCGGCTACCTGCCCAGCGCGCTCTTTTGGCGCCTAGGGGCGATCTTCGGGCTGCTATTTCTGGTAATTTGGCTGGTGGTCGGCCTGCCCTGGTTAATGGTGATCAGCTGATAAACATTAGCCTAGCGTGCGATACCAGGCATTGAGCTGCTGAGCAATCATCTCAGGTTGCTCAGCATGAAGATTGTGGCCCCCTTCCAGCGTAATATGGCGCAGGCGCGGGGCCATTGTTGCCAGATGAGACGCCAGAGTGTGGAACTTGATGTCCCGCTGCCCCGAAAAGTACCCCACCGGTAGCGAGGTGCTTTCCAGCCACTGCCAAAGCGTAGGCTGTTGACCCAAGGAAGTTGATTGCAGCATGCTGGCAATAGCTGACCCATGATTCGCTAGCCGACGTTGAATCTGCCGACCGCGCTGAACCTCGGTTAAGTCGGCGAACACCGGCTGCTGGTACCAGTCGGCAAGTACGTTTTCCAATGGTTCCTGCTCGAAGCGTGTTGCCCAGTGCTCATCGTGCGCAATTCGGGCAGAGCGCTCACTGGCGGGCAGCCCTGGGTGGGCACTCTCCAGCCAGAGTGCTTCCAGCCCCGGTGGCTGACGGCTGGCATGGTACAGCGCCAAGCGCCCGCCCAGGGAGTAACCCAGTAGGCAGTAATGGCGAACACCGTGAGTTATCAGTGTATCGCCAAGCCAGTGGTGAAAGGCCTCAAAAGAGCCTACCTGCACGTGGTGATTCTGGCCGTGGCCGGGTAAATCCAGCGCGAGGGAGTTGATGCCTTCCAAGTCAGCGATGACCTCACCCCAGTCCTGAGCATCGCCCAACAGACCGTGGAGCATTACCAGAGTCGGCGCCTGAGGTTTACTGCTCACGCGGCTCCCCTCGAATCGCTGCGCCAAGATGCTTGAGATCATTGGCCACCTGCTGATGGGGCACGTTAATCTCAATCAACGTAACGCCCGCCTGCAAAGCCTGAGTGTAGGCCGCCATAAAGGCATCCAGTGACTCTGGCGCGAAGTAGCCAAGCCCAAACATCTTCGCCGCATGCTCGAAGTGCAAGCCGTGGGGCTGGCGATAATAGCGCTCCAGCAGATCGTCTTCTTTAGGCACCGGCAGCATATGGAAAATACTGCCACCATCGTTATTGAGGATAACCACCACCAGAGGCTGCGTGGCCTGCTTTAACAGCGCCAAGCTGTTGAGATCATGCAGTGCGCTGGTATCCCCCAGCACAATAGTAGTCGGCTCTGAGCATGTGCAACTGAGGCCGTAAGCCGTGGCAATAAGACCATCAATACCGGAAGACCCGCGATTGGCAAATACCCGTACCGGCGTTTGGCGATGCGTACCCAGCATATTCATTAGCCGCGCGGGCAGGCTATTGCCTATAAACAACTGCCCTTCAGCCAACTGCGCTAAAAGGTGACAAACACCCAACTCTGAGAATGCTGTACAGCGCTCTTCCACAAGCTGACTAGTGCGTCGTTGGAGGCTGGCCAGCTGATGCCAGCAGAGTTGTTCAGGTATCGTTGGCAAAGCGGCTATAAAGTCGGCGGGCGAGCATATCAAACGGCGCTTAACGCAGTAGTCGGGATCCAGCCGCTGGGGCAGTGGATCAACCAACCAGGCATCCTGCCACGGCTGCTGAGCAATAAATTGCGTTAGCCGCTTGGAGATTAATCGCCCACCAAACTGCAGCAGCACCTCGGCTTTGGCGAGCTCAGCGCTGAAACGCTCATCATGCAGCGCCAGATCAAAGTGAATCAGATTGTGAGGGTCAAAATGAATTTGGCTCTGTATGTCGGCCAGTAGCGGCCAACCCAACTGCTTGGATAGCTCAACAATCTGCTGCCCCTGCTGGGAGTCATCAACACTATCTTCAACCCTGCCAACAACAATCAGGCCACGCTGTTGGGCAAACGTTTCCCACTCGTTGTTGAGCGCTGGAACCGCAGTGCTGGATGACCAATCACTCCACGGTTTTGAAGTCGTCAGCCAGTCCCTTAGCGGGGCGAGATAGTCACTGGCATCCACCAGGCAGTTGCCGGGGTAAAGCGGTTCGCGATAACGGCAATTAATGTGAATCGGCCCAGAGGTACGGCGTTGCTGATCAACGGCTTGATCAACAGTACTGAGTAGAAACGCTGCTTTTATCTCAGCATCCGGCGGCGGCAGGTCGTGGTGAACAATGGTATGGCGGGAGAATATATCCCGCTGATCAATCGCCTGATTGCTGCCGTTATCCAGCAGTTCAATAGGGCGGTCGGCAGAGAGCACAATAAGCGGGACGCCGAGTAAATTTGCTTCCACCACCGTCGGGTAAAGGTTGGCCACGGCAGTGCCTGAGGTAGTGATAATAACGACCGGGCGCTGACTGCCCCGGGCAATGCCCAGCGCCATAAACCCCAGTCCACGCTCGTCAAAATGGCAGTGGCAGCGCAGCCCGGCATGCTCGCTGGCGGACATAGTCAAAGGCGATGAACGGGAGCCTGGCGCCAGGACTACATCGCGCACGCCTAAGCGGTAGAGTTCCTCCAGTATTAGTGCCGCCCATATATGATTAAAGGTGGCGTACTCTTCCATAAAACCACTCTTCACAAAACCGTCCGATGTCAGTGCTGTCATCTACGTTATCCCATCCCAAGCAGCGACATAATGTCAGCAATTTTCGTATCCAGTTCGTGCCACTCCTCGTCTGGCTGGGAGCCTGCCACAATGCCTGCACCGGCATAAAGACGAATCGCTTCTGGGCCGATATGGGCGCAGCGAATGGCCACCGACAGATCGCTGCTGGTGTGACTAATTCGCCCGAAAACGCCCGCATACCAACCGCGTCGATGGCGCTCATGTTGGCGAATAAATGCCAGCGCCGACTCGCGGGGAACGCCGCCTACCGCCGGGGTAGGCGGCAGCACTGCTAGCAACTGCTGGTCGGTGACGTCTCGGTGCAACTCGGCGTGAATCAGACGACGGATATGCTGCACCGAGCGCAGCTTAACAATATGCGCCTCGCCCATGTCCACTTGAGAAGAGAGCGACTCAAGCTGGGTCAAAAGCTGCTGATAGACACACTGGTTTTCCAGACTGTTTTTCTTATCGGCAAGCAGTTCATCGGCAAGCGCTTGATCTTGCTGGGCATCCCGCCCACGGCGAGTGGTACCCGCCAGCGCCTCGGTCATTAAATGCCTACCTTTACGCTTGTAGAGCCGTTCCGGCGGGCAGCCGATAAAGGCTTCATGGGGAGTAAATTGGACGCCAAAGTGAAAACAGTCGGCGGCACCGGCCTGCCAGCGTGCTAGCAGCGCCCAAGGGCTGGGCGTTTCAGGTGTGGTTAGGCACGTCTCCCGTGAGAGCACCACCTTGGGTGTGTGACTCAGGTGATCAGGATGGGTGACCTGCTCTACCGACGCCGCCCACTCTTTCTGCGCAGGATGGTCTTCACGCTGATAAACATGAGGCAGCCAACAAGGCAGCCGTTGCTCCTCTTCCAGCGCAGCCAAACAGGCACGAGCCTGGGCTATCTCGGCCTCTGGGCAGCAATCATCAAAGCGCAGATTGAGTGATAACATCACCCCCGCTTGCTGGCGCCTAAGCTCTATACGCGGCAGCAAAAAGTGGCAGCCCGGAAAGTGCTCCCACCCTGGCGTACCGGGGTCGAAGGCCATGCCCCCGAAGTAGTCCGGCTGCTCGCCACCACTATCGGCCAGTGTGGCAAGGTCGGCCTGCAGCGCGGCTAGCGAATCAAACGCCCTAACAACCCCTAGCGCAGCATACTCAACGGCGCCAGCATCACGGGATTGCCAATAGAGACGGGGATAAACGCTTTGCACGTTTAACCACCCCATCAGGTTACCGACCTGACAGGGCGTATTTAGGCGCATAAACCCTTTTTTATCCGTATGACGAAGCGCATCAAGCTGATGTTTGAGTGCTTCAATAGGGTGTGTAACGTGCATAATTCGCCTGTTAGACCCGCGTTTTCAATTAACTACCAGCGTACTTCAAGCCTAGCTTTTTTTTTCATATAGGGCAGCACCCACCGATCGCCACCCAACCGCCCCGCATTGGCACCCGCCACCAGCAACAAGAAAGTCAGCGCAATCATCCATGGATTAGTGGACACCGTGCCTGCCATCAAAAACGACATGTTCATCACGATGGCGAAAAATGCAGCAAACGAGGTCAGCACACCAACGATCAAACCCAGGCCAACTAACACTTCTCCCAGCGGTATAATGAAATTAATGACATCCGCATTGGGCAACGCAAAATTCTCTAGAAAGGCGACATAATTAGGGTAAACCGCGCTTCCCTCGCGCATCACAGGGTTGGCGACAGCATTGCTTAAGAAGCCCTCGGCGTTAAAGCCTCCGGTCATTTTACCGATGCCTAAGGTTAGCCAGGTGATGCCTAAATAGAGCCGTAGCAGTAACCAAACTACCGCCATATATTTGTTATGTCTAAATAAGTCGCCAATCATCGCGTAAACTCCTACTCAAGGGGTGCTTGCAGTGTGGGACAAGATGACGCGGCATATTTTGACTTAGATCTACTTTTCCGCACTTAATCATACATTGCCGAATGTTTATTAAATGAAAACGGTCAACAGGAATATCAACGGAATGGATCAAAATAGTAAGCGCCGCCACTACCAAGCCTGGGTGTTAGCCGCTCGCCCCCGAACGCTACCGCTAGCGTGTGCTTCCATTCTGCTAGGTACTGGGCTAGCCGCGAGTGTGGATGCTCTTAATATGGCAGTGCTTGTGCTTGCCCTACTGACCGCCATTGCGCTTCAAGTGCTGTCTAATTTAGCCAACGATTACGGTGATGCTGCATCGGGTGCTGATGACGAACAGCGTATAGGGCCTGCAAGAGCGGTCTCTTCTGGCTTGCTTAGCGCGGAAAAAATGCGCACGGGAATGATCATTGTGGCAACGTTTGCCGCGTTACTGGGGCTGTTACTGCTAGTCGCCGCGTTTGGAAATCAGTGGGGGCAAATCCTCATCTTCATTCTCTTAGGGGCTGCGGCCCTGTTGGCAGCAGTGACCTATACCGTTGGTCTAGGTGGCACCCCTTATGGCTACCGAGGGTTTGGGGACATTGCGGTCTTTATGTTTTTTGGTCTGCTTGGCGTCTTGGGCACCTACTATCTGCATGTACAGCAGTTAAGCTGGCTACCATTTCTACCTGCCGCCGCCTGCGGCCTGCTGGCCACCGCCGTGCTCAATGTGAATAACGTGCGCGATATAGAGAGCGATGCACGCAATGGCAAAATCACCCTGGCGGTGCGGTTAGGCCGCACTAAGGCGATTAGCTACCACTGGGCGCTGCTGGGCATCGCGCTGCTACTCACCTTGATCTATTTAGTTGTACTGCCGGTACCGTGGGAGGGATGGAGCTGCCTGCTGGTGGCCAAACCTCTAACTGACGCGGCCAGAACTTTGAGCCATACCCGTAATGGCGAGATTTTGACCAATATGCTGAAGAAAACGGCCATTTCAACGCTGCTTTATAGCGTACTGCTCTCTATTGGCTTGGCATTGTTTTAAAGCCCTCAAAGCGGGGCAACCACCCCGCTGATAACCTGCTTCGTTTAGCCGTACACGCCTTACAGCACCACCTCATAACCTTCAAACTTTGGTGGGCCAAGATAAATACCTTCGGGTGACTTGGCATTGGCATGGGCCTTCCGGAACGCATCTGACTTAGTCCAGGCGCGGAAGGCTTCTTCCGACTCCCACACGCTGTGGGAGATAAACACGGTGTGATCTTCCTGGCTTTCACCCTGCAGCATCTTGAACTGTTTAAAGCCCGGCACTTCATCCAAGTGAGAGTCGCGGTTACGCCACACCTCTAAAAAATCCTCTTCGCGGCCTGGGGCAATCCGAAAACGGTTCATCGCGATATACATCGTTACTCTCCTACTGGTTTGTTCCTGCAGAGTTGATCCTGCTGGATTGATTACGCAAACGCTACCTTGATGGTAACGTCATGGCATAGTGGCGAATAGACTTAGCGGCGAATAGCTCTCAACCGTCAGGTATCAGTATTATTAATGGCTAAGGCACCTATCCAGGTCGTTTGGTTCAAACGCGAGTACGCATTCATGATCACGCGCCGTTTGCTAACGCAGCCGCGGCGGGCCCCACGTTGCCCGTATTCGCCATTGAACCCGACCAAAGAAGCCAGCCAAGTGATTGTGGATAAACTCGCCAGCCAGCGATGCCCAAGCCAACGCACGAAAACAAAATATTGAAAAACCATAACGGCTAGACTCACTCCGCTCTCAACAAACCTGCACGATCTTACAATACGCTTATCAACTTTTCCCATACGCTTCCAGCATAGCAGCTAGCTTCAATGTTCTGCTGTAAGCCCATTAGCCATAACTAAAAAATTTACATCTTGGGAAAAAGTGATTGGCAATGATGAATAAATATTTAAACACCAAAAAAGTGCTCTCTGCTTCAAATACAGCAGAGTATCGGGTTCTGCTTCCGCTGCTATTGACGGCCATCTTTGCAATAGCACCTGTTAGCATGCTATTCGGCTTTACTACTTACAAAGCAGACTGGAGCATTGTCGAAATTTTTCTCGTAAGCCTACTAGGCTTTTCTGGGAGCGGGCAGTTTGCCGCTCTACCTCTCTCTGAGTCTGGGGCCAGTTTTTTAACTATTGCTTTCGTTACCACTATGATCAATAGCCGATATTTTGCAATTTCGCTTTCATGCTCAAAAAAATTACCAAAAAACAAGCTGCTTAAGGTTTTTGCGTCCCATGCACTCGGCGACGAAGCGTACGCTATTGAGCAGGGACATAACCAAAGAGCCATGCTGATAATTCGCTTCACCATTTTCTTGTCCTGGATACTCTTTGGGGTAGCAGGCGGCATTATAGCTGGGCTGTTTCCCAACCTTTTACCTGACGACATCAATGCCAGTATTCCTGCGAGCTTGGTGCTTCTTTTTCTTGCCATCTCGTATCTTCAAAACCGACCTTATAAAAGTGGTTTGATAACTGTTCCAAAGGCAACGTTAGGCTTTTTAATAAGCGGGCTTTTCTATTACACCCTTGGTGGCATCTACTTTTGGATCCCCTCCATCATTCTATTATCCACTATCTCCTATCTACTGAATAGAAAATATTGAGGAACAAATATGGCAGATAATTTTTTGGTGATTTTGGCTCTTCTACTTACAAGTGTCATGGTAAGAGTTCTGCCCTCTTTGTTCACGATTAACTTCGGCGCAAAAGCCCAGTATCTAATTGAGGAAATATTGCCTACTTCTATTTTTATTTGTTTCATCACTTACATCGTGATACCAGAGATGGCTAACGGGCTTAACCTATCTATTTTTTCTTTTATTGCAGTAGGCATATTGGCAGTTATATTAAAAAGTGGACTATTCCTAACAACAGTCGTCGCCACCACTCTATATTACGTATTGAGCTGAATAGCCCGCAATACGAGAGCGCTTCAAGGACAGGCTATATAAACTGTCAAAATTGGCTCACTAGCTTTACTTATTCATATATTCCGTTGCATGATAACCCTGCAGTCAGACAGAAGCCGATAACTTACCGCCTATGCTAAATTCTTTTAATACACAGATAGAAAGATTTGAAGCCTTTTTTTCTGGCGTTGCTTTCGAGCCCCATCGGCACGATACGTATGCTGTAGGTAGAACCCTTGCAGGGGTTCATTGCTTCAATTACCGAGGTGAAAAAAGAACTAGCTTACCTGGCAATACCATTGTGATTCATCCTGATGAACTCCACGACGGTGAGGCTGGAACGAATGACGGCTTCCACTACCGCATCATGTATATTGAACCCTTTGCTCTTCAAGCGGTGCTTGGTGGCCGCACCTTACCCTACATAAAGGGTGGCGTTAGCACAGACCCTCGGCTTTATGCCGCCACAGAATTTCTTATGAATGACCTCCAAACTGCTCATGAGCAGCTTGAAGGGGAAGATATCGTCTTCGAACTAGCCAATGTTCTCTCTGCTGTTGCCGGTCACAAAAGAGGTAGGGTGGCATACGACTATAACGCTGCAGAAAAGGCTAGAGAATATATCCACGATTCATTGGATTCTCATATCACACTTGATGATTTAGCGTTGGTGAGCGGCCGTGAAAAGTGGAGTTTATCAAGAGATTTCAGGGCATTATATGGAACAAGCCCATACCGTTACTTGACCATGCGGCGTCTTGCGTTCGTAAAACGCTATTTGACCCATGGTTATTCGTTGTCGTACGCCTCAGTTTCAGCTGGTTTCAATGACCAGAGCCATATGACAAATCACTTCAAGAAAGCCTTCGGTCTTACTCCCACTCAGTGGTTATCTAGGTTTAAACAAAACTGTAGGGGTAGTGGCTCATAATCACACTGCAACCCCAAAACTTTCCCCACCATGAAATAAAAACCCGCTCTCGCCAACAGCTTTCACTGTTTGACGAGGGCGGGCTTTGTGATGCTTAGAAGAGTATTAGCTAAGCGCTTCCAGGGACTGCTCGATAATGCTGAGCCCTTCTTCCAACACCGCGGAAGAGACGGTTAGCGGCACCAGAATGCGGATGCTGTTGCCGTAGAAGCCGCAGGAGAGAAGGATCAGGCCTTTCTCGCGGGCTTTGGCACAGAGCGCACCGGTTAGCGCTGTATCGGGTTTTCCTTCGCTATCGAGCAATTCGAACGCTGCCATGGCGCCTAGCTGGCGGCCGTGGGCAACGGCGGGGAATCGCTCTTCCCAAACAGCAAAACGCTCCGCGAGCATCTTGCCCATCTGCTCGCTGCGCTCAAGAATATTTTCCTCTTCGATCACCTCGATCACCGCCAGCGCTGCCGCGCAGGAGAGCGGATTGCCGCTGTAGGTGCCGCCTAGCGAGTTGGGGCCGGAGGCGTCCATTACCTTGGCGGTACCCACAACAGCCGACAGCGGCATGCCGTTAGCGAGGCTTTTGGCGGTGGTGAGAATATCCGCTTCGATGTCGCTATGTTCGAGGGCAAATAGCTTGCCGGTGCGGGCGAAGCCGGACTGCACTTCATCGGCGATCAGTAGAATGCCGTGCTCGTCGCACAGCGCGCGCAGCGCTTTAAGGTAATCCGGTGACGCAATATAGAAGCCGCCTTCACCTTGAACCGGCTCAATCACGATGGCCGCTGTACGGTGCGGGGCGATATCGGTTTTGAACAGCGTGCGAATGGCATCCAAAGACGCTTCTTCGCTGATGCCGTGCAGCGGATTCGGGAATGGGGCGCGGAACACGTCGCCCGGCATCGGGCCGAAGTCGTTCTTGTACGGTAGCACCTTGCCGGTCATGGCCAGGGTCATCATGGTGCGTCCGTGGAAAGCGCCGTCGAAGGTAATAATGCCGGTGCGGCCAGTGGCAGCGCGGGCAATCTTCACGGCGTTTTCCAGCGCTTCGGCACCGGTGTTGACCAGCATCGCTTTGCGCTCAGGGCCGCGCACCGGGCTTAGTTCGCAGAGCTTTTGGCACAGCTGCACATAGGGCGCGTAGGAAATGACCGCGGCGCTGGTGTGCATAACTTTCTTGAGCTGCGCTTCAACGGCGGCGACGATTTTCGGGTGGCGGTGGCCCAAGTTCAGCACACCAATACCGCCCGCGAAGTCGATCCAGCGGTTGCCGTCGGCATCCCACAGCTCAGCATTTTCAGCGCGCTCGGCAAACTGGGTTGTCGGCGTGGCAGCACCGTTAGCCACGTAGCGGTTTTTCAGGTCGTTCAATTCTTGGTTAGTCATCATAGCTTTCCTTATAAACCGCCAACACAGACATATTTAAGTTCAGTAAATTCATCAAGACCGTGGTGGGAGCCTTCGCGACCCAACCCGGACTCTTTAACGCCGCCAAACGGCGCCAACTCGGTGGAGATCAACCCTTCATTCACACCGACCATGCCGTACTCCAGCTGCTCCATGGTGCGCCAGATGCGGCGGTAATCCGTAGCGTAGAAGTAAGCCGCCAGGCCAAAGGGTGTATCGTTGGCCATGGCAATGGCTTCTTCATCGCGCTGGAAGCGAAACACCGGCGCGACCGGGCCGAAGGTCTCTTCGTCGGCCACGGCCATCTTGGTGGTCACATCCGCCAGCACCGTGGGAGTGAAGAAGCGCTCGCCTGCGGCGTGAGGCTTACCACCGCAGAGCAGCCGAGCACCCTGGTTCACTGCGTCGTCCACATGGCGCTGCACTTTATCTACCGCTGCTTGGTTAATCAGCGGGCCGATAATGCTGCCATCCGCCAGGCCATCGCCAACCTTCAGTGCGTTCACTCGCTCGGTGAGCTTGCTGACAAACGTATCGTAAATGCCGTCCTGCACCAGGAAGCGATTGGTGCATACGCAGGTTTGCCCAGCGTTGCGGAATTTGGAGGCGATTGCGCCATCAACAGCGGCATCTACATCGGCGTCGTCAAACACGATAAACGGCGCGTTGCCCCCCAGCTCCATGGCGGCCTTCTTCACTGTACTGGCGCACTGGGCAAGCAAGTGCTTACCCACCGGGGTGGAGCCGGTAAACGAGACTTTGCGCACCCGTGAATCCGTGGTGAGCACCTCACCCACCGCTGCCGGTTTTGAGGCAGTAATCACGTTAATGGTGCCTGCAGGCAGGCCCGCTTCCAGCGCCAGGTAAGCGGCGGCAAGCGCGGTGAGCGGCGTGGCTTCGGCGGGCTTGATCACCACGGTGCAGCCCGCCGCCAGGGCCGGGGCGCACTTGCGGGTAATCATCGCCAGCGGGAAGTTCCATGGGGTAATTGCCGCCACCACACCTACCGGCTCGCGCAGAACCAATAAGCGTTTGTCCGCGCCATGACTTGGTAGGGTTTCTCCTGCCATACGCTTGGCTTCTTCGGCGAAGAACTCGATAAACGACGCACCGTAGGTGACTTCGCCTTTGGCTTCCGTCAGCGGCTTGCCCTGCTCCAGGGTCATCAGACGGGCCAGGTCGTCGGCGTGTTCGTTAATAAGCTCAAACCAGCGCCGTAGCAGTGCCGAGCGCTGCTTGACCGGTGTGGCCCGCCAGGCAGCGCCAGCGTTGTAGGCGGCGGCCACGGCGTCACGGGTATCATCGGCGCCCATATCCGCCACCCGGGCAATGGTTTCACCGGTGGCGGGGTTATCCACCGCAAAGGTTTGTTGACCTGTACGCCACTCGCCACCCACCAGGGCTGGAACCGCATCGTGCAACCACTGTTCGATAAAGCTCATACGTTGCTCCTAAAAATCTTAAGTCCAGAAATCTCGTAGGACGGCTTACAGATCCACTTGCATATGGCGATCGCTGTAGTCACGCCCGTAGGTGCGCAGCGCATGCACGTAAAGCACGATGCCCAGCACCGCCCAGCCAGCAAAGATAGTCCACTCCGCGACGCTCAGTGCCGCCGGGCTACCGGGCAGGTAGAGGCACGCCATACCGAAAGAAAGAATGATAGCGAGGGTGCCGCACAGCTTGCCGTTACTTACCTTGAATGGGCGGGGCATATCCGGCTCGCGCACCCGTAGCACCACAAAGGAGATCGCCACAAACAGGTAGGCCAATACGATGCCCAAGCCACCCGCATTAACGATCCACACCAATGCTGGGCGGCCAAAGAAGGGCGCCAAACAGGAGAGAAAGCCCATCATAAAGATGGCATTAGTAGGGGTTCTGTAGCGAGGATGCAGCTTGGCAAACGGCGCAGGTAGCATGCCTGCTTTAGCGAGGGCATAGATTGCCCGAGAGCCGCCGATATAGAAGGCGTTCCAACTAGTAATAATGCCCGCAATACCCGCCATGACCATTAAGTTGCTGGCCCACGCGGCGTTAAACAGGCTTCCCATGGCGTCCGGCACACTCAGTGAACTGGCCGCCAGTTCAGTGCTGTTGAGCGCCAGGCTGGTCGCCAGAATAATCAGCGCATACCACACCACCGCCAGAATCACCGACATCATCAGCACTTTGCCGATGGCCTTATAGGGCAGATTGATCTCTTCAGCGGCCTGGGGGATAACGTCAAACCCCACAAACAGAAACGGCACCATGACCAGCACCGCTACAATGCCTGCGAACACGCCGGTGTCGGCCTGGGTGAAGAGCGGCATCATATTGATGGTTTCACCTTCAAACAGCGAACCGGTGACAAACATGACCCCCACCAGCAGAATTAACCCAGTCACTACCTTTTGCAGCAGCGCAGCGGTGGTCACACCGAAGTAATTGATGATCATCATGACCAACGAGCCACCTACACCTACCGCTACCCAGGTGGCTTTAACTTCCCACCCGGCAATCGTCCACAGATGACCGACGGCATAGTTGGGCGCCAGATGTTCAATCACTGTGGGAAGTGCTACCGCTTCAAAGGCCACCACGCTTAGGTAGCCTAGAATAATCGCCCAGGTGCACAAGAAAGAAGGTAAGTGGCCCAAGGCGCGGTAGCTGTAGACGTGCTCGCCACCGACTTTGGGCATCGCAGCGGCAAGTTCAGCATAGGTAAGGCCAACCAAGACAATCGCTAAACCGCCGATAATAAACGCTATAATGGCGCCTAGGCTGCCAGCGGATTGAATGGCGGTACCGGTGAGTACAATCCAGCCCCAACCGATCATGGCACCGAAGGCCAGCGCTAATACATCGCCACGGGCGAGTACCCGGACGAGCCCTTCCTGTTCTGATGAGGATGTGGTCATTTGAAATTGTCCTGCGAGTTATTGGATGTTGTCGTAGGCGCTCAGGGGCGCAGTATCCTGATCCTGTTTTAACAGCCTCTCTTTGAATAGGCATGTTTTTAACGGTTTCGCCAAACAGGATGACCACACGCTAGCAGGCGGGAGAGAAAACGCGAACGCACCACTTTTGCGTTCGACTAGACCACTTTTCATGCGCACCGAAAGGGTGCACTATTTTCATACGGCTTTCGTCTAAGTGCCCGCCGTTAGCGGGTTAAGCGGGATTAAGGGGTGTTCAAATGGATCGTAAGGAGGTCGTGCACCAACTTGTACAGCTTTATGCACTCCAACCGGAACGGTTGAGTAAGCAGGTGCGTATTGAGCAGGCATTGCGACAAGCCATTACCCAGCAGTGGCCTGCCGGGCTGCGGCTGCCCTCCCATCGCCAGTTGGCGGATGCCCTTGGCGTTGCCCGCCAAACCCTGGCGCTGGCAATCCATACGCTACTCGAGGAGGCACTGCTTAAGACCGCCCACGGCCAAGGCACCTGGACGTGTCGGCCCGTTACGCCCAGCCTTTCCTTGCATGGCAATGCACAGCTCTCATCACGCGCCCAGCGGGTGCTGGATGGCCCAGGCGCTAGCATGATCCAAAGCGGCGCCTTCGTGCCCGGCATTCCCGATATCGCCCAATTCCCGATGCGTAAATGGCGGCAGCTCTACGCCAGCGTAACGGTGCCGCAAAACGCCCTGCTGCTCTCCTACTCCACCGGTGGCTACGGCCCATTAAAGCGCGCGATACGCGATTTTCTGGCGCGCTGGCGCAATATTAGTTGCGACACGGAACAGATCATCATCACTGACGGTACCCATAACGGCATTGAGCTATGCGCCGTGGCGTTGGCTGATGTGGGCAACACTGTTGCCATGGAGTCGCCCTGCTACTGGGGAGCGCGCAACGTCTTTACCGCCGCAGGTTTGGAAATCGAACCGGTGGCGTGGCTGCCAGGTCAGGGGCACATGCTTCCGCCTGCTCCTGGCCCGGTCAAGCTGGCCTACTTGACCGGCTCGCACCATTACCCGCTCAGCGTGCCTACCAGTGCGGTGGATAAACAGCGCTTATGCGATGCCCTAGCGCCCGCGTATATTGTCGAAGATGATTACGAGTTTAACCGCGACGACCACTCCAATCTGCTCTTTGACCCGCACTCGGAGCGCCACTTGCTGGTGGGCTCGTTTTCCAAGATGATGTTTCCAGGACTGCGCTTAGGATATTTAGTGGTACCGCGTCATTTAGCGGGGCCAATGAACCGCTTGCGCAGTGAACTATTCCGCGAAGGACGCATGCTGGATCAGGCCGTACTAGCACAATTTATTTTTGATGGTGATTTGGATGCCTGGTGTCGGCGCATTCAACGCGACTACCTAGGGCGCCAACAGGTGCTGCATGATCAACTACGTTCGCTGCCGCAGGTGCGCAGCGTTTCGCCACCGAGCAGTGCTATTAGCCTTTGCGTCGAGTTTGAGCCGGGCGTTAACGATGTGGGAATCGCTCAGTCACTGCTGAAAGAGCATTTAATTGTGCGTCCATTAAGCCCAGTGTGTGCACCAACCGATCCGCGCGTCGGCTTAGTAATGGGCGTCGGCATGCTATCAGGGGAAACGCTGGTGCGTGAAGCACAGCGCCTGCGTCGCAGCCTGGAAGCACTGCTGCGCTAGGCGTTATTAATAGTGCACAGGTAAGGAAGGAAGTGTTTCTCAACACCTTATCCACAAGCTTTGAACGGTTTATACACAAGGACTTTTATGCGTCACCCTGTTGATAATTTCATCGTCGCCTCTTCGGCTGCTTTCGCTAGGCTT
Organism: Halomonas sp. IOP_14; assembly: GCF_021021315.1. Taxonomy (NCBI): domain Bacteria; kingdom Pseudomonadati; phylum Pseudomonadota; class Gammaproteobacteria; order Oceanospirillales; family Halomonadaceae; genus Halomonas; species Halomonas sp. IOP_14. The sequence goes on along the minus strand of NZ_JAINWD010000002.1, from coordinate 105,608 downwards.
CGCCTCTGGGCATCACTAAGTCTTGTGCTCCTGCTCTCGGGCTGCGCCACCTTTGCGCCCAACCCGCCTCAGGATCAAAGCAATATCTGCGAGATCTTCCGCGAGCAGCCCAGTTGGTACGACTACGCCCAGGAATCAGAGGAGAAGTGGGGCACACCGATCGCCACCCAGATGGCGTTTATTCAGCAGGAGTCTTCGTTTCGTAGCCATATCCGCCCGGATCGCAAGTACTATCTAGGCTTTATCCCCGGCCCCCGGCCCTCTTCTGCCAAAGGCTACGCCCAGGCCCAAGACCCCGTTTGGGGGGAGTATGAGGATCAAGCGGGCAGCCTGTTTGCCCGGCGTACTCATATGAAACACGCCACGGACTTTATTGGCTGGTACAACCGTCGTTCCCAGCAGCAGGCGGGCATATCGCTCAGCAATCCCGAGCACCTCTACTACGCCTATCACGAAGGCGCGGGGGGCTACCAGCGGGGTTCTTACCGCGGCAAACCACAGGTATTGAGTGCGGGGAGACAAGTAGCTGCTCGCGCTAACCGTTACCAAGCCCAGCTCAATGCTTGCGAAGCGGAGTTTCAATGCCGCAAGTTTTACCAGGTCTGGCCATTCTGTCGTAGTTAAGGAAGCTGACGATGTCACTATGGATGGGTGCTGCCCTGGTTAGCGTGGTGTTTTTTACCTCGATGCTCTCCGGGGTGTTTGGTATGGCGGGCGGATTGGTACTGCTATGGTTTCTGCTGCTGATCTTTCCCGCGGGCACGGCGATGGCGGTGCACGGCGTTATACAGCTCACCGCGAATGGGTCGCGAGCATGGCTATCGCGACGCTATATTGTCTGGCCTATCGTCGCTTTTATGACGCTGGGTGTACTAAGCGCCGCGGGCCTGCTTCTGCTGTTCAACTACAGCCCCAATGCCGCCAGCGTCTCTATTTTGATTGGCCTCATGCCGATTTTGGTATGGCTGCCCAAGCGCTGGTTTCACCTGGATGCCAACCGCGCCAGCCACGCACTGTGCTGCGGCATCGCCTCTGGCGGTTTGACGATAGCCGCAGGGGTTTCCGGGCCGCTAATCGATATATTCTTTGTGCGCTCACGCATGGATCGTCGCCAAGTCGTGGCGACCAAGGCAATGATTCAGGTAGTGGCGCACAGCATTAAAATCATCTTCTATCTCGGCGCCGCCATGGCGCTTAGTACCGGCGAATGGGGCCTTGTGCTGCTAGCGGCGCCGTTTGCAATCTTTGGCACCCATACCGGCAACCGCATTTTACACCGTCTCACCGATGCCAACTTCCGCACCTGGACGCGCTGGATCGTGACCGGTATTGGGGTCTTCTACTTTTTTCAGGGGATCTTCCTGCTCACCCGCTAGCGTTGAGGCAGATAAAAGCGAGCTTAAAGCAGGTGCCTATACTGACCTTACCTATTAATGGAGGTCGCTATGGATTACCACCACTACCGCACAGCCCTTGCGGAAACGCTCGCCCAAAGTGAGCTGCCTTTTCCCGCTGCCGAATACCAGGTGCGCCTGGATAAGGTGCGCAATGCCATGGCAGAGCATGGATTAGATGCGCTGCTGCTAACCGACCCCGCCGATATCAATTACCTCACCGGCTACCACACTTTTGAAGTCTCGGTGCATGCCTGCTTGGTTTGCACCCAAGCGCGGCTAGTGCTGCAAGTCGCCTCAATTGAAACCGGTGCGGCAGTGGTCACCGCGCGGGTTGATGAGATCATCGGCTACCGCTGGGAAAACCTGGATGAAATCATCACACCGTTGGCAGACCTGCTTTCTCCTTGCTCGAAAATTGGTATTGATGGCTGGAGCAGCGGGCTGCGTTTTGGAGTGATCGATGCGCTGATGCAGACTATTAGCCGTGAGCGTTTTAGCGAAGCAGGCACAGTGGTCGATGCGATTAGGATCGTAAAAAGCCCCGCCGAGCTTGAAATGCTGCAAGAGAGCGCACGAATCACCGCTCTCGGGTTAGAGACCGCGATACAGAGTATTCGCCCCGGCATGACCGATAACGATATTGCCGCCGTGGGCGCCAAAGCGCTGCTTGAAAACGGCAGCGAGTTTATGAGCCTCCAGCCAATTGTGACTAGCGGGCACCGAATTGGGGTGATTCACGTTAATCATAAGCGGCGTGTCATACAGCCTAACGAGCCGGTTTTCCTAGAGTTCGGCGCCGCCTATCAACGCTATACGGCACCCATGATGCGCACTGCCGTGACGGGTGCTCCAAACCCGGCTCTCTCCGCCACTCGGGATCTTTGCCGCTCACTGTTTGAAGCGCTCTGCGACGCCATGCGTCCAGGCAATACCTTTGATGCCGCGGCCTAGGCGGCTGATGCCCTACTCGCTCCCCAGCGTGACCAGTATTTTTTCTCCGGTGTCTTTGGCTATGCCGTGGGCGCTCAGTTTCCGCCTAGCTGGGTGGAGGGCACCGGCTTTATCGCCAAAGGGCAGGCCCGCACTTTTGAAACCAACATGGTGTTTCACCTGCCACTCTGCCTGCGGGTGCCCGGCCAGTGGGGCGTTGGCATAAGCGACACCGTGGTGGTGACTGAAAATGGAGCAAAACCACTGACCAATAACGACTGGCAGCTGTTTGAGGCGGGCTCATAAGCTACTGCGCCTTATAGCCATAGCATTGACAGGTCGATGGAGTAGCGCTATCGTCAATAAAGATGCAAATGAGAAACACTCTCTTTACTTCAAATAGTAGATGGTCGGGTCTATGCCCACATTATGCCCACAGGAAGCAACCAGCGTGAGGGAGCAGTGGAATGACTAGCGAGCAGCGGCAACTTCGCCAAACGGTCATATTTTTGCGCACTTCTTTTGAAGCGGTGCAGCATTCTATTGCCGGCCGCCTGGAAGACCCGCTGCCCTGCTGGATGGATACCAGCATGCTTTCCATGCTGTCGCGGGAGCTCACTCGCTGCTGCCAACAGTCCAAGCCGCTGTTTGCCCCAGCCGTCACCGAACAGCTCTATATCGCCTCGCAACAGTGCGAGCTGCTACTCAAACAGTGCCCAGGGGTGCTCAGCAGCGCGATCTGCTATCGCCAACTGGGTGCCATTATGTTGCCACTCTCTAGTGCGCTCCAGCAGATCGACACTCCTGCCAAACGGCGCTGGCCTTGGCAACGACGTTAATTCCCTTTTCCACAAACAAGCGTGCGATTAAGGCCTCCAAATCGGTCTAATCGGCGCGTTCCTGGCGTTTGAAAATTCAGCCTTGCTTGACCCTGCTATTTATCATGATAAATTCAAGGTGAGGCGCCAACGAGCGTCAACGCTGAGACACATCACAAGACAGGGTATCCTCATGGCTGAACAACAAACCGCGGCAGCCTCTGGCTCGCGTAAAAAGTGGTATCAGGCGGTTCCCGACCCCATGGTGCTAATCTTTATTATTCTGGTTGCTACCTATTTTCTGACCTTCATTATCCCCGCTGGTGAGTTTGAACGTGTTACCCAAGATGGCCGAACGGTGGTGGTGCCGGGCTCTTTTGCCTACTTGGAAGACGTTGCCAACATCCCACTCTTCAATATTTTTGTGGCGATTCCTGAAGGGCTTATCTCCGCCTCGCAGTATCTATTTATCGTCTTTATCGCCGGTGGTCTGTTTCATATTCTGCAAAAGACCGGCGCGTTAGAGAACGCGATCGGCGTAGCGGTTAATCGTGTTGGCGTTGAGCGGCGTAACGTGATTATTGTCGTCGGTACCTTTATCTACGGCTTTTTTGGTGTCGCCGTCGGGTTTGAAAACAACATTGCATTAGTCCCCATTGCGGTTCTCATCGCCAGCGCCATTGGCTGCTCCAGTTTGGTGGGTACCGCTATGGCCGTTGGTGGTATTGGGATTGGTTTTGCGCTCTCGCCCATCAATCCCTATACCGTGGGGGTTGCTCAAGGGATCGCGGAACTGCCGACCTTCTCTGGCGCTTGGCTACGTACGTTGCTGGTGCTTTCGTCACTTGCACTGCTCTCGCTGTATATCTGCAAACGCGTCGTCAAAATGGAGTTTGAAGAGCCGGATAACGCGGAAGCACTGAGCAAGCCGCTTAGCGAATACTCTCTCACCAAACGCAACATTCTTACGATGGTCGTGTTTGTGGGTGGACTAGTCGCTATGCTCATTGGCGTGTTCACTCGCGGTTGGTATATCAATGAAATTGCAGGCACGTTCCTGCTGCTGGCGATCATCATTGGCGCCTTAAACGGCCTATCGGCGAACGGCATTGTTAAACAGATGATGGAGGGCGCAGCCAGCGTGACCGCAGGCGCGCTGGTGATCGGGGTGGCAGCCTCTATTCAGGTCATCCTTGAGCAAGCAGTGATTATTGACACCATCGTTAACTCGCTGAGCGCTATGATCGACGGCATTCCGTCAATATTTTCCGCGATTATGGCCAGTGTGGTGCAGGGTATTATCAACCTCTTTATCCCTTCCGGTTCTGGTCAGGCACTGGTGACAATGCCCATTCTGATTCCAGTGGCGGATCTTGTGGGTATGAGCCGTCAACTGATGATCACTGCATTCCAAGTCGGTGACGGCTTAACGAACCTGATTGTTCCCACGTCTGGCGGCACACTCGCCATGCTGGCGTTGGGGCGCGTCTCATACGCCCAGTGGTTGAAGGCGATTATGCCCTTTATGGCGTTGGTGTATGTATTAGCCTGGGTAGGGTTGGTGATTGGCCATCTCGTGGGTTACTGAACAACATAGGAAACCGCGATGACGCTTTCACTTGTTCATTGCAATCCTGACACGGGCACCGTCGCTACCATCACCGCTACAGGCGGAGTGGCGGTGGGAGGCTATGTACATCACTGTTGGCGAGGCATTGGGGCATGCGCCACCCAAGGGCGCTTTACCAACCCGTGGTACCCAGCTCGGATATACGAAGCACTTGCCGCGGGCGCCAGCGCCCGGCAGGCGCTTAGAGCCGCCGTTAGCGAGGACAGCGACTCAGGGTTCCGCCAATGCTTGGTGATGGATTCTCAGGGCCGCACATCAGTACATTCAGGTGCAGAGAATATGCCTGAAGTGGCTGAAACCTGCTTCCCTAGCGTCGCTGCCGCTGGGAATATGCTGCAGAGCACCGAGGTCGTGAGGATTTTTGCAGAGCAATTTTTACGCCTTAGCGCCACTAATAGCAGCGCTGCCATTCAGCGCGACGAGTCGCCCCGCTTCCCTATTCATCACGACCAACATCTGCTTACGCATCTGATTGATGCTCTTGATGCTGCTCTATCAGCGGGTGGCGATAAGCGCGGTGCGCGCTCGGCCGCGCTGCGTATCGAATCTTTTCATCAAGCGCCTATCGATTTGCGCATCGACTGGTCGGAGGACGTCGTCGGCGCATTGCGGGCGTTAGTCGATGAGTTTATGGCCGAGAACTTTCAAGCCTTTTGGCGTCAACTGCCGCTGCGCTAAAAGCATTTCTACTCTTTTGCTGGCCCCTCTGCCAGCACCTATTGGAGAGTTTATGATCAACACGGTTGCTCACACTGCTTTTAACCAAGGCGAACTGGGAACGGCATTGATTGAACGCCTGGACGAAGCTGCCCAATACTCTGAGCCAGGCCCCGGTGTCACGCGACTGTTCTGCTCCCAGGCGCATCGTCAGGTACTGCCGCTAATCAGCCTCTGGATGGAACACGCGGGGCTTACTCCCCAACTGGATGCCGCCGGCAATCTTGTGGGTCGCTGCCCCAAGGCTCAAGCGGGTGAGAAAACCTTCATTATGGGATCTCATCAAGATTCAGTGATAGAAGGCGGCAAATACGACGGCATGCTGGGCGTGGCCCTACCGCTATTGGCCTTGGAGGCACTTAAACGCGAAGGCGTGACGCTGCCATTCGGGATAGAAGTGGTCGCGTTTGGCGACGAAGAGGGCGTTCGCTTCCCTACCACGCTGGTCGGCAGTAAAGCGCTGGCCGGGAGCGTGACACCTGACCAACTGGAAGCCCAGGATGCCGAGGGAATCTCTCTGCGAGAGGCATTAATAGCCTTCGGTTGCACACCTGAGGATATCCCCGCTACCGCCCGCGACCCTGCCAACACCTTGGGATTTTTAGAAGTACATATTGAACAAGGGCCAATCCTGGAACAGCGCGATCATGCCGTGGGGATCGTTACGGCTTTAACAGGCATTGAACGCCACCAAGTCACGCTAAGCGGCAAGGCCGGACACGCAGGCACTACACCGATGGGCATACGTCATGACGCGCTAGTCGGCGCGGCGGAAATGGTGCTTGCCATCGATAGCGTACTGCAGAATACCGATGAGTTGGTCGGCGTGGTGGGCAGGCTCGATGTCCACCCCAATGCGGTCAACGTTATACCTGCTCAGGTAACGTTCACGATAGAGCTGCGCTCACCCAAAGCGAGCATTCGCCAGCAAGGGCGAGACGTCGTAACAGCCGCCTTAACGGAAGTCGCCACTCGCCGCGGATTAACCATTAATATTGAAAACACTTACAGCGCCGATGCGGTGGCCTGTGCAGACTGGATGATGACCGCCCTCGAACAGGCGTGCACCCAGGTTGGCCAACCGGCAGAGCGAATGTTTAGCGGCGCTGGGCATGATGGCTTAGCGATGCAGGCATTAACCGATATCGGCATGCTGTTTGTACGCTGTAAAGATGGGCTTAGCCACCACCCAGACGAAGCTATTACCGCCGAAGACGGCGAAGTCGCGACGCGAGTGATCATGGCATTTTTACAGCAGTTGCCACGTCCATAGCGTTTTCCGCCCTCAGCCCGTTACGCTAGTGGCTCAGGTAAAAAGCCTCGGCGTACCTGAGCCTCCTGCTGATTCATCACTTGTTGGGCATCAAGCATATGCTCGCGCATGATGTTATAGGCGCTTTCGGCATCGCCAAGCTCAATGGCATCCAAAATTTCTGCATGATAACGACAGCCAGTCTGTCCTAAATCGTGGGTAACTGGCTCATAGAGACGGTGATAAATCGTCAGATCTGAGAGCACCTGTATGGTGAAGCGGATAATAAATGTCAGCAGTTGATTGCCACCGGCCAGTTCAGCGAGCATTAGGTGGAAATGCAGCGAATCAAGATGTTGCTGACGCTCAGTCTCACTATCGTCCGCAGGGTCTGCGTAACTATGCAGGCTTTCACGTAAACGCACCATATCACTGGCAGCCACTTTACCGGCTAACGAAGCGGCTAGTTCAGGCTCTAACGCCAAGCGTATCTGGTAGATATCCTTGATTGATATCTCTTTGAAAAACAGGTAATTACTTAATAGCGATACCGCTTTGGCCTCGCTCATCTCACGCACAAAAGCGCCGCCTCCGGGCCCTGTGCGAGTTTCGACCAACCCCTGGGCTTCCAGTACTCGCGTACTCTCGCGCACTGTCCCTTTCGACACCTGCAGGGTCTCCATCAGTTCCGACTCGCTAGGTAGCCGGTCACCCGGCTTTAGGTGCCTGTCCACGATCCAGCATTTAATGGTTTCCGCCACCTGATAAGGGCGGCGCTGAGGGGCGTTTTTTAACATGCTATCAACAACATCCTTGGTAATAAGCAGCAAGAGTACCAGAGAGATCGCGAGTTTGGATGCCACATAAAAGGTTATCTAGCGCATAAATACGTTTAAAAATATCTGGCTGGCACTAACTAGTAAACTGGTCTATTCTTGTGCGTACTATTTCATCGAAGCATTCAAAAGGAGCTTAATTGATGGCTTTCGAAACACTGTTTACTCCCCTCCAACTGGGTAGCCTATCGATTCCTAACCGGGTTGTTATGGCGCCACTGACACGTGCGCGTACACCCGATAGCGTACCGGGTGAAATTCAGGAAGCTTACTATGGCCAGCGCGCAGGAGCGGGACTGATCATCAGCGAAGCCACCAACATATCTCCCACTGCCCGTGGCTACGTGTATACACCCGGTATTTGGACGGATGAGCAGGAAACAGGCTGGAAAGGCGTTGTTGACGCAGTACACGCCAAAGGTGGCCGTATTGCTCTGCAACTGTGGCACGTTGGGCGAGTTTCTCACGAAATGGTTCAACCTGACGGCCAACAGCCGGTAGCACCGAGTGCCTTGAAAGGCGAAGGCGCCCAGTGTTTCGTAGAGTTTGAAGATGGCACCGCGGGTCAGCACCCCACCAGCACGCCACGTGCGCTGGAAACCGACGAGATCCCAGGCATTGTTGCCGACTATCGCCAAGCGGCCGAACGCGCCAAGCGTGCCGGCTTTGACATGGTCGAAGTCCACGCCGCGAACGCCTACTTGCTTAACCAGTTCCTGGCGACGGGCACCAACAAGCGTACCGACCAGTATGGCGGATCGCTGGAAAACCGTGCTCGCTTCCCGCTGGAAGTGGTTGATGCGGTGATTGACGTTTACGGGGCTGACCGGGTCGGCATCCGTATGACACCATTTATCGAGTTGTTTGGTTTGACCGACGATGAGCCGGAAGCGATGGCATTTTACATGGCCGAGCAGCTTTCCAAGCGCGGCCTTGCCTACCTGCACCTGAACGAACCCAACTGGGCCGGTGGCGATATCACCTTCCCCGATGGTTTCCGCGAGCAGATGCGCGAACGCTTTAGCGGCAGCCTGATCTACTGCGGCAACTACGACGCCGAGCGCGCCGATAAACGCATCAGCGAAAACACCACTGATGCCGTGGCCTTTGGCCGCCCCTACATCGCCAACCCCGACTTGCCGGAGCGCTTCCGAGTTAACGCACCACTCACCGAGCCGAACCACGAAACGTTCTATGGCGGTGATGAGAAGGGATACACCGACTATCCATTTATGAATAATGGCTATGACCGTATCCAGTAACGACCAAGAGTGATTTTTATCACCACTCCTTGTTCAGCCTGTGGCTGAACAAGGCGTTTTTCCTGCGAAACGCTATACGCGTGGTTGCTGCTGAGTTATGCAGTGAATGTTCCCGCCGCCAAGCAGTATTTCCCTTGCCGCAACGCCGATCACCCTCTTCGTGGGAAATAACCGGGATAGAATGCCTTTGGCCTGTTCATCGTAACGAGGATCCAGCAAGGGCATCACAATGGCCGAGTTACTAATATAAAAGTTGACGTAAGAGCCTGCCATGCGATCCCCAGGTAAGCGGGGATGCGAGCTGTTGAGGCGATCAATCCCACTGGCCTCATCCTCGGCAATATGTAGAGGGCCTGGCTGGGGCAGCTTATGAATAGTGAGCCGCCTACCTTGAGCATCCGTGGCGTTTTCCAGCACACGCAAGGCTTCCCGGCAAATAGCGCCCTGGGGATCTTGCTCATCCTCACACCACGTTAGCGCAACATGGCCTGGCGCAATAAAGCAGCACAGGTTGTCAACGTGGCCATCGGTCTCGTCGAGATAACAGCCACGCGGTAACCAGATGATGTGACTGACACCTAAATACTCCTGCAGCCAGTGTTCGATCGTGGCGCGGCTCATCTCCGGATTACGATTAGGATTCAGCAAGCACTCTTCCGTGGTGATGAGCGTACCTTCACCATCCACATGAATGGCTCCTCCTTCTAATACGAGCGGGGCCTCGAATCGTTGAATACCCAGCATCTCACTGATTTTACAACGAACCCGCTTGTCTTTGTCCCATGGGAAGTAGAGCCCCTCCTTCAACCCGCCCCAGGCATTGAACTCCCAGTCCACCATGGCGAGTCGCCCATCGGGATGGGTAATGAAGGTGGGGCCAACATCGCGCATCCAAGCATCATTGCTGGACAACTCAACCACCCGAATATGCGCAGGCAACTGATTACGGGCATTTTCATACTGCTCATCGTTGACACCCACGAAGACCGTCTCGCTCTCAGCAATCGCCACAGCCACATCCACAAAGGCTTGCTGAGCGGGCTTCGCACCGTAGCGCCATGTATCTGGGCGCTGTGGCCACAGCATCCAGCAGGCTGCATGAGGCGCAAACTCCGCCGGCATTGAAAAGCCCAATGCTTTGGGTGTTAGCTCACGCGCCAGAGGTTCGGTGGCCGTTGTAGGAAAGGTCGGCGCGTGTTTCATATATTCCCCACCACTATAAAGAAGCCCGTTGCCACGGCAGCGGCTATTAAGACATAGGGAAGTTGCGTTAACGCATGGGCCATTGGCGTACACCCCGCCCCTTGGGCAGAAAGAACGGTAGAATCACCGTAAAAGCAGGCGTGGCTGCCAAAGGCACTGGCGGAGATTAAAGCCCCCACCACGAGCGGCATATGCGCATCCATACTACTGGCAAGCGGTAATACGATAGGCATCGCCACGGCAAACAGTCCCCAGAAGGAGGCGGTCGCAAAAGCGAGAAAGGCCATGGTGACAAAGACAACCGCCGGTAGCATACCCGCGGTCATTAAAGGCTGAACACTCTCGATCACATAGTTGGTTAAGCCAAGCAGGTCATTCACCTCCTTAAGCACAAACCCAGCCACTAGCGTGCCGAGTGGCATAATCATGGCTTTGAAACCATCTAGCGCGGTATCAAACGTATCGTTAAAGCTTAATAGCCGCTGCGCCGCGATAAGCACTAGCGTCACTGCAAGCGCCACAATCACGCCGCGCAGCACATCAATCTCAAAATACCAGGTGAAGAAAATCAGCGTCGCAATGGGAAGCAGAAAATTGAGCAGATGAGGGCGTTTTTTGCCTGTATCTTCTATTTCCAGCGCGCTGTCGTCAGCGCCATCTGGTTGCGGCTGCCCAGCTTCAGCGCGGGCCTCCGCTGCTCGCATTGGGCCAAGGTTGGGGATAATGCCCAGTGCCACCAGGGGCACCAGTGCCGCCGCTATCCAGGCGTAAAACATAAACGGTATGGCTTGGATGTACAGCTCCATGCCGTTACCAGCAACATTGTTCTCTTCCAGCAAACCGGCAAAGAACACAGCCCAGGTGGAAAACGGTACGAGAATACAGATCGGCGCTGCAGTGGAGTCAACGATATAGGCCAATTTCTCACGGGATATGTTAAAGCGATCGGTCACTTTCTTCATGGAAGCGCTAATGGTCAGCGCATTGAGATAGTCGTCGACAAAAATTATTAGACCCAGCCCCCACGTTGCTAACAAGCTTTGTCGGCGGGTATGGATGCGTCGGGTAACGGCATCACCAAAGCTTAACACCCCTCCGGTTTTTACCAGCAAGGCAATCAAGCTACCAAATAGCCCACACACCAGAATAATCCACGTCACCGTGTCATTACCCAATACCGATAGCAGTATATCCGACCCTTGGGTAATGACATTGAGGGGTTGAAACATTAATAAGCCTACCAGCGCTCCTGCCAGAAGGGACTCAATCGTGCGCTTGGTAATAATCGCCATGACTAAAACCACTAACGTGGGTATAAGGCTTAAAACTCCATACTCTTCCATTGGTTATTCCCCTTTATCGTTGTCGTAGGTCACTACTGAAGACGGGCGCTAGCGCCCGTCCCGAATAGCAGTGTTTATAGGTAACCATCCGCTTTAAGTGAGCGCGTGGTGGCGGCAAACGCTTCGTCGAGAATAGCAACGACGTCGTCGACTACTTGGCGCGTCCAGATCAGGGGCGGCGAGATGATATTGAGATGACCAACCGGCCGAATAATCAAACCACGTTTCTGTGCTTCAGCGGCCACGCGGTCACCCACGCGCGCGTCAACGGGAAGTAACTCCTTGGTCGTTTTATTGGCCACATTTTCAATCGCCATCATGAAATGACTGCCCCGTATGTCACCTACCGTTTCATGAGAGGCGAGCGTTTTGAGCTTGAATTCAAGATAGGGGCCAACTTCGCGAACATTCTCACAAATGCCTTCACGCTCAATGATTTCGATATTCTTAAGCGCTGCAGCACAACTAACGGGATGCCCGGAATAGGTGAAGCCGGTGCTCAATACCCCACCGGGGCCTTGAGGGGTACTTAATACCTCATAAAGAGCGTCAGATATCAGCGTTGCACCTAATGGGGCATACCCAGATGAAAGCCCTTTCGCCACATTGATAATATCGGGCTGGGTCTCAAACACGGCTTCTGAAGCAAAGAAGTGCCCTAAACGACCAAAGCCTGTCACCACTTCATCAGCAATGAACAGAATATCGTTGGCACGGCATATGGCCTGCACGCGGGAATGGTAGCCCTGAGGTGCCACCAATACGCCGCCCGCCCCCATAATGGGCTCAGCAATAAAGGCCGCTATGTTATCCGCTCCTAGCCGGTCAATGGTTTGTTCGAGCTCGTCGACCAAGTGATCACAATACTCGGCCTCACTCATCCCCCCTGGACGGCGATAGCAGTTGGCTTCGCTCAGATGGGTCACCAGATCAAGTGTATCGAACTGCCAGTTATTGCTGGCGATACCGGTCAGGCTCGCCGCCATGTAAGTGGTGCCGTGGTAGGCATTGGTGCGCGACAAGATCCGTTTTTTCGAAGGCTTGCCCAAGCGATTGAAGTAGTAATGCACAAGCCGGATGGTGGCATCGTTGGCCGTTGACCCGCCGCAGCTATAAAACACATGGTTCAAGTGGGCAGGCGCAAGCTCTGCGAGCTTGGCCGCCAGCTCGGTGGCCGGGGCATTGGAGAGATTGTTAAAAGTAGAAAAGTAGGCCATGCGTGTGGCTTGCTCGGCCATCGCCTGGCCAATTTCGGCACGGCCGTGGCCCACATTGACACACCACAGGCCGGCAATCCCATCGATAAAGCGGTTGCCGTGTGCATCTTCGACATAGATACCATCACTGTCGGTAATCAAGTCACAGCCTTTTTCATGGAACAAGCTGAAGTCGGTGAAGGGGTGAATAAAGTGATTTTTATCTTTTTGCCAAAGGTCTTGCGCGTCGTAAGAGCCTTTCGCCTGCTGTTGAGTCATCGTCATACCCTCGCTTATTAGGAAGCCGTTGTTGAGGTGACTTCACAGGCTAGCGGGGAAAACAGTGTCGGGAATATATCCCCATTGGGGTATATCGGCTGCGCGAAAGGCCTCCTATGGTGGATCTCCTTAACCCAACAAACACAACAGGAGACACGCCATGCAAGTTTCCATCGATGGTCAGCGATTGTGGTCAAGTTTAATGGCCATGGCAGAGATCGGCGCTACCCCCAATGGCGGCAGCAACCGCTTGGCACTGACCCCCGACGATACCGCCGGTCGGCAGCAGTTGATCGAGTGGTGCGCCGATATTGGCTGCCACGTGCGCAGTGATGCCGTGGGGAACCTTTTTTTCCGCCGGCCCGGTGCACGTGACGACCTTGAGCCCGCCGCTGTCGGCAGCCACCTGGATACCCAGCCGAAAGGGGGTCGTTTCGACGGCGTGCTGGGGGTTCTTGCAGGTCTGGAAGTGTTTCGCACCCTGCACGATCACCAAATCGTTACCGAACGACCTCTGGAACTGATCGTTTGGACGAACGAGGAAGGCAGCCGTTTTGCCCCCGCGATGATGGCTTCCGGCACCTATGCGGGGGTGTTTACTGTGGAGGAGACCCTAGCTCGCCAGGACGAACAGGGGATTAGTTTTGGACAGGCCCTTGAGGAGACAGGCATGAAGGGAAGCCTGCCTATTGGCGAGCCTCGGTTAGCCAGTTTTCTGGAACTGCATATCGAACAGGGGCCGGTGCTTGAAGAAGCGGCCCTCGATATCGGCGTGGTCACCGGGGTGCAAGGGATGCGCTGGTTTGACCTGACGATTGAAGGCAGCGCTGCCCATGCGGGCACCACTCCCATGGCATATCGTCATGACGCCCTGGCCGCGGCAGCCCGGCTCATCGATCGGCTATACGCCATCGCTGCCGACGACCCAAGCGGTGACAGCAAGGTGACTTTTGGCTGCCTGGAGGTCAATACGCCTTCTCGAAACGTGATTCCTGCCCAGGTCACCCTGACTGTCGATCTTCGGCATGTGCACGACGACCAACTAGACACGCTGGAGGCTCGCTTCTATAGCGAGCTGGATGCCTTGGTAGAGGCCTTTGGTGTCGTGGTAACACCGCAACGCCTCTGGAACTCCCCAGTGGTGGCATTTAATGACCACTGCATTGCATCCATCGAACAGGCCACAAGGGCACGAGGCATCGCTTACCGCCGAATGCTCAGTGGTGCGGGCCACGATGCGGTGTATGTATCACGGGTGGCACCCACCGCGATGATCTTCATTCCCTGCCGCGATGGCATCAGCCATAACGAAGCCGAGTACTCAACACCAGAGCAGTGTGCACTTGGCACCCAGGTGCTGTGCGACGCGCTACTGCATAACGCTAACTACCTTGAGGCTACCCAATGAGCACAACTTCCCCCACGAACCTAGCCGAGTGGCAAGCACTGGCGAAAACACTCTCCTTTGAAACCCGTGCCTATATCAACGACACCTTTGTCGATGCGCAGCGCGGAGCCACACTTACCACGGTGAACCCAGCCACCGGCAAGGTGTTGGCTGAGGTCGCCAGTTGCGATGACGCCGATGCCGAGCTCGCTACCCACGTAGCTCGACAGTCCTTTGACCAGGGGGAGTGGTCGCGCCTCTCGCCAGGCCAGCGCAAAGCCACGCTGCTTGACCTTGCAGCGTTAATGCAGGCCCATAAACACGAGCTTGCCCTGCTGGACACCCTGGACATGGGTAAACCGATTACCAGTGCGCTAGGGGATATTGACGGCGCCATCGGCTGCTTGCGCTATACCGCCGAAAGTATCGATAAGCTGTACGGTGAGGTGGCCCCGACGGGTGATCATCACCTCGGCTTGATTGTGCGCGAGCCACTCGGGGTGGTGGTATCCATCGTTCCCTGGAACTTCCCATTGATGATGACCGCCTGGAAGATCGCACCGGCATTGGCGGCCGGTAACAGCGTTATTCTCAAACCGTCAGAAAAGTCGCCGTTATCGGCGCTACGCCTTGCTCAACTAAGCCAACAAGCGGGCCTACCCGCCGGGGTGTTTCAAGTACTCCCCGGCTATGGCCACACCGTGGGTAAAGCGCTGGCCCTGTCGATGGAGGTCGACTGCCTCGCCTTTACCGGCTCCACTCAAGTGGGCAAACAGCTCATGCAGTACGCAGGCCAATCCAATTTGAAACGCGTTTATCTGGAGTGCGGTGGCAAAAGCCCCAACATCATCTTTGCCGACTGCAAAAATCTAGACGCCGCAGCTCAGCACGCGGCCGCGGCGATTTTTCATAACCAAGGTGAAGTCTGTATCGCTGGCTCGCGGCTATTGGTGGAAAACAGCATTCGCTACGCTTTCGTCGAGAAAGTGGTGGACGCTGCGGCTGCCATGCAACCAGGCGATCCACTCGACCCGCAAAGCTTTATGGGGGCGATGGTGGATGACACTCAATACCAACGAGTGCTTGATTATA
This sequence comes from Halomonas sp. IOP_14, assembly GCF_021021315.1. Classification (NCBI taxonomy): domain Bacteria; kingdom Pseudomonadati; phylum Pseudomonadota; class Gammaproteobacteria; order Oceanospirillales; family Halomonadaceae; genus Halomonas; species Halomonas sp. IOP_14. The sequence continues at coordinate 90,266 of NZ_JAINWD010000002.1, read as the reverse complement.
TCCGTCAGGGGCAGGAAGAGGGCGCCACGCTACGCTCGGGCGGGCAGCCGTTAGATGGCCCTGGACTCTTTATTCCCCCTACCGTGTTTGACGATGTCACCCCAGCCATGACGATAGGTCGCGAAGAGATCTTCGGGCCGGTGCTGTCTGTCTTTGGCTTCGATACCGAAGAAGAGGCCTTGGCACTTGCCAACGACAGCGACTACGGCTTGGCTGCCGCCGTCTGGAGCCAGGACATTGATCGTATTATGCGCGTCTCACGCAAGCTGCACTCCGGGCAAGTCTACGTTAACAACTGGGCAGGCCCGGACATGACAGTGCCGTTCGGTGGGGTTAAGCAATCCGGTAATGGGCGGGATAAATCGCTTCACTCGCTTGACGAGTATACCGAGATCAAAACCATCTGGATGGCGCTACAAACCTAGCACCTTAGCCTCTCAACTGCCGGGAAATGAGGGCCACGTGTTCAAGAAATAGCTGGAACAACTGCGATTGACTGGAGACATCCAGACGCTGGTAAATATGCTTGCGGTGTACCTTCACAGTGCCATCGCTGATATCCAGTTCCCGGGCCGCCGATTTGGTGGAGTGCCCTGCGAGCAACAGACGAACGATTTCCTGTTCACGTGCCGTTAAAACCTCTCGGCCAAAGCTTACGAAGGCAGCTTCCACCGGGGCGTCCTTTTCCAAGGTCGGCTGGAAGAGGACGCCCTGCCATTTCCAGAACTCCATCAACAAGGTTTCGATCATCGGCACCACATTCTTCAACACCTGCAATGCACGTCGTTTCAAGGGAGCTTCTGCCTGAAAGCCCAGCGATACCACCATCAAGACATCATCCCCCACACGTGCGAAGAGACCCACCTCATCCGCTAATCCTAACGCACGATAATAGTGAGCATAGTAATCACTGGATTCAAAACGATCAGGGGCTAGCTCCCGCAACCGGTGCACACCGCTATCCAGGCCACCACTCATGGCGGTAAAAAAAGGATCCAATAAATACGCACCGCTGAGGTAGCGATCTATCGCTTGAGGGCGATTTTCTGACGGGTAATCGTCGTGAATCAGTAGTGGTCTATGACGCCCTTTGTAGGTATTGATCAGAATCGTATCGAAACCGGTTAGCGCGCGCAGCACTTGCTCCAGACGAACGGGGAAATCGCGCTGTCCCGATGAGCGTACCAAGCTCGCCATATGCCGATGCCAAGCTGCACTTCCCGCACTTGCCAGAAAGGTACTATCGATATCATCGGTTGTTGAGCAGTATTTCATGAGTAGCGCTTCATTAGGTTGTTTGACAAAACAATACTGCCTTGCGCGAACACGGTAAACTCAGGCAATACAATTGACTCATTACGGCTCGTGATTACTTTGTGTTGAGCCTCTTGGATAAACGCTGCTAGGCTATTGATTCTTTCGTTTGAACATACAGGTAATGAATGCTTGCTTCGCTATTAGCGCTGCTGGTGTCTCTACTGCTCGTCGGCCTTGCCGCCACGACTGGGTGCGCACTTTCGGCCTGATGGTTGGTTCCGCGAACTAAGTAAGCCAAGCTGGACACCACCGAATATCGCTTTCCCCTTCGCTTGGGGCATACTGTATTTGTTGATGGCTATCGTCGCTTGGCGTATTTATATGGCGGATGACTCAGTATGGCGCTCAGCAAGCTTAGCGGCTTACGCGCTGCAGCTTATGGTCAATGCCGCGTGGTCGTGGCTGTTCTTTGGGCGTAAACAAACTGTCGTCGGCTAAATAAAGCCTGAGCGCTGATTAAAAAAAGGATTCTGAGAGTATGGATCGCACCACTACTATAATAGTACTCGCCTTCGCATCGCTGGTATTAGGCGCAATGGCAACAGCGATATTTATATATGTCATTGTGCCCTGGCGCCGCCGACGGCGCGCAGCGAAAGCGAAAGCCGCTGCGCCTCGTCCGGTACAAGCAGACAACTCTGAAAAAGCTCAAGAACCTGACACCCCTGCACCCTCAAAGCAAACTAAAAAAGTTAAGCAGCATTCGCTTTTTATAATCTTTGATCAACCCAGTGAAGATTCAGACGAGCGCCTTACCCAGTGGCTGCGGGAGAAAGACGCTCACTACGACGCGCTTAAGAAGATATTTTTAATCGACGGCCAACAGCCTTCCAACCCAGTCACTATCGCCAACGCCTTTCCACCGGGGGAAATGCCTGACCTGCTGCGCGGGGAAACCCATGAGCCCATCAAGGGTATTAGCTTATTAGTGAAACCACCGCTACGTAAGCGACGTAATCAACAAATGCATGTCTACGTAGAACTCGCCAAAGAGATGCAGACGGTGTTTAGCGGCAAAATGCTCAATGACGAGCGCGAACTCGCCACCGACAGCACCTTTGAGCAAATTATCGGCGAATAGATTTACAGAGCTATGCTGACAAAAACAACGTCACACGACCCCCTGGCTGCGCAGGTAGTCATCGTAGCTGCCGCTGAAATCGACAATGCCTTCCGGCTGCATATCAATAATGCGCGTGGCCAGTGACGAGACGAACTCACGGTCGTGGCTCACAAACATCAGCGTGCCGGGGTAGTTCTCCAGGGCCAGGTTCAACGCCTCGATAGACTCCATATCCAGGTGGTTAGTCGGCTCATCCATCAGCATTACGTTGGGCTGAGTAAGGATTAACTTACCAAACAGCATGCGCCCCTGCTCGCCACCGGAAATGACCTTCACCGATTTTCCAATATCGTCGCTGGAAAACAGCATCCGCCCCAGAGCACCGCGAACCACCTGCTCGCCACCTTGAGTCCATGCTGACATCCACTCAAACAACGTGGCATCGACGGCAAAGTCGTCGCTGTGATCCTGAGCAAAAACCCCCACTTCAGCGGCTTCGGTCCACTTCACTTCGCCCGCGTCCGGGTGTAACTCGCCCGCCAGGGTTTTCAGCAGCGTGGTTTTGCCGATGCCGTTGGGGCCGATAATAGCAATGCGCTCACCGGCTTCCACAGTCATGGAAAGACGCTCGAACAGCGGCTTGTCGCCCTCATAGCTCTTGGTAATGCCGTCCACGTTGACGGCATTACGGTGGATTTTCTTCGCCTGATCAAAGCGGATAAAGGGGCTTACGCGGCTGGAAGGCTTGATATCTTCCAGTTTGATTTTATCGATTTGACGCGCTCTAGACGTAGCCTGCTTAGCTTTCGAGGCGTTAGCGGAGAAGCGGCTCACGAACTGCTGCAGCTCGGCAATCTGGGCCTTTTTCTTGGCGTTATCCGAGTGCTGACGCTCGCGAACAGCGGTGGCGGCGGTCATGTAATCATCGTAGTTACCCGGGAACAGGGTGATTTCACCGTAATCCAGATCCGCCATATGCGTACACACGCTGTTCAGGAAGTGGCGGTCGTGGGAGATGATGATCATGGTGCTGCTGCGCGCTTTAAGAATATCTTCCAGCCAGCGGATGGTGTTGATATCCAGGTGGTTGGTCGGCTCATCCAGCAACAGTACATCCGGGTCAGCGAATAGCGCCTGGGCGAGCAGCACGCGCAGCTTCCAGCCGGGAGAGACTTCGCTCATCGGGCCCGTGTGTTGCTCAATGGGAATGCCCAGGCCTAGCAGCAGTTCGCCTGCGCGGGGCTCAGCGGTGTAGCCGTCCAGCTCGGCGAAGCGCACTTCCAGGTCAGCGACGGCCATGCCGTCCTCTTCGCTCATCTCTGCCAGGGAGTAAATGCGTTCACGCTCAGCGGCGACCGACCAGAGCTCTACATTGCCCATGATGACGGTATCGATCACCCGCTCATTTTCAAACGCAAACTGATCCTGACGCAACTTACCCAGCCGTGTACTGCTATCCAGCATCACCTGGCCGGAAGTGGGCTCCAAATCGCCACCGAGAATTTTCATAAAGGTGGATTTGCCGCAGCCGTTCGCGCCAATCAGGCCGTAACGGTTGCCGTTATTGAATTTAACGGAGACATTTTCAAACAGGGGCTTGGCCCCAAACTGCATGGTGATATTGGCGGTAGCGATCACAAAAGGAGCCCTGGTTAGCGCATTGTCAGTAACGACGACAGCTTACAACGAATAGAAAGGCTCGCGATTCTACGCGCTATTAGGCGTGTATTCACCCATCAAACCCTAGTGGCGTCAGGCGCTTGCCGGGATATCGAGTAGAAAGCGTTCATCATCAAGCGCTTGGCGCAGCCGCGAGTGCAATATATCAACGATCCCTTGATGCTCCCCCACCAGCTTCGTCGTGGTAACGGAAAGCCCTGGATACTGCTGTTCAGCCGCTGCACAAATCTCGGCAATATCGCCGCCCTCCCCGGCGTGGCGCCCCGGCGAAAGAAACAGCATCGCCAGGATCACCGAGCCTATCTTAAACTCGGGTAGCGCCAGCAAGTTTTCCAGCAGTGGCTCATTAAAGCGGTACTCATCGCCCTCGCGCCGCTCCATGGAGGCAGCGGCAACACACGCTACGTCATCGGCTAGCAGCACGCTGAGCTGCCCCGCCAGGCGGTTGCGTACGGCGGTAACCTCAGGAATCGGGCTGCCGTGATCCACCAGCGCCACATGCGGTTTAGTACCTGGGCGAAGCTTGTCGCGCACGTTATCGGCCAGCAGATGGGCTAAACGCAGGTCGTTATCGCCGAACTCATCCACTAAGGGCTGGGCTACCCGCACCTTAACGTGGGGAAAGCGCTCCTGCAGCGTGGCCATGCGCTCGGGGAGATAACCCGTCAGCGCTTTGCTGGGGCCAAAAAAGAACGGCAGCACGATAATCTCCGTTGCCCCCTGTTCGGCACTGCATTCAGCGGCGGGGCCAAGGGTAGTGGCGGGAATACCTCCCACCTCATCCGCAGGAATCTTATTGGAGTGCAGCAGCGAGGCCGCCTGCACGGTTTCGCCTACAAGCCCGCTAAGCGAAGCCGCCACGCGGCGTAAATTCAGCGTTGCCTGCGCTCGTAGCGAGCCGTTATCCACCAGAAAAATCGCGCGCATGGCTGCCTCCAGTCGTGGTCTTGGCAATCGTGTGGGTGATCAACCGTGACATGTTAAGATGGTGGTTTTACACCGTCGTTGGCCCCCATGTTACTTGAAAAATGTGCCTTAAAAACGCTGCCTGATACCGATGCTTGATACCACTGCACTTAACCAGCAAAGAAACTTCTTCGAAGGCCATGCGGCGATATGGCTATTCGGCTACGGCTCACTGATTTGGAAGGCTGACTTTGCCTACCTGGAGCGCCGCCCGGCGTATATACACGGCTGGGAGCGGCGATTTTGGCAGGGCTCCCATGATCACCGCGGCACGCCTGAAGCGCCTGGGCGGGTGGCAACGCTGATCCGCGCCAAAGATTCGATTTGCCACGGCATGGCCTACCGCATTGCCCCGGAAGTGCTCGCGCCGTTGGATGTGCGGGAGAAGAACGGCTATTTGCGGGAAAAAGTACCGCTGACGTTTATGGACGAGAAAGGCAACGGAACCGAACAGAGCGAAGGGCTTATTTATCTGGCCAGCGATGACAATCCGGCCTTTTTGGGCGACGCGCCGCTTGATGAGATCGCCCAGCAAATTGCCAACGCCCATGGGCCCAGCGGCCCCAACCGCGACTACTTGGTCAACCTCGCCGTGGCGCTGCGGGAACTAGGCGCCAAAGATGCCCATATCTTTGCTCTGGAACAACAGCTGAGTCAATTTTAACATTACCAGTAGCGCGGATAACGGCGGTGACGGGCAAGGTTATTGACCAATATGGCGATTACCAGCATCACTATACTGCCCGCTCCGATTGGCAAAAGAGGATACCACCACCCCAGTTGATGAACGCTGGCACCCCCGCCTACCGCAATCAGAGCCGCCGCGGCTCCTGGTGGGTGAACCGTATGGGTTAGCTGCATACCCAGCACCGACAGTGATACGGCCAGAGCCATTGAGAGGGGGGTCGCTCCCAGCAGTTGGTAGCAAGCAACGCCAATACCCGCGGAGAGCACGCTGCCAAAGAGTACATGGCTGGGCTGGGCAAAAGGGCTTTCAGGTGCTGCGTAGATGAGCACCGAGGTTGCGCCGAAGGAGCCTACGATGAGCAGTTGTTGTGACAGCCACGCCGAGCTTAACCAGCAAATGACCGCCATACCGGTAAAGGCCCCGACCCATGACCAAAAAGCATCCTGCCAGCCTACCCGGGCACGCTTGACTGGCTGCCCCCGCATCTTGCCAAGATAAGTTTTCATTACACTCGCTTTGCACAAAATGAGTGCAAATGATGCCAAAATGCACCAAATAAGCAAATGACAATCTATCATGCCCCTGATGAAACTGACTCAAGGGCAACGCGATTGCTCATCATCAGTGTATGGGGTGTTAACCAAGGAGAGAAACGGGGGCATTATTTTATGACATTTTTTATAAACAATACCCGAGCTCGTTCGTCATACTATATAGAGGGATCAAACAGCTTAACTTCGCGTATATCGACCTGCTCCCAGACACGCTCAGTCATATAAGGCTCTTGCGCCAGCCAAGCCTCTAAATCTTCTCGAGTAGCAAATCTGAAATGTGCATTTGAACCGATCATTTTACCTTCATCGTTCAGCACTACCCCACCACTTACGAAATTACCCGACCGATAGAGATTACGCAGTCCTTCCAGGTGCAGCTCGCGACAAGCCAGGCGGCGGTTTAAGGCCCCCTCATCGGTGTAATCATAGGCGATCAACGCAAACTGCTTCATCTACTCCTCCTCTCAGTGTGTCTACATCATCAACCACGAAAGAATAAACAGCCCCAATACGGTACGTACAATACCGCCGATTATCGAGCCTCGCAGAAAAGCGCGCAAACCGCCCCACAGAATCAGCAGCCCAATCACTAAGACAGCAATGCTGAAAAAGGAATCACTGATTCCCAGCGAACGCGTCAGGCCATCGATGAAATCGCCGAACGCACCGAAGAAGTTGGTGAAAATGCCCAGCAGAAACTCCACCACCACGCGGATGGCTTCACCGATAGTTTCGCCAATTTCGTCAAAAAAGCCGTTTGTCTGCATCGCGTTTGCTTGCATCGATAGTACCCGTGACTGAGAAGGATAAGCGGCATTGTCGGTTAAATACGCTGACTGAGCAAAGCAGGATCCATCCCTCCCCCTCTTCGCCTTCCGTTTTTAGCGACTTTTCCGTCCAGCAACTACTCCGTCCAGCAACTATGCTCTCATAAACGCTCCAAAATATATGAGCCGTAAAACGTTCGTTTAAACAATCACCCTTATCGTCGTTACGCGCTAGGTGCCTGCCATGAACCATCATTACCCCCTGGCCGATCAACTCCAAGCTAGCACTCACCAGGTAGAAAACCAGCCGCCACCGCTGGAAAGCTACAATAGCTACACAGCTGATCGCGTTCTTCAGGAAGGCGTTAACCGTGAAAGCGGGTCTGACGACGATGCCCCACTCAAGACGTTTGGCCAGTGGGCGGGCTCTGCTGAGGCGATTGCCTTGGGGGTTGAGGCCAACCGTTACTCCCCCCAGTTAGTGACCCACGACCAGCAAGGCCATCGGGTCGATTTGATCGAGTTTCATCCCGCCTATCATCAGCTTATGCAAACGGCGATAGAGCACGGCTTGCATGCTAGCCCCTGGCGAACCCCTCGGCCCGGTGCGCATGTTTATCGGGCCGCCAACTACTTTTTACAGGCCCAGGTAGAAGCGGGCCACGGCTGTCCGATTACCATGACCTTTGCAGCCCTGCCCGCACTGCGCCATCAACCCAGCCTGCTTGAGAGCTGGGGCGATAAAATCACCGCCCCACATTACGACCCGCGCAACGTCCCCTATTTCGAGAAACAGGGCCTCACTCTGGGCATGGCAATGACCGAAAAGCAGGGCGGCTCCGATGTGCGTTTGAACACCACCCGCGCCTACCCGATTGATCAAGGCGGGCCGGGGGAAGCTTTTGAGCTGGTGGGGCATAAATGGTTTGTCTCCGCGCCAATGTGCGATGCATTTCTGGTACTCGCCCAGGCGCCCAGTGGCTTGAGCTGTTTCTTGCTGCCACGCTGGCGGCCCGACGGCAGTAAGAACCCGCTTCATATACAGCAGCTAAAACGTAAAATGGGCAATGTATCGAATGCTTCCAGCGAGACCGAGCTGCGGGGCGCCTTTGCCTGGATGGTGGGCGATGAAGGCCGCGGTGTGCGCACCATCATCGAGATGGTCGCCATGACCCGCTACGACTGCATGATTGGTTCAGCTGCCGGAATGCGCCAAGCCACCGCCCAGGCCATTCATCACGCCTCTCATCGGCATGCCTTTGGGAAGCGGCTCAGCGAGCAGCCGCTGATGCAAAATGTGCTCGCTGACTTGGCTATTGAGAGCGAAGCCGCCACCACCTTAATGCTGCGTATGGCCCGCGCCATGGATCATCAGGACAACGAGCATGAGCGCCTGCTTTCGCGAATCGCCACCCCTGTGGGCAAGTACTGGATATGTAAACGCACGCCCCACCACGCATACGAGGCAATGGAGGTGATTGGTGGAAGCGGCGTCATGGAGACCCACATAATGGCGCGCCTGTTTCGCGAGTCGCCCATCAACGCCATTTGGGAAGGCAGCGGAAATGTGCAGTGCTTGGATATCCTGCGCGCGATTGAAAAACAGCCCGAAGTACTCGACGCCTACTTCGCCGAACTCGGCCTTTCACAGGGCGCCAATGGGCATCTTGACCGTTTTATCCACCAATTACAGCGGCAGATGCAGGATACTCAAACGCTCCAGTACCGCGCCCGCCAACTGGCGGACGGCATGGCCCTAGCGTTACAGGGCGCCCTGCTGGTTCAGCACGCCCCCGCTTATGTGGCCGATGCATTCTGCGCTGGTCGGCTTGCCGACCGCAGTGGCCTCAATACAGGCACGCTACCTACTGGTCTGGATTGCGCGGCAATCATCCAGCGTGCCCGGCCCGTGGAATAAAACCCTTGGAGTGAGTCCTTGGAATAAGCGTTCACGACTATGGTCGTCTTCCATGCTAAAACTGATCGCGTAAAACTAATCACATTAAAAAACTATTTACATTAAAAGCCAGCAACAACGTGATAGTGGGAGAGCTTGGTGCATCACTCGTCGATGACGCCAGCGCCGAAGGAGCAACAGCCCCGGAAACTCTCAGGCAACCGGACCGCTATTACCTTAACTTTCCGAAGAGCGGCTGATGACTGCGTCACTCAGCCCACCGAAGGAGCAAGCGCACCCAACGGATGCGTGAATCTCTCAGGTTCCATGACGGAAGGGGTACGCCAACAGCTACGCCGTTAGGTGGTATTCCCGACGCTCATACAACCTGGAGAGAGTTATGCAACGTATTGCCGTTATCGGTGGTGGTATCACCGGCATTACCAGCGCCTACGCCCTGGCCAAACGTGGCTATGACGTCACCGTCTTTGAAAAGCATCGTTACGCCGCCATGGAGACCTCATTCGCCAACGGCGGTCAGCTCTCGGCCTCCAACGCCGAAGTGTGGAACCACTGGCCAACCGTGATCAAGGGCCTGCGCTGGATGCTCAGAAACGACGCCCCGCTACTGGTTAACCCCCGCCCAAGCTGGCACAAGCTCAGTTGGTTTGGCGAATTTATCGCCTCGATACCCCGCTACGCTGCCAACACCACCGAGACCACGCGGCTGGCCATTGCGGCCAGAGAGCACCTGTTTCAGTGGGCAAAAGACGAGCAGATCGGCTTTGACCTCAAGCAGAAAGGCATTCTGCATATCTACCGCGACAAAGCGGGTTATGACCACGCCGCCAAGGTCTCCAAGCTGCTCAGCAAAGGCGGCCTGGAGCGCCGAGCAGTCACCCCTGACGAGATGCGCACCATCGAACCGACGATGGCGGGCAGCTACTACGGCGGCTTCTATACCGAAAGCGACGCCACAGGCGATATTCATAAGTTCACCCACGGCTTGGCTCAAGCCGCCGAGCGCCGCGGCGTAACGCTTAAATATGGTCACAGCGTCCAGGATATCGGCGCCGATCAACAGCACGCCTGGATCACCGCCACGCTTGAAGGCGAGGCTGACGGTGACCCGGTGCGCGAAACCTTTGATAGCGTGGTGGTATGCGCCGGGGTGGGCAGCCGTGCTCTGGCTGCCAAGCTAGGCGATCGGGTCAATATCTACCCGGTCAAAGGCTACTCGATCACCGTGCAGCTCGATGACGCTGCCTCCCAACAGGCAGCGCCCACCGTTAGCCTGCTCGATGATGAGACCAAGTTAGTGACCAGCCGCCTGGGCGATGACCGCTTCCGTATTGCGGGCACCGCTGAGTTTAACGGCTATAACCGCGATATCCGCGACAACCGTATCCGCCCGCTAATCCGCTGGGTGGAAGAGTGCTTCCCCGGCGTCAGCACTCGCCGCGTAGTACCTTGGGCAGGCCTGCGCCCGATGCTCCCTAACATGCTGCCCAAAGTCGGCCGCGGAAAATTACCCACAGTGTTTTACAACACCGGTCACGGCCACCTGGGCTGGACCCTCTCTGCCATCACCGCGGATATGCTCGCAGATGCGGTAGAGGATAAAAACGCCCACTCTCAGCAAGCCACCCAACCGCTAATCTAATCCCAACCGTGACATGTCCGGGCAGGCTTCCGGTAAGATATAAAACACTCCACCACAGGCGTGTTTTATGCTTAACCAGCGTGCATTAACCTACCTCAATGAAGTGATTCGCCGCGGCTCACTCAGGCGTGCCGCGGCCCACCTGAATGTCGATGCTTCTGCCGTTAGCCGCCAACTAAAAGCACTAGAAGAAGAGTTGGATACCCAGCTATGCGAGCGGCACGGAAGAGGGATGCGCGCAACCGCAGCGGGCCAGCTACTGGTGCACCATTTTCATGCCCAGCGGGCTTCAGAAGAAGCGGTGCTCTCCCAGCTAATGGCACTTCAAAGCCTAACGAAAGGGGAAGTTCGTATTGCCGTGGGAGAAGGGTTTATCGCTGACCTGATCGCCGCACCGTTAGGCACTTTTATGTCAGCGTTTTCCGGTATCAATGTCGAAATTCGCATGGCGGGTGTCAACGAAGCGATGTCGTTACTCAAAGATCGTGAAGTGGATATAGCGCTACTTTATGCACCGCCGGTAGACCCGCAACTTTTCTGCCACGTGGAAACGCGCCAGCCGCTCGATGTGATTGTGCCCCCCAATCACCCACTAAGTGATCTTAACCGCCCGGTAACCCTGCATGACTTAACGGGGTGGCCCCTGGCGTTAATGGACAATCCTTTTGGTATGCGGCAAATGGTCAATATGGTGGCCCACCAGGAGCGCATTCATCTTGAAGCACGCCTGCACACCAACTCTGTTTCGGTGTTAAAGAATTTCGTCCGCTCAGGCATCGGCGTTACGTTTATGCCCGAACTCACCGTAGCGGATGAGATTGAGCGCGGTGAGATCTTCACACTACCCATGCAGTACCCGGTGATGAACGGTACGCGGGCACAAATTGTTAGCCTGAAAGGGCAGGAACTCCCGGTCGCCTCAATCACTTGCATCGATCATTTGCACAAAGGCATGCGCTTTTTCTCCGCCGATGCACCACGACTGTTGCAATAAAAGCCACAGTTTAGGTATTGCATAGTCAACACCTCAATACATAGTCTTCTAGTAAGCACTCCTTATAAATCCAATAACGCGCCCTTAGCGCCTCATAGCTCACGACAATAAACCAGGAGACTTACGATGTTTACTCAGCACTTTTCACCCAAACGACTCATCTCGGCTTGCCTGATTGGCTCTGCCATGATGGCAGGAAACACTCTTGCAGCCACCACCATTAATCTGAGTTACAACGGTGCCCCAGATCCCGAAAAGAATGCTGTCCACGTCTTTGCAGAGAACCTTAAAACGTTGGTAGACGAAAAAACTGACGGTGAGATACAGCTTGAGCTCTACCCGAATAGCATGCTGGGTGATGAAGAGGAGCGCATGGAACAAACCATGAATACGCCCATGCTCAACGTGGCGTCATTTGCAGGCGTCTCTCCTCTCGTTGATGAGATCTTCGTCAGCGCTATTCCGTTTCTGTTCGACGACTTTGCGGCGGCGCGTAGCTTCTTCGATGAAGGAGAGTATTGGCAGGAAGTCAGCAATGCTCTGCAGGAGCGTGCCGGTATCGATATGCTGGCGGTCGTCGAAGAGGGGGGCTTCCTGGCATTCACCAACAATGAACGGCCTATCAGCCACCCGGACGACTTCGAAGGGCTGCGTTTCCGGGCCATGGATCCCAGCCAGGTAGCCCTCTATGAATCCTTCGGTGCCTCCGGTACTCCCATTCCCTGGACAGAGACCTACATGGGACTGCGTACAGGAGTGGCCGACGGCCAGATGAACCCGCCGATGTATATCATCCTGGGCAGCCTCTACGAAGTGCAGGACTACCTGACCCTAGCCAATATCCAATACTCCGATCAGTTCCTGGTGGGCAATAGCGACATGATCGCAGGTTGGGACGATGAGCTTCGCAGCACCTTTATGGAGGCCGTCTCCGAAGCTAATCACAATGCCCGTGAGCACAACGAGGAACAGGTTGAGGCACGTATCGCCTACCTGGAAGAGCAAGGAATGGAAGTGATTCGCCCTTCTGAAGAGGAGCTCACCGCTTTCCGCGACATTGGCCAGCCCGCCTATCTTGAGTGGCTCGAAGAACGTGATATCGAGCAACGCTGGATCGATATGGCCCTGGAAGATGCAGGCATGAGCGAACTGCTCGACTAACGGCTGTTAACAACAGGGGCTGGTACCTTACCGGCCCCCTAATTTCCAGTACTTAATATCCCAGTACTGAATGTTCTAGTGCTTAACGTTTCTGTGCTTCCTGGAAGGCTGCCATGTTTAATACGCTTCGATCCCGTCTACTGGCGATCAGCCGCCCGGTGTCCCTAACCCTGGCGGGCGCGCTGCTATGCCTCAATGTTGCGGCCATATTGTATGGGGTGTTTGCCCGCTACATCGCCGGTGGTGCCCCTATTTGGACAGATGAGATATCGCGATTTTTGATTATCGCCACCGTGATGCTCGCGGCTGGCACCGTCTGGTCGGAAGGGGGTCACATGCGCGTTGGTCTGTTGGAGAAGCTACTGCCACCCCCTCTCGCGCGTTTGCTGAACGTGTACCAGTGGCTGCTCACCCTGCTGATTGCAGCGGGGGGTGCCTGGGTCAGCTATCGCTATGCACTCTCGGTCAGCATGTTTACCACCTCAGGGCTTGGCATTAGCCGCACGGTGCCCCTCCTCTCGCTACCCGTTGGCTTTTTATTACTGGCTTGGCATGCGCTTCTCTATGGCCCCGCGCCACTTAAAACTGTCGAGGACACCTTATGATTGTGACTATGTTGGCGGTTTTCCTCGGCCACGTTTTGCTTGGGCTTCCTCTGTTCATCGCACTGCTGACCACGGCGATAGTAGGCTTTCTGTTTGTCGACCCCTCGATGATTCCACGTATGCTGCCCCAGCAATTCTTTGGCGGTATCAATGTGTTCTCCTTGATGGCTATTCCGTTATTCATCTTCGCTGGCAACCTGATGAACGTCAGCGGCTTAACCGAGCGCCTGATGGGGTTCGCCCGCCTGATAGTGGGGCACTTGCGGGGCGGTATGGGCCACGTCAACGTGGTGTCGAGCGTGTTCTTCGCAGGCGTCAATGGCTCAGCGGTGGCGGATACCTCGGCACTGGGGTCGCTGTTAGTACCTGCCATGGAGAAGGAGGGCTACTCAAGGGCTTTTGCCGCTGGGTTGACCGCCGGTAGCTCGCTGATCGGCCCGATTATTCCACCCAGTATCTTTATGATCCTCTACGCCTCACTGACCAACACCTCAGTAGGCGATCTATTTCTGGCGGGCGTAGTACCAGGTCTGCTGCTGGGGGTTGCCTTTATGGGCATGAACGCCTGGTATGCCTGGCGCCACCGATTACCCAAAAGTGGCCAGTTGCCCTCAATCGGCCAACTTGGCATAGCCTTCGCGGCCGCTCTGCCCGCGCTTATCGCTCCCTTTATTATTGTTGCTGGCATCGTGCTGGGCTTTGTGACGCCTACAGAATCTGGCGCGTTGACAGCGCTGTATGTGGCCTTATGTGGCTTTGTGCTGGGAGAGTTACGCTTTAAAGAGTGCTGGCAAGCCATCCTTGATACGGCACGCTTAACCTCGGCGATTTTTCTCATCATGGCGGCCTCGGCGACGATTAGCTGGCTGCTCTCCTATGCGCAAGTACCTGCGCAGTTTGTATCCCTGCTATCACCCTACGTGGACAATAGCGTGGTTATTTTATTACTGCTTAGTGCAATCACCTTCATCACGGGCATGTTTATGGAGGAGGTGTCGGCATTGATGCTACTGACGCCGATCTTTGCGCCGGTGGCTATGATGGCGGGTATAGACCCCATTCATCTGGGCGTCATCATCACACTGAACATTACCATTGCATTGATCACGCCACCGCTGGGCGCCTGTGTGTTCGTGGCCGCCGCGGTTAGTCGGCTTGAGATAGTGTCGCTATTTAGAACCATTTGGCCCTTTGTGCTGACGGCGATTGCGGTGCTTATTCTATTAATCCTTTTTCCATCGCTGACGCTGTGGCTGCCTACTCAGTTTTGACAACTAGTTTTAATAACCAGCTTGGATAACACTCTGCTTGGATAACATAATGCCTTTGAGCACACTATTGAAGGCCTTGCCGCCTATACCCAGCCATTCAGCTCCCTGCTGGGAACAGCTGCGCCGCGCGCCTATTGAAGATAACGGCGAGCGCTTGGTACCGATGAGCCTCGCCCCGGCACCGGTCAGCGTGTTCCCCGCCTATGCTCGGCTGGGTATTCCGGGTGCGGTGCCGGAGTGTTTCGTTCGTGAGGGGGTTTATCGGGCGCTACTCGCTGCGGCACGTAGCTTACCCGAGGGCATCGGGTTGATCGTACTGGATGGCTGGCGGCCATGGCGGGTGCAGCAGTACTTGTTTGATACCCTGCATGAAGCCATCCACCACCACCATCCAGACCTCAGCGAAGCGGAGCTATTGGAGCGTACAAGAGAGTTCGTATCGGTACCCAGTCGCGACCCTTTAGCCCCCAGCCCGCACCTCACCGGCGGCGCCGTCGATGTCACGCTTTGTGATGCCGATGGCCTGCCACTGGATATGGGCACCCTGTTTGACGAGGCGCTTCCCGCCTCCCATAGCGACTATTTCGAAAAGCTGGAAATGCTTACCCCGCAGCAACATAAGGCGCGGGATAACCGCCGCCTGCTCTATCACACCCTGCAACAACAAGGCTTCACCAACCTGCCCAGCGAGTGGTGGCACTTCGATTATGGCGATCAATTATGGGCCTACTACGGGCCGCATGATCATGCACAGTACGGCCCGGCAGAGCTGGATACCATAGAGAACCGCTGGCGCAGGCAGTTGGGGTAATGATCTAGCCAGCGCCAGATTCAGTGTGCTCACACCGCAGGCGCTTCAAGTTCCAGAAAGCGCCGTACTCGGTCGGTTTTAGGGTTCTCAAAGAACTCGCTGGGGTGGGATTTTTCAATGATGATGCCTTTGTCGAGAAAGACCACTTGATCGGAGACTGCCCGGGCAAACTCCATTTCGTGGGTCACCAGCACCATGGTGTAGCCTTCTTTGGAGAGGTCTTTGATCACCCCAAGCACTTCCCCCACCAGCTCGGGGTCGAGGGCTGAAGTGGGCTCATCGAACAGCATCACCTTAGGCTGCATGGCGAGAGCCCGCGCAATCGCAACCCGCTGCTTTTGCCCGCCGGAAAGCGTGTAGGGGTACTGTTCGCGTTTATCGGCCATGCCAACTTTTTCGAGCAGCGCCATGGCCCGCTCGTCAGCCTCGGTTTTGCTTAGCCCCTGAACATGAATAGGCGCCTCGGTGACATTGCGCAGCACGCTTAAATGAGGCCAGAGGTTAAAGCCTTGGAACACCATGCCCAAGCGCGCGCGCATGCCTGCCAGCTCACGGCGCGACATGTGTTTTCCAGTGTCACTCACGCCAATGCGATCACCAGCAATACGGATGTCGCCCCGGTCGGGTTGCTCAAGCCAGTTAATGCAGCGTAGCAGGGTAGATTTACCCGAACCCGATGAGCCCAAAATACTCACCACTTCGCCGGGCTGAACTTCCAGCGATACATCCCGCAGCACCTCGGTGCCATCGAAGCTTTTGGAAAGGTTACGAATACTAACAGCGGCGGTCTCAGGCATTTTCGAATCCTCGCTTGGCGCCAAAACGGCCAATCATTTTGATAAATAGTTCTAAACCAATACTGATCAGCCAGTAGAAGCCGATCACCACGATGAACGCTTCCATGGGAATGAAGTAGGTGCTCGACAGGCTGCTCGCCGCCGCGGTGAGTTCGCGCACGGTGATGATCACCAGAAAGGCGGTGTCTTTGAGTAGGATAATCAACTGATTACCCAATAAGCCGCGGGTTTTCAAAATCAGCTGCGGCAAGATAATGCGCATAAACATTTGGGGCTGCGAGAACCCTTGGGCGATTGCTGCCTCTACCTGCCCTTGGGCGAAGGTAGCGCGGCAGCCGCGCAGAATCTCCGCGAAGTATGCGCCATGGTAGATCACCAGGGCGATAATCCCGGCCGTCCAGGCACTCATGCGGATGCCTGCACTAGGTAAGCCGTAATACAGCAGGTAGGCCAGGATCAAAAATGGCAGCATACGCATGCCATCGATAAAAATCCGCAGCGGAACCTTTAACCGTGGGCGGGAACCCTCCAATAAAAACACCATGGCGCTGCCCATTAAAAAAGCCAAGACAGCGGATAAACCAAATAGCTTTAAGGTGTTATAAAAACCACTTAAAAACACATCGTAAGATGACCAAAGAATTTCCCAGTTGCTCATAGAGACTCCCTAAACGACCACCTTAAACGGCCAGCCGGCTGGCTTTACGCTCAGCCACACGTTGAAACCACACCAACAGACTGATAATCAGCATATACAGCGCCGCAGCCGCTAAAATGGGTGGCAGTGGGTCGTAGGTCACCGCCGAAATACGGTTGGTCACACGGGTCAGGTCGACGACGCCGATGACCGCAATAGCGGGGCTGCCTTTAATCAGAAATGACATTTCATTCACCAAGCCCGGCAGGCTGGTAATGGTGATTTGTGGCAGCATAATACGGCGGAAATAGACCCACGGTGTCATACCGATGGCCAGGGCCGCTTCACGCTGCTCTTTGGAGAAGTTGTTAAAGGCAGAGCGCCAGATTTCAGCGTTAAAAGCAGTGGTATTGAGGGTTAACGCGATAATACCGGCCACATTGCGGTTGAGGTTAACGCCCATGGTCGGCGCGGTTAAGAAGATAAACAGCACCAGCGTCACCAGCGGCGTTGCCCGCGCCAAGCTAATGTAGACGCCTAGCAATTGATGCAAAACGGGAATTTTGGCCACCCTAAGCAATGCAATCAAAAGCCCCATTACCACACCGATGGCAATGGAGATGCCGGATATCCAAAGCGTTGTCCAGGCGCCCTGGATGAGAAGCCCCCATGCGCTACTGTCCATGCTCACCCCCTAATTCGCGATAAGAAAACCGCCGCCCAGGCTGGGCGGCAGGCGAATGTGATGGCTTACATACCGGCCATTTCGTGGAACTCTTCCACTGAGGTGATAGGGGTTGTCGGCAGGTCATCAAAGGACTCGCCAAACCACTTTTCCTGCAGCTCGGCCAGGCGGCCAGAATCACGCAGGTGGCTCATAAAGTCGGTGATATAGGCCAGCAGTTGTGGGCTGTCTTTAGGCATCGGCCAGGCAACATAGCCAGGACCGGAGACCGCTTGACCGGCTTCAAATACGTCAGGGCGTTCACTGATCAGGTCATTAACCGGCACGATGGAGTTAATCACGTAATCGACACGACCGTTGGCCAGGTCAGCGTAGATTTCTGGATAGGCCTCATACTGCATTACGTCGCCCAGCTCGCCACCACTCTCTTCCAGCATGACCTCCAACTCTGGCAGGCGCGATAGCAGTGCACTGCCCGCCTGAACACCCAGCGTCATACCACTTAAGTCTTCAATGCTGTTGATACGGTCATCACCTGCCCGCTTAATGTAAAAGTGCTGTGCCGATGCAAACGGCGGCGCGTAGTTAAACACCCGCAGGCGTTCGTCGGTCACCGACGCGCCGGTAAGTGCCATGTCGTATTGGCCCGATGAAACCGAGGCCAAAAGCCCCGTCCAAGGCAAAATATCCTGGCGGATCTCGAAGTCAGCGTACTCCTCCAGTTCAATCAATATATCTTTGATAAAGCCATCGGGGTCGCTGCCACTCATAAAGTTAAACGGCGCGTAGTTATCTTCGGTGGCCACGCTCATATAGCCACGGCTCTCTATTTCATCTAAATCCGCAGCGGAAACGGTCAGTGACGCACTTAAAGCAAGCGCGCCGATGCTTATTGCGGAGGCTAAGGCAGCTATTTTTTTCATCGTCTGATATCCCCTAGGTTTTCAAAAATACGCTTTTAAAAAATAGGTTTTAGAAAAAGCAGTCAAAACATCGCTCGCCTTTGCGTTTGCAGTGGGTCTGCAAACAGTTGGGCGATATGCAGAAGCTGACTTCACCCTAGATTTTTATCCTCTCTGCGATTAGAGCCAGTTAGCGCAAATTAAAAGGACAGTTACCGATAGCCGCTGCCGACAACAGAACTGGCACGAAAGATGCTTTTGTTTAAGGAGAGATGCTTGAGTGAATGGGCTAGACGGCCAGGGTTTTGAAGAGGAGATGTGCATGACATCGCTGTGTCTTGAGGTCGACCCTAACGCTGGCGCCTGCCTGCAAGAACAATTACGCAAAACGCTGTTAGAAGCGATTCGTATGGGCAGTTTACCCAGCGAGGATGCGCTGCCCTCCTGCCGCAAGCTTTCGCAACAGCTGGGTATTTCGCGTAATACGGTGGCGATTGTTTACGAAAAGCTGGTCGAGGATGGCTATTTAATAAGTCGCCCCCGTAGCGGCTACTATTTACACCCTGATTATAACGACCCTCAATCAACGCTTAATTCATCACTAACAGCGTTAACCGAAACCAATAACGGCACAATAAGCGCACCAAACTGGCACAAACGCATTGCTCAGCGCCCTACTAACTACCAAGGCATTCTCAAACCCGGTAATTGGTCGGAATATGCCTACCCGTTTATTTACGGCCAGTTAGATACGCGACTTTTTCCGTTAGCCCAGTGGCGAGATGTTTCTCGGCGCTTATTGAGTTCGCAACGCGATAAACCCTGGCTGCGCGATCGTATTGACCAGGACGACCCGCTCCTGATTGAGCAATTGCGCAAACGTATTTTGCCGCGCCGGGGAATTTTTGCTCGCTCAGAAGAGATTCTGATCACCATGGGAACGCAAAATGCACTCTATCTGATCGCGCAACTGCTCTGCCATCGGGGCACTCGCGTGGCGCTAGAATCTCCCGGTTACCGCGAAGCAATGAATGTGTTTGCCCAGCGCGGTGCCTGCCTGCAGTTGCAAACCGTGGATACGGAAGGCATGCGTCTTGAGGGGTCTCAGCAGTGTGACTATCTGTACGTCATGCCCAGTCATCAGGTGCCCACAGGTGTGACCATGAGCCGCGAGAGGCGCGAAGCTCTACTGGCCCAGCTACCCCATCACGACCAAATCGTGATTGAGGATGACTACGACGCCGAGATTCATGGCGACCAGTTCGCACTGCCAGCCCTCAAAGCCAGCGCGCAGAGCGCCCGAATTATCTACATGGGCAGCTTATCCAAGGCGCTCTCGCCTGGTCTGCGCATGGGTTATGTCGTGGCCGATGCCGAGGTGATCGACGAGCTGCGAGCGCTGCGCCGTATGATGTACCGTCACCCACCCGCCGCGTTACAGCACCAGCTGGCACAGTTTATTTCTCAAGGCTATTACGAGCGCTACCTCAAACTGCATGTGGAGGAGATCGACCGGCGGCGCGACACGATGCGGCTCGCTATTGATCAGGCATTGCCCGGCTGCCTCAGCCACAGCAGCAGTCGTTCCAGCGCCTTCTGGATGGAAGCGGATGCGGGCATCGACACTCAGCGGCTAGCCTGGCATGCCGCCCAGCGGGGTGTGCTCATTGAACCCGGCTTCCAGCACTTCTTCGATGCCGCCCCGCCGCGGCGCTTTTTCCGGCTAGGGTTTGGCGCCATCGAGAGGGAGCGTATCGACCCAGGCATACAGCGCCTGGGCCTCGCCTACGATAACGCCCTGAGTACTTTAATAACGGGCACTTAAAACGGGCATTTAAAAACCAATCTAGCGTGATGCCGTACAGTTTTTCAACACGCGATCCAAGATGGCTAAACCCTCCTCTACTTCAGCGGCCGTTACGATACACGGCGGAACCACATGGATGCGGTTCTCAACGGTAAAGACCAGCAGTCCGTTTTCCATTAATTGCTGCTTGAGTTGCAACACTTCCGCCCCTGGCAGTGGTGTTTTGTAAACCGGGTCGCTGACGAGCTCTAAAGCGTGAAACACTCCAACGCCCCGCCAATCTCCAATGATGGCGTATCGCTCGGCAAGCTGTTGCAACCCTGCGGCTAACGGGCCATTACCCACCGCGTCAGCGTTTTTAACCACGCCCTCTGCTTCCATCGCATCCAGGGTCGCGACTATCGCCGCCATTGCCAGCGGGTGGCCGGAATACGTCAGACCGCCGACAAAGAAGTGGTCATCGAAATAGCGTGAGATGGATTCAGAGATAATCACGCCCCCGGCAGGCACATAGCCCGAGTTCACCCCTTTGGCGAAGACGATTAAGTCCGGCGCCATGTCGTAATGTTCAAAAGCGAACCAGCGCCCTGTGCGACCAAAGCCAGCCATCACTTCATCTAGAATCAGTACAATACCGAACTCATCGGCGAGTTTTCTAACGCCCTGAAGATACGCCTTCGGAGGTAACAGTACGCCAGCCGTACCGGGAATGGTTTCCAGCAGGATGGCCGCGACCGCATTAGCACCTTCGCACTCAATTACCCGGCGCAGGTGTTGCAACGCCCGCTCACACTCCTCCTCTTCATTGCGCGCCCAAAACTCACTGCGATAAAGGTAAGGGTTGAAGAAGTGCACATGGCCGCTGGCATACTCATTGGGCACCCGCCGCCAATCACCGGTGGCAGCAATCGCTGAACCGGTGTTGCCGTGATAGGAGCGGTAGGCGGATAGTATTTTGCTTCGCCCGGTATAAAGACGCGCCATACGAATGGCATTTTCATTGGCATCCGCGCCCGCATTGGTGAAAAACACCTTACTAAACCCAGCGGGCGCTTTGGCGATAATGCGCTTGGCCGCTTCGCCCCTAGCCAAGTTGGCATGGGCGGGGGCAATGGTACACAGGCTCGCGGCCTGGGCTTGAATCGCGCTCACCACTTTGGGGTGCTGATGGCCGATATTGGTATTGACTAACTGGCTACTAAAATCCAGATACGAGCGCCCCACATAGTCCCATACGCGACACCCTTCAGCCCCTGCAATCACCATGGGGTCTAAACTGCCTTGCTGTGCCCAGGAGTGGAACACATACTGGCGATCTAAGGTGTGTACATAAGTATTATCCACACCGCTTTCGGGTGGATGTGAAGCGGCAATATTGGTATTCATAGCAAGCACCTTAAGTAATCCGTTAAGAAATAGCGTGCTTGCCAGCCTAGTGAGTCAACCGTTTAGGCTGTAGGGCCAGTCGTTACATACCAGAGGGACAGACGAGTGATGTCACAGTAACGGGCACGAACTGGCTCTAAAGGCGTGAACCAGCGTTGCTTACAGTGATGTCAGAACTCGCCCCATCGCCTTTTAATCATTTAAATAACGTGGAGAGATTGCAATGCCTAGCGTACTTATTACCGGAGCGACGTCAGGGTTTGGTAAAGCGGCAGCCCAGCGCTTTGCCAAAGCGGGCTGGTCATTGATTTTAACCGGGCGACGCGTAGAGCGCCTCAAAGCACTTGAAGAGGAGCTTTCCAAGCAGGTTCCCGTGCTAACGCTGGCGCTGGATGTCCGCGATAGTGACGCGGTGACTGACGCCATTAGCAACTTACCGGAAACGTTTCTGCCGCTGACGTGTTTAATCAATAATGCGGGGTTAGCCCTGGCACCGGAACCGGCGCAAAAGGTGGCGCTGGAGGATTGGCACACCATGATCGACACCAATATCACGGGGTTGGTCAATGTGACACACGCGGCGCTGCCGCTGCTGCTGAAAACCGGTAAAGGCGCGAGTATTCTCAATCTCGGTTCCGTAGCGGGACAGTGGCCCTATCCAGGCGGGCATGTGTATGGCGCGTCGAAAGCCTTTGTTCAGCAGTTCAGCTACAACCTACGCTGCGATCTGTTAGGTACTGGCGTGCGAGTCACTGACCTGGCGCCCGGCATGGCAGAAACCGAGTTCACGCTGGTCAGAACTAAAGGCGACCAGGCCGCTTCGGATGCACTTTACCGGGGTACGACGCCACTTCAAGCAGAAGATATCGCCGAGCAGCTTTACTACTTGGCCACGCTGCCCGCCCATATCAACATCAATCGCTTGGAAATTATGACCGTTCGTCAGGCATGGTCAGCGTTTGCGGTTGATCGCGACCCGGCTTAAGCCTGCTGCGCCGATTTTAATAGGCCACCCGTTGAAACGCGATACCGCCCTTGCTCTTTGACTAGATAAAGGGCGTTATCCACTCGCTTCATTACGCTTTTGACCGATTGTTGATACATTCTATTTTACTCATCCTTGTAAAATAGTCGTGCGGTCATGAGACTCAACGTCAACAGATCTCGATACCCACAGCCGATAAAGGGCAGGGGTAAAGAAAAACGACACTAGCGTCGCTAAGAGCAGTCCAAAACCAACGGTTTGCGCGAATGGTGGCCATAGCCCGCCGGTAGCCAACATCAACGGAATTAAGCCTGCAAAGGTAGTGACCGTGGTCGAAACGATATGCCGGCTGGTGGGGCCACTGATCACCGCCAGCATGGCATCGATATCGCCTCGGCGGGCGGCTTCATCGTCATCAAAGGCAGCAATAATGATAATAGTGGCATTAATCGCTACTCCCACCAGCCCCATGATGCCGACGATAATCACAAACCCAAACGCATGCCCGCTTAGTAGCAGCGCCACAATACCCATACCCATCGCCTGGGCGCCGGCAATAAATACGATGGTGGCCCGCCGAAAGGAGTTAAATGCCAATACCACGGTGGCCACCATGGCTATGACCAGCAGCACCACCGAGGCAAGCAACTTGCCCACGGCGTCATCTCGCTCGGCGGCTTCACCACCGGTTTCGATTCGGTAACCAGGGGGCAATTGAAACGCCCCCGACGCCAACGCTGCCTGAAGCTTGGCATCCAACTGAGCCATGGAGACCGCCGGAAGAGCGTCGGCCACCAGGTACCCTTGTACCAACTGCATCCGTTCAGCGTTACGGCGGGTAATCACGCTCCAGGCAGGCGTGAGTGACACCTCTGCCACCGCCGCCAGTGGCAGTCCCTCAGCTACTTGATCGCTGACCAGGCGCAGCGCCGCCAGCTGTTCTGCGTTAGTGCGCCACTCATCGGCGTAGCGCACCCGCACAGGCAGTTGCTGCGTATCCTCCAGCAGCATGCCTGCCGATTGCCCCGAGAGCGCGGCCCCCACTTGTTCCGCTAGCCGCTGCGGCGTTAGACCCGCATCACTCAGTGCGGTGTGGTCGATATCCAGGGTTAACCTGGGCAAATCACGCTGCATGCCAGCGCGCACATGGGTCACCTGAGGCAGTTGGTGCATCAGACCCGCTAGCTCAAGTCCCAGCGATGACAGCACCGCTAGATCATCACCATAGACACGTAGCTCAATCGGGGCTTTAAACGGCGGCCCCTGCTCATACTTGCGCACTACGCTTTGGGCCTGAGGGAAACGCCGATCAAGCGCCTGCTGTAAGGCGGGCACTCGTTCATTAGTGATTTGTAAAGACGCTGTGTCCACAATCAGGTGCAAAAATGCCGGGTTGTTATCCTCATTGGTAAGCACGTTGTAGTACATCATTGGCGCGCTTTCACCGACAAACGCCGAGACGCGGGTGATGCCCGGCAACTCACGAATCATGGCATCGACTTCATGGGCCAGTGCTTCGGTGTTGGCCATACTGCTGGCGGGGGGCAGGCGCACCTCAATGTGAAACTGGTCGCGGTCTGCGGGAGGAAAAAACGCCACATCCAGCGTGGGCATCAACGCCATGCCACCCACGGGCACACACAGGGTGATGATCATGGCGGCCCAGGGGTGACGCAGCGCGCTGCGTACCGTACGGCGGAAGCCGCGCTTGAGCATCCCACTGACGCCGTTATTTCGAGGCGTTGGAGGTTTATCAGCGACCCTGGCTAACAGCATGGGTGACAGCGCAGGCACCAGCAGCAGCGAAACCAGATAAGAACTTACCAGTGCGACCATCACCGCCATGGCCAGGGGCCCCACGAACTCCCCCGCTGGGCCCGGCATCAACACAATCGGCATAAACGCCAATATGGTGGTTAAGGTGCTGGCCAGCAGCGGCACCGCTAAGTGGCGCAATGTGTCCCGGGTAGCGGCAAGCGCTGAATCGCCTTTCAAAAAGCGCTCGCGCAGGGCGTTGGTCATCACAATGGCATTGTCGACCATTAGCCCCAGCGCCACGATAATGCCGGTAATGCTCATCTGGTGAATATCGATACCCAGCGGCTTGAAGAACGCCAGGGTGAGCAGAGCCGTGGCGGGGATCGCCAACCCCACCGTCACCGCCGAGCGCCAGCCCATAGTGATGAACAGGATCGCCACCACCAGCGCTAGCCCCATCAGCAGGCTGCCAGCCACGTCACTTAAGCGCTGGTTGGTGTAACTGGCCTGTTCGAAAACCTCTTCAACCGCGATGCCGACAGGCAATTCATCGGCGAACACCGCCAACTGCTCTTGTGCTTTTTCCACCCAGTTATCGATTCGCTGGCCGGGAGCCATACGTGCGCCGACATACACCGCTCGTTCGCCGTTAAGCAGTGCCACTGCGGCGGGCGGGTCTTGCACGCCCCGGCGTAGCTCAGCCAACTCGCCAAGTCTTACGGTGTGCCCCTGCCGAGTCGTCACTTCTATCTCGCGTAGCCTATCGAGCGCATCAAACTCACCGCTTAGCCCCACCGTCAGCCGGTGGCCGTCGGTGACCACTTCACCTGCGGTACGTCGTCCATCGCTTGCCTCAATAGTGGCCGCTAATTGCCCGACGGAGAGCCCCAAGGCGTTCAGTTCAAGCGGGTTAACCCTCACCTCTACCTGCTCCCCCGCCACGCCAAAGCGGTGGGTATACTCCGTGCCAGGGACGTTTCTAAACGCTGCTTCCAAACGCTCGGCGTAGCGCTCCATCAGTTGGGGATTGGGCGGGGTATCCAGTGTCCAGCGCAATGCGGCCACGATGCTAAATGCGTAGCCCCGATCATCCAGCAGTTCCGGCGTTTGCACGCCGTCAGGCAGTGTAGGGGCGACATCGGCCAGCTTGTCGCGCACGCGGCTCCACACCGGCGTTACATTGGTCACGGCATCCTCAAGCTCAAGGCTAATCACCGCAATGCCCTGGCGTGAGGTGGATTCCAGCACGTTAATCTCAGCGATGGTGCGTAGCTCATCCTCAATGGGACGCGCCACTAAAGCTTCGACCTGCTCGGGGGTGGCGCCAGGAAAAGGCGCAAGCACGGTGGCCATGCGCGCCACCAAATGGGGGTCTTCCGCGCGTGGCAGCGTTTGAATGGCCGACAGTCCGGCGACAACGAGAAGGCCCAGGGCTAGCGCTAACAGTCGACGGTTAAATAACCACTCAAGGCGCTTCATAGGCCACTTCCTCGCTTAGCGTGACCTGCTGACCTGGCGTTACACGGTGGGTGCCACCGGTAATCAGCCGCATGCCCGACGCCAGCGTGCCGCGTACAAAGGCCTGGTCTCCTTCGCTATGCAATAGCTCCACGCTGGCCTGGGCCACACGGTAGTGATCGTTCTCTAACGGCTCGGCCACCAATACGTTCCACAGGCCACGGTCGGCGGCTTGCAGGGAATCCAACGGCACCCAGTATCCGTTTGCGGGCTCTGTGATCTTGTAGCGCAGCTCTGCCAGATCGCCGGGCACGGCATGGTCTGGGGTTTCCAGCGACACCACCAGCGTCTGGGTGCGACTGTCGCTATCAACCTGGGGGAGCCGAGCACGTACCTTACCGCTGACTTCCTCACCATTCACCATCAGCTCAACGGCTTCACCTGGCGTAAACGTCGCGGCCAGCGCTGCGGGTAGGCCAAGATGCGCTTCTAACTGCTCGACATCGATAAGATCGAAAGCGGTAGTGCCGCTACTCACCAAGCTGCCGACACTGACATGGCGCTCGATCACTCGTCCGCCGAAGGGCGCTTTTAACGTGCTGTCATCCAAATCGGCGGTAAGGCTATCGCGCTCGGCTGCCAGCGCCGCCAGGCGAGCCTGGAGGGTCAGTCGATCTGTCCGGGCCTGATCCAGCGCCGTGCGGCTGGCAAAGTTATTCTGGTTTAGCTGCGCTTCACGCTCCTCCTGGCGCTGAGCCAGGGCGAGGCTGGCACGGGCTTCTTCACTGCGTGCAGCTACCTCTGCTAAGCGGCTTTCCAATCGACGGGTATCCAGCGTGGCAAGCACATCCCCCTGTTCAACAGCATAGCCTCTGTCTGCTGACACAGCACTGACCCGCCCCGCGGGTTCGAACGCCAGCGATACCGACTGGCGCGCCACCACACGTCCGGTTAAGCGCACATCGCGTTGCAGTTGCTCGGCTTGCTCCAGGGCCTTGGTCGACACCTGTAACAGGGCGTTATCAGCGCCTTGCTGGCGGGTCTGCTGAGCACTGCTGTGCTGACTGGAGAGAGAAAACACCGTCGCCAGTGTGCCACCTACCATCAACAGCGCCGCCAGCGTGCCGCGAAACCGGTGGTTCCAGGAAGTTTTTAGAGGAGTGCCCATGTTGGCCTCGAAATGGTTTATTCTTGAACGATACCGTTCACTATAATATTTGTACGCTCACGTTCAATATTTATTTACTCAATAGCCCGGATTGCACCGAATGACAGAGCCCCAACATACATCGCCTGAACCAAAGCGCCGCGCTGGACGACCCAAGGATATGGCTAAACGGGATGCCATGATGGATGCGGCGACGTGTCTGTTTTTTCGCCACGGTTTAGAGGGGGTAACGATGGAAGCCGTTGCCCGGGAAGCGGGGGTTTCCAAAGTCACAGTCTACGGCCACTTTGTGACCAAAGAGGCACTGTTTGGCAGTGTGATACGTCGCGAAACCGAAATCATCCG
This sequence comes from Halomonas sp. IOP_14, assembly GCF_021021315.1. Classification (NCBI taxonomy): domain Bacteria; kingdom Pseudomonadati; phylum Pseudomonadota; class Gammaproteobacteria; order Oceanospirillales; family Halomonadaceae; genus Halomonas; species Halomonas sp. IOP_14. The sequence continues at coordinate 62,901 of NZ_JAINWD010000002.1, read as the reverse complement.
CAGGGGATTAGATAAACTGCCCGACACCCACGAGGGGGTTCGCCAATCATTGATCGAAGTCGGCATGAGCTTAGTGCACTTTTTGTTGGAACCCCATGTCTTGGCGGTTGAGCGGGTGATGAACACTCAGGGAGAGCAGCACCCTGAGCTGCTACAGGCTTTTTTTGAGGCAGGCCCTTGGGCCACTAAGCAGTGGCTGCAGGAGAAATTGGAGGGACTAGCCCAAACCGGGCATTTAACGCTTGGCACACCCACGCTTGCCGCCAGCCACCTGTGCAGTATGTGGCAAGGCATGTTGGTCACAGAAGTCCGCATGGGCGTTCGCCACCTCCCCAGCGATGAAGAGCTGCATCATCAGGTCAGTAGCGCCGTGGATGTGTTTTTGGCGGCGTATGGGAAGCCCTGTAGAGATAATAACGGTTGAGTCACCCTCTACCTTAACGCTGCTCAAGCACACCGATTAGTGCGGGTATTGGCAGGCTTTGATCCTCTACCGATTTATACAGGTTGCGGACGGCTTCAGCGATACCTCCCTCCACGGCGAGGTCTTCGGTCATCGTATGGTAGTAACCGAGGTCTTTGCTGGCATTGGCAACGCTAAACTTAAAGCCTGAAGGGTCATTGTCAGCGATATAGGGGCGCAGCCGCTCGAGTACTACCCCTCCGCCGCCGCCTGCGCCAAGCACTTCAAGCAAGGCGGTATCGCTGATGCCTGCTTTACGTGAAGCGACAGTGGCCTCCGCCAATACCGCAGAAAACCCAAGCGAAACAAAATTATGCAGCAGTTTAAGGGTATGCCCCGCGCCCACATCGCCCGCATGGGCAATATTTTCGGCAAAGCCCTGCAGCAGAGGCAGCGTTTCATCGAACAGTGCCTTCGGCGCACCGACAATCAAGTTGAGCCGCCCTTCAGCCGCTTCTTTGGGGGTGCGCGTCATGGCGGCATCCATAAAGCGCCCGCCAGCCTCTGTGACTCTGGCAGCGACCTTTTCTGTTGAACTGGGCAGCGCAGTGGAGCAATCCACCACGACACAACCGGGCTTTAACCCCGCTAATACGCCGTCGGGTTCAAACAACACGGCTTCTACTTGAGGCGAGCCGGTGACGCATAAAATCACCACCTCAGCACTCTGGGCCACCTCTCGTCCTGTATTCAACGCGATGGCACCGGCTGCCAATAGATCATCTACTGGCTGGTTACCGGAGTGGTTCAGAAAACTGACCTGATGGCCTGCGCGTAGCAGGCTACTCGCAATCCCATGGCCCATCAGGCCCACGCCGACGATGCCTACTCCTACTTGGCTGACTGATGTCATTGTTATCACCTTAAAGCTGGTTCGTCCGTTAATGTTTAATCGCGATAGTTTTAATCTGAGTGTAGCTTCGCAGGCCCTCAAAGCCTTTTTCCCGACCGTGCCCGGAACGGCCAACACCACCAAATGGTAGCTCTACACCACCGGCGGCCCCGTAGTTGTTGATGAATACCTGGCCGCTACGAATCCCTTTGGCCAAACGGAGCTGACGGCCACCATCGCGCGTCCAAATACCGGCACAGAGTCCAAAATCGGTGGCATTAGCCAGCGCCAGAGCTTCCGCTTCGTCCTCAAACACCTGCACCACCAGCACTGGGCCAAACAGCTCTTCTTGAAGCACTTCATGCCCTTCGGGAATATCGGTGAGTAGTTGAGGCACTACGAAGTGGCCGCCGCTTGGCGCGCTTGCCGCTAACTGACCTTTTGCTGCCACGCGAATACCGTCGGCTTCGGCGGCCGCCAAGCGCGCTTCCAGCTTGGCTTTTTGACGCGCATTGATCAGTGGGCCGCAGTCAGCGTCCGCTTCGCCGGCATCACAGCGCAAAGCAGAGAAGCGCTCACAGAGATTAGCAACCACGCTCTCAGCGATCTCCCGCTGCACCAGCAAACGGCTGCCTGCGGAGCAGGTCTGCCCGGCATTCTGAATAATGCCGCGCACCACCGCAGGAAGCGCGGCATCAAGATCCGCATCAGCAAACACTAATTGGGGAGACTTACCGCCAAGTTCCAGGGTGACGGGTACATGGTGCTGCGCGGCCGCCTGGGCGACATGGGTGCCGGTCTCTGGCGAGCCGGTAAAGGAGAGATGATCAATGTTTGGGTGGGCAGCAAGGGCAGCGCCCGCTTCAGCACCAAGCCCTGGCACCACGTTGAGTGCACCCGCCGGAAGGCCATGATCCACTGCCAGTTGCGCTAAACGCAGTACGCTTAAACAGGCATCCTCCGCGGGCTTGAGCACAACGGTATTACCCGCGGCCAGCGCCGCCGCTACGCAGCGCCCGAAGATCTGCGATGGGTAGTTCCAGGGAATAATTTGCGCACACACGCCGTAGGGCTCACGCAGGGTCATGACCGCGAAGTCGGTCTCAAAGGGGATGGTTTCACCGTGAAGCTTGTCCGCCGCACCGCCATAGAAGCGAAAGTAGCGTGCGCAGGCACCAATATCGCCCCTGGCTTGAGTCATAGGCTTCCCGGTATCAGCACACTCAAGCTGTGCCAGTTGCTCGTGATGCGCCTCGATAATATTTGCAAAGCGTAGCAACCATTCGCTGCGCTGCCGGGCAGACCAACTCGCCCACTCGCCCAATTGGCCGGAAAACGCCTGGTGTGCCGACTTAACGGCTGCCTTTACGTCACCCTCCTGGCTACGTGCTATACGTGCCAAAGGCTCACACGAAGCTGGTGCTTCTACTTGTAAGGTAGTGGCCGTATCAACCCACTCACCACCAATCAGCGCCTGCTGAGGCGGTAACACTAATGCATCTTGCATATCGCACTCCTTTAATTGTCATTGTTCGGGTAATGCTAAAAAGCGACAGGATTCAGTAAAAAATTAACCGTAAAAAGCAGTCACCAGCCCCATGGAAATCCACGGCATATAGGTAATCGCCATTAGGCAGGCCAATACCACCAGCACAAAGCGCACCAGCCATGGCAGCATTTGATCGATCGAAATTTTGGCAACCGCACAGGCAGCAAAGAGGTTTACGCCGAGCGGCGGCGTAATCATGCCAAGCGCCAGATTAACCACCATCACCAGCCCAAAATGGACGGGGTGGATGCCAAACTGCATTGCAATCGGGGTCAATATCGGTGCCAACACCAGAATAGCGGCGGAAGTTTCGATAAACATGCCGACAACCAACAGCAATGCATTGACCACCAGCAAAAACATCAGAGGATCATTGATGGTGCTGGTGACCAGAGTGGCAATTTGCGCGGGCAGCCCCGTTCGGCTTAGCAGAAAGCTGAAGAGCGAGGCGGCGGCAATAATCAGCATGACAGCAGCTGTTGAGACAACGCTCTGGCGCATAATCGGCCACAGGTCATCGACCTTCAGTTCACGGTAGTAGAAACCGCCCACGATCAGGGCAAAAAATACCGCCACGGCGGAGGCTTCAGTCGGGGTAAATATCCCGCCATAGATACCGCCAATCACGACCACCGGCATCAGCATAGCCACCCAGGCACGCTTTACCGAGATCATAAAGCCGGTGCTGTCTTTATAGTCGTCCTTGCCGTAACCGCGCACCTTGCAGAACAGGTAGAGAAAGAGTATCAGCGCGCTGCCAATCAATATGCCGGGGCCAATGCCGGCGAGGAACAGCTGCCCAATGGACGTATCGGTGCTCACGCCATAAAGAATGAGAGGAATCGACGGGGGTATAAGCACGCCCAGCTCAGCGGATGACGCCTGAATGGAGGCAGCCAAGGGCTTAGGGTAGCCATGTTTTACCATCGCCGGAATCAGGATGGCGCCAATCGCGAAGGTGGTGGCCACACTGGAGCCTGACACCGCCGCAAACATCATGCAGGTCAGTACGCAGGACATGGCCAAGCCACCCTGCACCTTCCCCACGATAGATTTGGCTAAGTCCACCAAGCGCTGGGAGATGCCCCCTGCGGCCATCAAATTCCCGGCAAGAATAAAAAATGGGATCGCCATGAGCGGGAATTTATCAATACCGATAAACATCTGCTGCGGCACCAGCAACAGTGGCAAGCGAGTAAAGAATTCGATGCCGATAATTGACGCCAGGATAATCGAAATCGCGATCGGCACGCCGAAGGTGAATAGAATGATCAGCGACAGGCCAATAACCATATTCATGACTGCGCCCCTCCTTTAGGGAGATGGCCATCTTCAACCAACGCCTTCTCAGGAGTAATTTCGCTATTCTCCGGCCCTACCTTTTCACGTCCACTGAGCTGCGCTAAAAGCCGAGCCGCAACAGCCACAATGGCAAAACTTGAACCCGTGGGAATCGCCGCATAGGCCCACGACATCGAAATATTCATTCCCGACATGGTTTGATTGCTCACCCGCATCGTCATTTGGATGCCGTAATGGATCAGCACCCCAAGCACCAGCAGGCAGCACACCACAATGAGCACCTCTAAAAGAGTGAGAAAACGCGCAGGTACCACTTTATAAACGACCTCCACCGCCATCATGTAACCGCCCCGAAAGGTGGCGGCAGCGGCCATAAATACGCACCAGATCATGGCAGCGCGGGAGGCGACTTCCGTCCAGGTAGAAGGGGCGTTAAACACAAAGCGGGTGAGCACCTGATAAAAGCTGAGGGTTACCGATATCGCCAGCATGACCACTGCAATCAGCATTGCAAGCCGGGTTAACTGATGCTCAAAACGAAGAAATACCGCTAGCATAAGAGATCACCATGCCAAAGCGGCCTCCGGCTACGCCGAAGGCCGGGGAGGAAGAAGCGCTCAGCAACTGCTGGCTTTGTCCTGAATGCGCTCCAGCATTTCGGTGCCGTACTCAGAAGTAAATATCTCATAGGCGGGCTGAACCGCTTCCTGGAAAGGAGCAACATCAATGTCGGTCTTTACCGTCATACCATTCTCTTCCAGCAGCGCCACGCCTTCACGCTCTAGCCGCGAGACCTCTTCACGGGTCGCTTCAGCAGATGCGACAGCGGCTTCCCTAAACCAGCCACGCTCTTCGTCACTTAAGCCATCTAGCAGAATCGGCGACCCCAGGACGATGGCCGGCGAATAGACGTGCCCGGTTAATGAGAGGTAATCCTGCACTTCCCAGAAGTTGGTGGCGACGATGACCGTAATCGGGTTCTCCTGACCATCGACGGTACCCTGTTGAAGTGCCGTGAACAGTTCCGGGAAGGCCATCGGTGTTGGCCGAGCACCCATCTGGCGGAAAGCCTCCTGATGCACCTCGTTCTCCATGGTGCGAACGCGCAGGCCTTCAGCATCTGCTGGTGTGGCGATTTCTCGCTGGCTATTGGTCAGATGGCGGAAGCCATTCTCTGTCCAAGCCAGGCCGATCAAATCGTGATCGCCCATTTTTTCCAGTAGTTCGTCGCCAAGCTCACTATCCAGTACGCAGCGCGCTTGGTCGTAGTTCTCAAACAGGAACGGCAGGTCGAGCACATAGGTTTCAGGAACGAAGTTACCTAGCGGGCCGGTGGAGGTAATCACCACATCGACGGTGCCGATTTGCAGCCCTTCGATCATCTCCCGCTCGCCGCCCAGCGACCCCGAGGTGTGCTCGGTCACCGTAAATTCGCCATCCGACAAACGCTCCAGCGCCTCTTTAAAGGCGTCGGCGCCCACTGAGTAGTGGGAGCTGTCTGAAAGGGTGTGCCCCAGGTTCACTTCCGTCGCCGCGTTGGCTTGTAGTGCAATACCGACGGTAGCAATACCACTAATCGCCGCCACCAGGGCATGGCGTGTAATTGTGGGTGTCGTTGTAGAGTGTTGCTTAGTCATTGAAGTGCCCTCTTTATGTTGTTGTGAGGGTGGAGTTTGGAGCGACACACGCTATTGCTAGCGTCGCCCCAGGTTTTGTCTGCCGCATGCGGCAGACCGGAACTCACGACGGTTCAGTAACGAATGCATCAATAATCTGTTTAAAGTTGTCATCGCCCACAAAACCAAGCTGCTTGGCTTTCGCGGTTTCAAAACGCGCCGGCCAGCTCGCCACAATGGCTTCAATGCGCGGGTCAGGCTCATGGCGTACCAGCGCAAGCGCTTGCTCGCCGGCCACATCGCGCAGTGCTGCCAGCATATCGGCCACCGTGACGGTAATGCCGGGTAGCATAAAGGCACGAAAAGGGGCCAGGGCTTCGCTTGGTACTTCCGCACCATGGATCAGCGCCGCCACCACTCTGCCCGGTGACATCACAAACATCGGCAGCTCGGTAGGCACCGGGCAAACCGCCTCTTCGCCCTTGAGCGGCTCACGTAGGATGCTGGAAGCAAAGCTGGAGGCCGCAGCATTAGGGCGGCCGGGTCGAATCACGATCGTCGGCAGGCGCAGCACTAGCCCATCAATGAGCCCTCGGCGGCTGTAATCGTTGATGAGCAGCTCGCACATGGCTTTTTGTGCACCGTAGGAGTTTTGCGGATGGAGTGCCGTCATATCATCCAGTACCTCCGGCAACTCACCGCCGTAGGCCGCCACGGAGCTGGCCATAATCAAGCGAGTATCGGATAGCTCCTGCTCCCGGCAGCCTTCCAGCAGCGCCCGTGTGGCATCGAAGTTAACCCGCATACCGAGTTCCAAATCGGCTTCTGCGGCGGAGCTTACGACCGCCGCCAGGTGGTAGATCACATCAGGTCGCTGCTCTAACACGCTATCCAGTGCGCCGGGTTGGGTAATATCCAGCGCCACTGATGTCACAGCAACACTTCCCGCTGCAGGCTGCGGCGCTTCGATCTGGTCAATCAGTGTCAAGCGCGTAATAGGCTGCTGGCGAAGCTCACCACGTTCAAGCAATTGCTTGACTAAACGCTGGCCGAGAAACCCAGCAGCACCGGTAATGGCAATATGCATCGTGAGGATCCTGTTGTAGTGTTGTTATTGTTCATTCAGTTGGGGCCGATCAGTGGGAGTCGAGCAGATAGTGCCGATCAGTGTGTGGTTAGGCCCCACACCTCGCCCCACCCCAGCCCCGCGCGAGTGTCGGCCTGGGGGCGATACTCGCAGCCGATCCAGCCGCTATAGCCCAGCGCGCTTAAGCGCTCGAAGATGGCCGGGTAATGCACCTCCCCCACATCCGGTTCGTGGCGCCCGGGTGCGCCTGCGACTTGAATATGCCCTATGGCGCTGAACTGGCGTTCAAGGTGACGAATCAAGTCGCCGTCCATAATTTGGCAGTGGTAGAGATCAAACTGTAGCTTTAGATTTCCTGCCCCTACCTCTTCCAATACCGCCATGGCCTGGGCCTGGCGAGAGAGAAAAAAGCCGGGCATATCGCGCGTATTAATCGGCTCGATCAGTATGTCCCGACCAACCTTGGCCGCTTCACTCGCAGCAAAGCGCAGATTGCGGATATAGGTGGCGTGGTGTTCAGCCTGGGTCGCGGCATCGGCATCTTCCGGGAGCAGCCCCGCCATGGCATGCACCCGAGGGCAGTTGAGCGCCTCGGCGTAACGTAGCCCTTCAACCACCGAGTCACGAAACTCCCCTTCTCGACCCGGCAAGCTCGCCAAGCCCCGCTCACCTGCATCCCAATCACCTGGCGGCAGATTAAACAGCACTTGCTCCAGTTGGTGCTTGTTCAGCGCATCTCTTAACTCATCGGCGGCATAGGCGTACGGGAACAGGTACTCAACGCCTTTAAAGCCCGCCTTCGCAGCAGCGGCAAAGCGATCCATAAAGGCGTGCTCGTTAAACAGCATGCTGAGGTTGGCGGCTAATCGAATCATCGTGGTGCTCTTGTTGTTCAGTACGTCATTGTTAAGTGCGTCGTTAATCCCGTGGAAAGCGCGCTTCCAGCTCAGCCACCTGCTCAGGTGTTAATCCTCTTGGGTTCTCGCCCCGCAGCAACAGGTAAAGCTTGGCGGTTTCTTCCAGTTCTTCGGTGGCGTAGACCGCTGCCTCGAGGTTTTTACCCGCCACCACCGGGCCGTGGTTGGCCAGCAATACCGCGCTGTGTTTGCCCGCTAATCCCCGCACTGCATCGCCCAGCTTGGGGTCGCCAGGAATGTGATACGGCACCAGCGGCAGTTTCCCCACCCGCATCACGTAGTAGGCGGTCAGCGGTGGTATGCAGTCGCAGGGATTCACATCGGGCAAGCAGGAGACCGCCACCGAGTGGGTAGAGTGTAGGTGCACAATCGCGCCGGATTGCGGGCGCTCCTCATACATCGCCATATGCAAAAACTGCTCTTTGGTAGGCTTATCGCCACTCAGCAGTTGGCCGTTGTTATCTAGATGAGAGATACGCGCAGGATCCAGCCGCCCCAAGCAGGCGTTAGTGGGTGTCATCAGCCAGCCGCCATCGTCTAGCCGCACGCTGATATTGCCGCTGGAGCCCATGGTCAGGCCGCGGTCAAACAGCGATTTGCCCAGGGTGCTGATCTGCTCCCGCAAACTGTTCTGGGGATGGCGATGCAAGTGGATGCTCATACCAGCACCTCAAACGCCCGGGTAAAGAAGTCGACGCCACCAAAGTTGCCGGACTTCAGCGCCAGCGACAGCGGCGCTTCGCGACCCACCATTGGGGTTTGCGTCCAGGGCACGCCAGGGTCGATCTGCTCACCGATGCGCAGAGTGGTAATGCCCAACGCCGAGACTACTGCACCTGACGTTTCGCCCCCGGCGACCAGCAACCGGCCAACGCCTTCATCTACAAGCTTGACAGCCAACTGGCTCAGCGCCTCTTCCACTAACGCACCCGCATGCGCAACGCCAAGGGCTTGCTGGGCGGCGTTAACCTTTTCAGTATCAGCCGAGGCATAGAGCAGTACCGGCGCCTCTTGAGATAAGCGCTTGCGGGCAAAGGCCAGCGCCTGCTCCTGCTGTTGTCCTTCTTCGGCCAACGCCAAGGGATCCAGGGCAAAGCCACCAGCAGGGTGCTTGGCCAGAAAATCCGCCACCTGGGACAGCGTGACCCGGGAGCAACTACCGGAGAGCACCAGCGCACCGCCCGAGGCAGGCGATAAACGCCCCGGCTCACTGATCGTGCCCAGCCAGCCCTGGGCACGATACTGGGCGGGCAACGCCTGCCCTAGCCCTGAACCGCCGGTAACCAAGGGCATCGCAACCGTAGCTTCAGCAAGTACATCCAGATCCTGCTCATCCAGGGAATCACAGATCACATGGCGAACCCCCTGATCTGCCAGCATCGTTAAGTGAGCACAGGTCGCCTCTGCGCCTTGAACCAGAACCGCGCGGTTGGCTAAGCCCACCGGGTGCAGCGTTTGGCGGGAGAGTACTCGCATCAGATCCGCGTCCTGCATGGGGTTCAGTGGGTGGTGCTGCATACCGCTGTCGTTGAGCAAGCGGTCGCCTACAAACAGATGGCCCTGGTAGACCGTACGGCCGTTAATCGGGAAGGCGGGCACCATCACCGTCTGGTACGCGTCCAGGGCTTCCAGCAGCGCATCCGCCACCGGGCCGATATTGCCCTGTTCAGTGGAATCAAAGGTGGAGCAGTACTTGAAGAACAGTTGCCGGGCGCCCTGCTGGCGAAGCCACTCAAGGGCAGCCAGTGAGTCCGCCACGGCTTCGTCTACCGGGCAGGAACGCGATTTCAGCGCCACGACTACCGCATCGATATCAGTGAGGTCGACCTCTTGCTGAGGCACGCCAATCACCTGCAGGCAGCGCATACCGCCGCGCACCAGGTTATTGGCAAGGTCGGTCGCGCCAGTGAAGTCATCGGCAATGGCGCCCAGTACAATGTTCGCTCCCCTCCCCATTTTATTCGGCTCCCTGAGCGTCGTTGGCAGCTTCTGGCAACACGATGCCCGATAACCGCTGGTAGACTTTAATCACTGCCGAGTCATCTTCGCGACCAAAACCTGCACCGCTGGCAGCGGTAAACTGCTGCAGAGCGCTTGAAGCAACGGGCGTTGCCAGCGCCAGCTCGCGGCCGGTTTGATGCACGATGTTGAGATCTTTGACGAAGATATCCACCGCCGAAAGCGGCGTGTAGTCACCACTCAGGATATGCGGCACGCGGTTTTCGAACATCCAGGAGTTGCCCGCCGAGTGGGTAATGACGTCATAAATAACCTCTGGGTCGAGCCCCATACGAATGCCCAACGCCATGGCTTCAGCGGCGGTGGCGATATGCACACCTGCCAGCAGTTGATTGACCAGTTTCATACTTGAGCCAACGCCAGGCGCATCGCCAAGGCGATAAACCTTGGCAGCCATAGCGTTTAGCACTGCTTCGGCGTAGGTAAATGCCTCCGTTGCCCCAGATGCCATTACCGATAGTTCACCACTTTTGGCTTTAGCAGCACCGCCGCTAATCGGCGCATCCAGCAGCAGCAAACCCTCTGCCGCCACACGCTCACCAAGCTGTTTGGCCTGGCTGGGCGCCACCGTGGCGCACTGTATGATCAGACTGCCCCGGGCCAAGTGGCTTACCACACTCTGTTCACCGAACAGCACTTGCTCAACCTGCGCCCCGTTAACGACAACCACCAACACGATATGGCAGTGAGCAAGCTCGGCAGGAGTGGCTACGCTTTGCCCCCCTGCTGCCACGAAGGCATCGCGTGCCCCAGCGGAAATATCACACCCGGTCACATTAAATCCCTGCTTGAGCAAAGCGGTGGCCGTACCCATGCCCATGGCGCCCAGGCCAATAAGACCTACTTGAAGTGATTGCTTATCGTGTTGGCTCACCTAACGGCACCTCTTGGTTGTTGAGACTGTTGTTGAGACGGCTGTTGAGACTGTTACTGAGAACGTTGTTGTGTTTGTTGCTATCGTCGCGGTGCAATTAGAAGCTAAATGGTAGCGCTGTCATGATAGCGCTACCATTCGTTTTAGATTATTGTTGGCGTTACGACAAGCTGAAAATCAGGGACGTGCGACCAATGTCTAAAGACTCGCCCAACGCTGCCTCTCCCAGCCCTGCCAGGCAGCGCCGAAGCTCCGACCAAGTCACGCTCAGCCAAGTGGCGCAAGCGGCAGGGGTATCACCGATTACCGCATCTCGAGCACTGAACAACCCTGATAAGGTCAGCGATAGTGCACGCCTGAGTGTTCTACAAGCCGTAGAGAAACTGGGCTACGTACCCAACTTGGTAGCCGGTAGTCTGGCCTCATCCCGATCACGGCTGATTGCCGTGATCGTGCCGTCACTGATCAATAGCGTGTTTGTGGAAGTCATCAAGGGGCTGCAGGAGACGCTGGAAGCCGAGGGCTACCAGATACTGCTAGGTAACACCGACTACGATCTAGACCGCGAGTATCAGTTGGTACGTACTTTTCTGGGCTGGTCATGCTCTGCACTGGTCACCGCTGGGCTGCGCCATAACAAGGCGTGCCATACGCTGCTGGCGAACTGGGATCACCCCATTATGGAGGTGATGGAGCTGGGCAAAGGCATGGATCTTAACGTTGGGCTGGATCACGTGGCGGCAGGCCGCTGCATGGCCGGTCATCTTCTCGACAAAGGCTACCGCAATATTGTTTATGTGGGCGCACGGCTCTCACAGGATTATCGCGCCAGCATGCGTTTTGATGGACATAAAGCGGTGCTAAAGGAGAAAGGGATCGACGCCCCACTACTGGAACTAGACACCCTGGGCAGCCTGCAAGCGGGCGCTGAAGGGCTGGCCCAAGTGCTCGCGCAATACCCTCATACCCAAGCCATTCACTTTGCCAATGACGACCTGGCGGCAGGCGCCCTGCTGGCTGCTCAACGTCAAGGGCTAAAGGTGCCAGGGGATATCGCCATTGCCGGGTTTAACGGCCTGCCCCTTGGTCAGCACGTAACTCCTCAGCTCACTACCATTCTTTCACCCAGAGAAGAGATGGGCCGCTTAGCCGCCAAAGAACTCATTCGGCGGCTAAGCGGTAAAAACGTCTACCGCCGCCAGCACGATGTGGGCTTTACGCTCCAAACCGGCGGGAGTACTTAGGCCGCCTCAGCGCTCATATCGCTGGCGGTTGACCAAGAACCTCCAAGCCTGATCCCAGCTCGTTTTCAATTGCCTGACCGATTGCCAGCAGGTTGGCGTCTTGCCACGGCCCGGCCAGCACTTGCAGGCCAACGGGCATACCTGCGGCGTCTTTCCCAACCGGCAGCGTTAAGGCACACAGGCCTAGGAAATTAGCGATCACCGTGTTGCGCAGGGCATGCATGTTGGCTTTGGGATAGGCACCTTCGGGCTGAAGACTCTCGATAGTGGGCGGGGTAATCGCCACCGTGGGAGTAAGGACTGCATCTACATCGGCCATGCGAGCGGCAGCAGAGGCGGCAAGCGAGTCCAGCACCGTGCGACGACGCACATACTCCCAGGCAGGCATGTCATCTGCCGCTTTAACGCGGGCGGCGACGTTAGGATCCAGGGAGTCAATCATCTCGGGTAGCTCGGTGTTTAGAAACGCTGCCAATTCCGGCGCAGCCACACCGCCCAGCTTGAAGAGTTCGTACGCTTCGTCGATGCCGGGCAACTCGAGGGTCACTATTCGCGCCCCGGCGGCTTCCAGCTGCTTAATGGCACCGCGTACGGTTTCCGCGATACCTGGACTGCAGTCGTCCCAGAAAAACGTTTCTGGTACTCCAAAGGTCAACCCGGCAAGCGTCGGTGTTGCTGGCATTCGATCATCCTGACCGCTAAGGCCGCCATCCAACGCATCGAACGCAAAGGCAAGGTCATCTACCCGACGCGCCAGTAACCCTGGGGTATCCAGCGTGCTTGAAAGCGGTACGATCTGCTCGGTCGACCAGCGCCCGGCGGTGGTTTTCAGGCCGACTACGCCGGTCATTGAGGCGGGAATACGCACTGAACCGGCGGTATCGGTGCCTAATGCCAAACTTGCCGTACCGCCCACCAGTGAAACACCCGCCCCGGAGCTTGAGCCGCCAGGCGTGCGGTGCTGATGTGCATCCCAGGGGTTGCGTGGTGCTCCCCAATGGGCATTGGTGCCCAAGCCGCCAAAGGCAAACTCAACGGAGTGGGTTTTACCCATCACAGAAGGCAGCTGTTTCAATAGTGTGCTCACCACCGGGCCGGGGCGCTCCCAGCGCTTCGGCAGGCGTTGGGAAGAGCCCGCATAAGTCGGCAGCCCCGTCACGGCGTAGATATCCTTGATCGATACCGCCATGCCCATTAGCGCCCCCGCATCACCACCCTGGGCGAGCACCGCATCGGCAGCTTTTGCCATTGCCAGTGCCTGCTCGCCGTTCCAGGTGAGGTAGGCGTGGTCGTGTTTGCCGCGCTGCTGATAAGCAGCGATTGCCGCTTCGGCCAGCGCGGTAGCGGTCAGCGTGCCCGCCCGCAGCCGCTCGCGCTGCTCACGCAACGGTAGAAAAATGGGTGAATCCTGCATGCTTTACGTACCTCTGTGGGGTGCTCTATGTACCGCAAAATTGCTTCAGCTACAAAAGCTACCTTACTTGTTAACGTTTCCACCTTTAATAGATTAACGAGGGCAGCCAGGTACTCAGCCACGGTATATAGGTGATGATGATCAGCGCTAACAGCATCAAGCCAATCAGCGGCAAACAGGCCTTGAACACTTCCTGCAGCGACATCTTGGAGATCGCCATGGCGACAAACAGGTTCAACCCTACCGGCGGCGTAATCATCCCCACCGAGAAGTTGATCAGCGTGATCACCCCAAAATGCACCGGGTCCACGCCTACCTGGGCCGCAATCGGTTGCAGCAGTGGCGAGAGCACAATGATGGCCGAGGCGCTATCGAGGAAGAAGCCAGCAACGATCATCACGACATTAAACAGCGCCATGACCTGAAACGGATCGTCTGTCCACGACAGCACCTCACCTGCCAGTTGGCTAGGCGTACCGGTAATAGCGAGCAGCCAAGAGAAAGCAGAGGCACCTGCGGTAATCAGCAGCAGCGTCGCGGAAATCAATCCAGAGCTTCTTAGTGTTCCCACCAGTTCCGTTACGTTAATGGTGCGATAAACCACCATGCCGACAAACAGGCCATATACGCAGGCGACCGCCGCCGATTCGGTCGGGGTAAAGACGCCACTGTAGATGCCCCCCAGCAGAATCACCGGCAGGCCAAGGCCCCAGGCAGCATCTTTAAAGGCTACCAAGATTTGCCTCAGCGAGGGGAAAGGGGCGCGCTCATAGCCTTTGATGCTGCTAAAGACGATGCAGTAGGCGATGAGAATCGAAGCAATCACAATGGCAGGCAGCAGGCCCGCTGCAAACAGCCGCCCCACTGAAGTACCGGTCACTGAGCCATAGATAATCAGCGCAATACTCGGCGGCACGATCGGCCCCAAGGTACCGGCGGTGGCGATCAACCCAATCGCAAAGCGCTTATCGTAGCCAGCAGCGACAAGTGCCGGGAACATGATCGAGCCAATCGCCACCACCGTGGCGGGGCTTGAACCGGAAATGGCCCCGAAGAAGAGACATGACAGCACCGTGGCCGCTGCCAAGCCCCCTGGCACCCACCCTACCAACGCCTTGGCAAGATTGATCAACCGGTCGGAAAGCCCGCCAATCCGCATCAGCTCCGCCGCCAGGATAAAGAACGGAATCGCCATCAGCGAGAAGTTGTTCATGCCGGTAAACATGCGCATCGGCACGATTACCGGATTGGTAGCGCCAAAGAATTCAATGGCAAGAAACACCGCCAATGCCAAGGAAGCAAAGATTGGCAGCCCAAGCAGTAGAACGGCAAAAAAGATCGGTAATAATGCAGTAATCATGGTCGCCCTCCAGGGTTAAATGAGCTTATCCGACTCAGCCACAAGCTCTTCGGAGAGACTCACCGGAGGCTTTTTCCAGACTTCATTGATTACCCATAGATAACGCAGAATCAGCAGCACACCGGAAACGCCAATCGGCAGATAGAACCATGCCATCGGCAGGCGAAGTGCAGCGGTTAACTGTCCGCGATCCAGCGTGCTGAAATAGAGAACAAAACCGTAATAGGTCATAAAGCCAGCGAACACGATACCGATCAGTGCTGCGATCATGTGCAGCCAGCGATTCACAGCGGGCGAGGCAATGGCATTCAGCACATCCACCGAAATATGCGTGCCATGGCGCACACCCATACTGGCGCCTACAAAACTCATACAGATAATGGAGTAAATAACGACTTCTTCAGCCCAAAATAGCGAACCGCTAAAGCCGTAGCGATACACGACTTGGATGGTAGTGAGGATGGTCGCAATCGACATGAAAACGACCATCGCCACACTTTCCAAGCGATCAAGACATTTGTTGAGCGCTTCGAACATGAGATATCCACACCCTGAAAGGGGTAAGAAGAGAGGAGCCAGGCCTTAGTAGACCCGTTGGATCAATACTCGATACCCACAGCGTCATATACTTTATGCAGCAACTCCGTGGTGACGATATCTTCATACTCTTCGTGCACCGGCATGCTGGCTTCAATAAAGGCGTCGCGCTGCTCTGGGGTGAGCTCATTGATCGCAATTTCGTCTTTGATCTCTTCCATGATGGTCTCTTCGTCCTGCAGCGTTAGCGCACGGGACGTGTCTCGGCCGTTATCGAAGGCTTCCAGCATGACCGCTTGCAGATCTTCCGGCAGCGAGTCCCAGGAGTCCTGGTTCATTACCGCCGCATAGGCGTGGTAAGCGTGATTGGTCAGCGAGAGATAATCCTGCACCTCATGGAAACGCATGGTATAGATGTTGGCCAGTGGGTTTTCCTGCCCCGACACCACGCCTTGCTGCAGGCCGTTGTAAACCTCGGTGAAGGCCATTGCGGTGGCATTAGCGCCCAGGTTTTCATAGGTGGAGATGATGATCGGCGCCTGCATGGTGCGCATGCGGATACTGTCCATATCCTCGGGGGTTTCGATCGGGCGATCATTGTTGGTGATATGGCGGAAACCCGCTCCCCAGAAGTTGACGCCGTACATGTTATGGCCATTCAGGGTATCGAGGATTTCGCGACCCACTTCACCATCCAGGGTTTCCACCATGGTGTCGTAATCGGCAATCAAGAACGGCAGATCCAAAATCTGCATGCGCGGTTCAAAGTTACCCAGGGTGGCCGTTGGCGGGATACCGATATCGACCAGACCCATCTGAATCTGCTCAATGATTTCAACGTCGCCACCTACCTGAGCGGCCGGCAGCACGTTAATCTCGATACGACCATCGGACTTCTCCTCTACCTCCTCTTTAAAGCGCAGCGCCGCCTGGCCGTTCGGCGTTTCTTCAATCAACACGTGTGCGAAGCTGAAGGTATAGTCGGCCGCATGAAGCTGAGCCGCGCTTAGAGAAGCAACAGCAATAGCAGCGGAGAGAGTGGCTTTTGTCAGCGTTAGTTTCATGTCCAGCACCTTATTTAGTTATGGGGAATTGCTTTTTAGTTTCCTGTTATTGCAGTTGAGCAAGGTTAAAAGGCCGCTCACGCCATTAAGCGTTCCATCGCATCCCCCAGCGCTTCGCGCGGGGTACTACTCAGCAGCAAGGCAAGTGCAAGCCTTGCCTTGCGTGCACTGATATCGTTGAGCGCGATCACCCCAGCCGAGACCAAATCAGCCAGGCTGCCGCTAAACTCATAACTGGTGTTCACCGGCCCTTGAGCGCAACTACTCACGACCGCTACAAGGACACCTGCGCTAACCAATGCTCGTATTTCGTTCATCCAGCCAGGTGGCACGTGGCCCCGGCCTAAGCCATCGATCACCACCCCCTTCGCGCCACTCTCTAAGCAGGCTTTCAGCAGTGCTGGCGAGGCATCCAGATAGGCGGGCAGTAGATCGACACGCGGCAGCGGAACATCCCAGCCTTCAATGGGGGGCTCAATCGCAGTCCCTGTGTGATAAAGCTTGAGCCGTTGACCGTCGATATACCCCAGCGAACCAGCGCCGGGGGCATCAAATCCATGCAACTGGAAACTGCTCACCTTGCGGGCATAGCGCGCAGCAAACAGCGACTCGTTGAATACCACGACACAGCCAAGCTGACTCAGTTGGGGGCTAACCGCCGCCACGATGGCATCGCAGATGTTTTTAAAGGCGTCGGTACCTAACTGGTGAGGCGCCCGCTGGGAACCGGTGATCACACACGGTTTATCCGCTGGCAGCGTGAGCGATAGAAAGTAAGCGGTCTCTTCCAAGGTATCGGTACCGTGGGTGATCACCAGACCGTCCACATCGGCTCGCGACAATGCTCTCCGCCCTTGGCAATGGAGTTCAGCAAGATCGGCGAGAGTGACGGCATTACTGGGTTTCTGCAGGATCGACATCACTTCTAACGTGACGTCGACACCCTGCGGCAGCGCTACCTGATCCAGCAGCTGCTCGCCGCTTAGCTCCCCTGACTGGCTTCGGCCTGAATCACTGGGCTTGCTGGCAATAGTGCCGCCCGTGGTCAATACCACGATGTGCTTTTTGGTCATTCAGGTTCCCATCTTTTATGCTTTGCGTCACAGACAACAGACATCAGATGTCTGATTTCAGACTAGACTAAAGAACAAACCATTAGCAAGGCAGTCACATAAAACAATGGAAAATAAGAATATGCCTTTTAAATATATGCAATCGGCTGTCTTAAGCCGCTAGGCTTAGGGCATTGATAAAATGCAGGAAACACCGATGAGCCACGCGAGGCCCTCATGAGTTTTAAACGCCAGCCCGAGATTAGCTCGACCCGTACAGCCTCTTTTGGAGATTCAATGGATCGCAGTTCAGTTGCGCTGCAACTGCTAGAGCGTATTAAAAGCGCTCTTATACGAGGCGACCTCAAGCCAGGGGATTACCTGCCCTCGGAAACGGAACTCACTCACACCCTGGGCATTGGTAAATCCAGCGTGCGTGAAGCCATCAAGATGCTGCAAGCGATAGGGATCGTTGAGGTCAAACGGGGTCAAGGCACCATGATCCGCCGCGAACCAGGCACGCCGCTCGTCGACCCGATGGCGTTCGGGATGATCCTGGCGCGAGGCATGACGCGGGATGTACTGGAGTTTCGCCGTATGTTCGAACCGGCTTACACGCTTCAAGCAATGAGCGGGGCAACGGCAGAGGATCATCAACGTATTCAGCAGAGTATCGACGCCATGGAAGAAGCCATCCGCGCGGGTGCTCAAACCTCCAAGCACGATATTGCCTTCCATCGCGCCATTCTGCACAGCACTCATAACCCCATGACCATCCGCGTCGGCGAAACCTTGCTGCAACTGATCGAAGCCGCACTGGAAACCTCTATGCGCTCACTACCGGAAACCGCCTTGAAGGACCATAAAGCTATCTATGCGGCCTTCAAAGCAGGCGATACCGCCGGTATTCATGCAGCGATAGCCGTTAGCAGCGAAAGCTGGGAAACCAACCTAACTTATGACAGTGACAGCGAATTAAATGCAGCACCCCGTTAAGGCTCTTCTTGTAACCAGGCGTCAAAAAAGGTCATAAATGCGCGCGCTTTGGCGGTTATGTGCCGCCCCGGCGGATAGACTGCATAGGCGCCGCCTTCCGGCAGTGTCCACTCTTCAAGTACTCGCACTAAACGCCCAGCCGCGATCTCTGGCGCCGCGGTCATATCCGGCAATACGGAGAGACCGCCGCCAGCGACCATCAGTGCGACTAAGCTCACCGTTGAGTTGGCTGCCAACCCTGCGCTCATTTGCACCTCATACCGCTCATCGCGTCGCTGGAAAGCCCAGGTTAACGGCGCTTTTAACGGCGTAAAAGCGATCCATGCATGGTCTTCCAGCGCCTTGGGGTGTGAAGGCGTGCCGTAGCGTTTCAGATAATCAGGAGCAGCCACCACATGCTGTTGAAAAGTGCCTATTCGACGGGCGCGTAGCGTGGAGTCTTTTAGCCAGCCTAGACGAAACGCTAAATCGATGCCGTCCTGCACCATATCGCTTACTTGGTCGCCGCTACGTAGTTCTATATGCAGCGCAGGGTGCAAGCGGCTAAACGCCACTACCGCGTCGCTCAACACCCCGGCGGCGTAATCTTCGGGCGCCGTGATACGCAACTCGCCGTGCAGCTGTTGGGTATCGCTCACAGCACTGGCAAGCGCCCCCTGTAGATCTATTAACAGCGGGTGGCACTGATGGTAGAGCGCCTCTCCGGCCTGGGTGAGCTGAACCCGCCGCGTGGTGCGGAGGAACAGCGTGACACCCAGGCGCGTTTCCAGCTGCCGAATTTGCAGGCTGACACGGGTTTTCGTGCAGCCTAGCCGCTCCGCTGCTTTGGTAAAGCTGCCGGCTTCCACCAGAGCGACAAAGATCGGCAAACCGTTTAAATCGAACTCGTTGGCGGTGGTCATTCATCGCCCTACTGTTATGAAATCGATAACAGTAAATTACGTTAATCGCTATTTTTCAAATCAATAAAGCGTCCGACAATGCAGCGACAACCTACTTAAGGAGAACTGTTATGAAGATTGCACTGATTGGCGCTAGCGGATTCATTGGATCTGCCCTATTAACCGAAGCGCTCTCCCGCGGCCATCACGTGACGGCGTTAGTGACCCGACCTGAGCGGGTAGCGCCACAGGAGAATCTCACTATCGTTAAAAGTGACGTGTTAAATACCGATGCGCTTGCCGATCAGCTACGCGGTGCCGAGGCCGTTATCAGCGCCTTTAGTGGCCATGCCCAAGAGGATGTTTACGGCTATTACCTCAAAGGCTTTCACTCGATTTTGTCAGCCACTCAACAAGCTGCCGTGCCTAGGCTACTGATAGTGGGTGGCGCGGCGACGCTCGAGGTAGCGCCGGGTAAGCTTTTGTTAGATGCACCGGGTTTTCCAGCAGAGTACCGGGCCACGGCGGAAGGGGCGAAAACGGCCCTTGAAACGCTGCGCGGGCAAACGGCGCAAGCGTGGACGTTTCTCTCTCCCGCCGCTGAGATTTTCCCCGGCGAGCGCACGGGTAGTTTCCGGCTTGGCGGCGATACGCTACTCACCGATAGCAAAGGTAATAGTCGTATTTCCGTGCAGGATTATGCCATCGCCATGATTGATGAGCTGGAAAACCCACATAACACCAACCAACGTTTCTGCGTCGCGTACTGATCAAATCGCTATTTAAGTCGTTATGCCCCTCACTGGAGATAGGTGAGGGGTTGCCTCTTTCTTCTATTTCCCCGCCCACTTTTCCCGTTACCCTCACCTATTTACTCTTTCACCTTTTTGCTGAACTTATCGTTCATCGCCGTAAAACCATCAGTCATATTTAACAATGTTAATTAATCCAATCTCACTTGACCACACATTACTCAACAACTGTGTATTAAAAAATTACTTATAAGACATTTCTTACATAAGCATAGCGAATCTCTTACAAATGCTGTCAGCAATATCCTACATACGCAGTCGCCTATACCTTCAACAATCAGGTAAACACAAATAAAGAAATACTAAAAAACTTGCACACTTGTGACAGCTAATGAACTTATTAGGTTCAGAACCCATTACGCAGACATGCACGCACTAGACTCGCATTAACTGACCCAATTACTGCAAGGAAAACATCATGAAAGCCAACACCGAGCTCGTTAAGATAGGCAATCATTGCGTGCATGTAGAAATCTATCAACAGCCACAAAATACTGAAAGTATTATTATGGTCAACGGCGCGCTAGCTACTACCGCCTCTTTTACCAACTGTGTTAAATATTTGAGTGACGGGTTAAACGTTATCCTGTTTGACTTGCCTTTTGCTGGCCAGTCAAAACCACATAACCCTGTGGGTGGCATCATTACCAAGGAGGATGAAGTCAATATCCTCCTAGCTCTGATTGAACGTTACCAACCAACGTCGTTACTTTCCGTTTCTTGGGGAGGCTATGCCGCCATGATGGCATTGGCGCAATCCCCCTCATCGATTAAAAGAGCAGTGCTAGCCTCATTTTCAACTCAGCTTAACGACGGCATGCTGCGCTATATCAATGGTGCTCGCCATTATATTCAAATTGGCGATGTTAAAACCGCGGCTAACCTGCTTAATGAAGAAGTGGGCAAATACTTACCCCGCTTACTAAAATATATTAATTACCGGCATCTCTCACGGTTAGATGATCAAGAGCTTCAACAGGTCTGCTTTCATATTGAACAAATACTCTCCATGAACGACACCGACTACGAGCAGCTACTGGGTAATATTGAGATACCGACGCTGTTCGTGAATGGCAAACTGGATGAGTACACAACACCAGAAGACATCCTGACCGTCGACGACTATATGCCGAAATGCGAGTTCGAAGTCGTGCCCAATGCAGGACATTTTCTTGATCTCGAGCATGCTGATGCACGCAAACGAATGGAGAAAATTCTGCGCGGTTTTTTGATTCCTAACGAGTTTGAAAGTCAGGTTGCCTAACCACTTTCGTTACCCTATTACATGGCCTCACTAAGCAAGAGTGTGGTCATGTAATCTTTAGCACCATCACGCTAAAAAATCATTACCGCTCAAAAGCTAATGATAATTCATTACCACTCACCCCTCACAAAACGCCTCCACCACCCGCTCAGCCAATACCTCGCTGGCATCACCACTACCTGCACGCTTCACCAGCGCTACTTGATAATCCCCTAGCGGTGGCAGTGACTCGTTGTGGAGACGCTTGAGCGGTGGTCGAATCAAGCTTTTTGGAAAAGCCGTCACGGCCAGATCGGCCAGCATGGCCGCTTCCTGCCCGGCACAGTGGTCGCAGGAGTAAGCGATTCGGTAAGCAATCCCCGCTTGATCAAGGGCATTAAGGGTAATTCTGCGCCACGCACACCCCTGCTGGGCCAGGGTCACAGGCAGTGGCGTTCGCTGCACGGCAACGCCATCCTCACGGCCCGCCCACACTAGCGGTTCGCTGTGGACGATCTCTCCCCGCGTCGCCTGACCAGGCCCTCCAGCCATCACCAGGGCAAGATCAAGCTCGCCCTCGTCCAACCTGGCGAGCAGGTCTTTGCTGCGTCCCACCTCGACATCAACCTGCACCGCCGGGTGCGAGCGGGCAAACTGGGCGAGTACCGTGGGTAAAATACGCCCTACCACGTCATCCGTTATCCCCAGCCCTACACGCCCCTCTATGGTAGGGGCTAAAAACTGGGTCACGGCTTCTGCATTGAGTTTCAGTAGCCGCCGCCCATAACCCAGCAGCACTTCCCCCTCAGCAGTCAGGCGTACGTGCCGCGCCTCGCGGACAAACAGCGTCTGGCCGAGGATCTCTTCCAGGCGTTTGATCTGCATACTCAGCGCGGAAGGGGTGCGAAATAGCTGCTGGGCGGCGCGGGTGAAGCTGCCGCTTTCGGCAATGGTCACAAAGGTGCGCAGCACCTCGCTATCCAGTAGCGGCAAGACGGCCCGGCTGGGAGCTATGCTAGAGAGTTGATTCATCACACCCACCTTTCAGAAAAACTTAACCCACAGTGTAGTTCTTTTCGTTTGATTGATCCAAGGTAAAGCGCCAAGCTGATAACCAGAGGTCGCGACCCTCCACTTATTAATCACAGGTCACATCGGTTCAGTCGGTGCCCAGGCGCCGCTTACTGTACAGCCGTTGTGAATAAAAGGAGGTGCGCGATGAAGTGTGAATGCCCAGCCCAACATGCCCATAACGCCTGGGAAAAAGCTCGCCAACTGGCGCCGCCGCCCAAGCCACCAGCACTGCATTTTTACATGCCTGCCATGCCGTCGATGCGGCTAATTCGTGCGCTTGATATGGGCTGGTGGCGTTACCGGCGGCGTTGGCTTTTCCGCCGCCATATACTGCCGCTACTAGCCTACGATGACCACGTACTGTTGGATATTGGCCATTGTCGAGAAGATATTCTCTGGGCCAACCAGCTCCCATTGAAGGTCGATGCCATTCACGCGCTAGAAGCCCGGCAGAAAAAGCGGCAAGTTCAGCAGGCCTAGAATCAAAAAAGCTTCGAACCTCTCCCAGGTTCGAAGCTTTTAATGAAGCCCTTAATAGCGTTTTAAGCACCTCATATAGTTACTAAGCTTTGCGCTCAACGCCAGCTTTTAAACTCCTATCGGCCCGCCATCGCGTTTTTGAATAACAACGGTTGACGCCCGAGGGCGTACTTGGCCGCTGGCTGCAACAGTGGCATCTTGCACTAGCTCGCTACCATCCGCGGGCCAGTTACCGGGGTGCTGAATGTTAATAAACAGCGCGGTTTTATCCGGCGTGGCAAAAATACCGGTGACTTCACAGCCGTTCGGCCCTACCGCAAAGCGCTTAAGTTGCTGCTGGTTGCTGCTGTTAATCACCGGGCCGGTTCCCTGGATGTCGTCTAGCCCATTCGGTACCACGGCAAGCAGCTGATCGTTGGTGTACTCGGTTACTCCATCATAACCGTTATCGGTTTGGATCCAGAGGATACCCTGACCGTCCTCTCGCTCGTCGAACCAGAGCCCATCGGGGCTGGCGAACTGATTCATTTCTGTCAGGCCCGAGTGATTATCGGCATCGTCAGCGGCCGCGCCAAACACAAACACCTCCCAAGTAAAGGCGTTGGGCAACCGGCTTTCGCGCCAGCGAATAATATGCCCTGCTTCGTTATTGGCGCGAGGGTTGGCGGCATTGGTGGGCGCTAAATCGTAACCAACACCTACTTGTTCCAGATGCTCACCGTCATTAGTGTAAGTTGGGGTTGTCTCTTCAGCGGTACGCTGAGTGTTATTGGTTAGGGTGAGATACACCTCGCCGGAGGCAGGATCGACGGAAGCCCACTCAGGGCGGTCCATTGGCGTGGCACCCAACAAATCCGCTGCATCGCAGGTGTTGATGATGATACCTGCCGCATCGTCGTCGGCTAGCCCCAACGCCGCCGCCAGCGTGCGACCATCGCGCGTTTGAGCACTAGGCGTTAGCGGTAGCCACTCACCGCTGCCGTCAGCATGGAAACGAGCCACATAGAGGGTGCCGTTATCCAAATATTTGTTGCCAATGGCAAGACGATCGTACTCTTCACCTGGGCGGTTGGCATCGGCAGGATCCCAGGCAGCATCAGAAACATATTTATATACGTACTCGTTGCGGGAATCGTGCCCCGAGTAGTAAACCACTGGCTGACCGGCTTCCAGCTTGCCTAACCAACACCCTTCATGGCGGAAACGGCCAAGTGCCGTACGCTTAACCGCCAATGCATCACTATAGGGGTCGACCTCCACCTGGTAGCCGAACGTGCGTGCTTCGTTGCGATAATCATCTTCAGCACGCTCGCCGCGCGGGGTAATGTCGAAGCGAGCAAATTCGTCATTCTGTTCAGAGGCGTCTCCCGCCGAAGTATCCCAACCATAGCGGCTTTTAGCGGTGGGAATACCAATCCGCGCGTCGTCCTGGAAGCGTTCGCCATGATTAACGAACACATTGGGCCAGTTCTCTTCACAGGCAATATAGGTGCCCCAGGGAGTTACCCCGTTACCACAGTTATTGTTGGTACCACGGGTTTGGGTACCCTCAGGCGAAAAGCGCGTTTTGACGTAGTCACTGCCCGCCACTGGCCCGGAAAGTTCCATCACCGTCGCACTGGTGAGGCGACGGTTATAACGCGAACCCGGCACATGCGCCCATTGGCCGCTGGCGTTCTTTTCGACCTCAACAAGGGTGACACCGTGAGCGTTGATCTCAGTGCGCGACTCAGCTGCTGGCCGCTGGCCCTCATCCGCATTAGTGGGGCCTCCTTGCGGCGCCCATAGCGCGGCTTGGTCGATATACTCATTGTTGAGCGCCAGCACAAAACGGCGCGAGGCGTTGTCGGTATCCAGGGCAAAACCGGCCATGCCGTCATGGTGCATGCCCACACTCTCCGCCTGACGCTCAGCGGTCATCGGCTGTTCAGGCTGCCAGGTAACATTTTGGTTCAGCGGCGTGCCCCACGGCACCAAGACTTGGGCCACATAACCTTCCGGCACCACCACGGCATCGGTGCGTGATCCTTGAACCGCCTCAAACGCCAGTGTCAGGGGTGTTTTTTGGCTGCTGCTTGAGGCAAGCGCTTGAGCAGCGCCACCAAAACTAAGCATCGAGGCAGCCGCCATGCTCAAACCACCGCGCATCACATCACGCCGGGATACATGACGCGCCAATACATCCGCGAAAGGTTGGTTGCCGCTGTGGTTAAACAGGCGATGATCTTCGATCTCTTTACTCATTTTAGTCTCCCCCTGATCGTTTGTAGGTCAACGATTGAACGTTACGAGACACTAAAGAAGCTTAATGACAGCACGATGACGGAGCGCCTGCATTTAGATGAAGAAAGGTCGAATGCTAGTCACTTTTACTCCCCAAACCCTATTGAGGGATGTCTGCAACTCTGCTAAATTAACGCTAATAGTTATCATTAACACAGGAGTTACTCTCTCATGCAGTTACCCGCTAAGGGCACTGGCCAGGGAGATACGTCGGCCTCGACGACCCGCGAGGTGGCCCACGAGGTGAATAGCAAAGAATTACTTGGCAACTCAGACCAGTTGGTTATCCACCATGAACAGCGCCGCTATGTGTTGCGCCGTACTAAAAGCGGCAAGTTAATTCTTAACGCCTAAAGCTCTTAATATTTCAGCCCCTGATTAATTTAAAGACTTATACAGCAAAGCCAGCCAGGTAGCCCATCGCACCCAGCCAGCGACCTCTTCCACTTATCCCTGTTGGAAATCTCTGGCTTATGAACCACACACGCGCTTTTGGTGGCCTCTTTTTAACGCTGCTTCCACTGTTAACCGCCCAAGCAGACGACGCCGAGCTTAACCCAGTGACGGTCACCGGCACCCGAGCACCTACGGACCTTTCACGGGCACCGCTGATTATCGATATTATTGATCGTGATGATGCTGTGCTGGCCACCGCCAGCCGGGTTGAAGACGTGCTTAGCCGCCAACCCGGCCTGCATGTGGCTGGCCAAGGGCGCCGAAATGGCCAAACCTTAAGTATGCGCGGTTTTGGCAGCAAAGGTGTGCTGGTACGTTTGGATGGCGTTCGTCAGGATATCTCCACCGGCCACATCGGTAACTTCTTTCTCGACCCTGGCTTGATTCAAGAAGTACAGATAGCACGCGGTGCGCTCTCCAGCTTATACGGCAGCAATGCCATGGGCGGTGTCGTCAGCTTCACCAGTGTGAATGCCAACGACCTGCTTGCCCCCGGCGAAGATAGCGGCGTACGCCTTTCCGTAGGCGGTGCGACGGCCAGCGACGAAATGCGGGGGAGCCTGACTGGCTTCGGCCGCCGCAATACCGCCAACGGCCTGGTGGATGGCCTGTTTTCAATCGGCCGCAGTGAATCCGGCGATATTCGCCGCGCCGGGGGCGATGAAGCCGAAGAGGATGCAACGCTCAATAGTCTGCTGCTAAAAGGCGGTTGGGAGCCAAACGACGACCAGCGGGTATTTATCAGCTGGCAGCACTACGACGAACGCGCCACCCAGCCCGCCAACCCACAACAGCTTTCAACCGATGCCAGCAATCCGCTGCGCGACCGCGATGTGGAAAGCAACAACGTCCAGTTGGGCCACCGCTGGCAGCCCAGCGCTGCCACCGAAGTCACTTCGCAGCTTACCTTTAGCCAGCAGGATATCGACGAGCCCGAGGCCAACCGCACCCTAGAGCGCGTCGGGCTTCAGAGCGACGGCTTCCGCACTATGGATCACGGCTGGCTCTCGCAAACGCTGGTGTTCGGTGCCGAACTGGAGCAGGCCCGCCAACGGCCAAGTGGCGATGCCAATGGCTTTCCTAAAGCCGATATCGATACCCAGTCAGCCTATCTCGACACTACTCTTACCGCTGGGCGCTATTTAGCCGATGGCGGCGCCGGGCAGTTTGATATTGGCCTGGGAGCCCGCTACGACCGTTACGACGCCAGCGGCCAAAATGAATCCGATAGCGTCCACGACCAAGTGTCACCGCGCTTTCGTCTTGCCTGGCGGCCCGATGACGCCTTGATGCTGTTTTCGGGCTACGCTGAGGCCTTCCGCGCTCCTAGCCTATCCGAGCTTTACGCCAACGAGCGCCACTTTGCCGGTTTCTGCGCCGGGCCAGCCTTCTGCACACCGGACAATTACTGGATTCCCAACCCTAGTCTCTCGCCTGAATCTAGCCACACCTGGGAAAGCGGCGTTGTCTGGCATCAGGGCGACTGGCAGGTTCGTGCCAGCTACTTCGATACTCGCGCCGACGATTTTATCGACACCCACGTCGACATCATGGCGGGCACCACCCAGGCAGTGAACGTTCAGCGCGCCCAGCTATGGGGCTATGACGCCCGGATGACCTGGCAGCCCAGCGCCTTCCCGCTTCTCACAAGCTTTGTGGGCCTTTCGGAAGTCTCCGGTAAAGACCGCGATTCTGGCGAGCCCCTAGGCAGTCAAACACCGTTGGAAGCCACCCTGGGAAGCGAGGTGGTTCTGTATAACAGCGATATCCGCCTGGGCTGGCAAGCGCGTTTTGCCCAATCTTTCGATAAGCAGGGCGATGACGAGCGCCTGCCCGGCTATGGGTTGCACGATGTGCATCTCGCTTGGCAAATCACCCCGGCCGTGGATACCTCACTGCGCCTTGCCAATATTGGCGACAAGGTGTGGTACCGCCCCGACGGCAGCCTGGGCGATGGGCGCAGCCTGTTCGCCACCCTCAACTGGCAGTGGTAAATCCACGCAGTCAACCCGATAGAGGTGCGTCATGATTACATCCCAACAGATCGCAATTATCGAAGCCTTTGACGCGGCGCGCGCCGCGCAACCGCGGCTACCTGCGATTGAGATTGCCGAACGCTTATCGATCAGTGAAGGCGAGCTGCAGGCCGCCCGTTTAGGGCGCGACGTGTGGACGCTGCCGCTCTCGCCCAGCGATATCGCTGCCTACCTGCCCCAACTGGGGCGGGTTAAGGCGTTGACTCGTTCCCGGCTGGCCGTGCTAGAGCAAACCGGCGACTACCCTGAACTTAGCGGCGGGCCACAAACAGGCCTGTTACTCGACCCAGGTGGCCTGGATCTACGCTTGCTCTATACGAGCTGGCACTGGGCCTGCCTGATTCGTGATCCTATGCCGGCCACCAGCGCGGAAGAAGCGCAGTGGCGCTGGAGCCTGCAAATATTCAACCAGCATGGCTGCGCCGTTCACAAATGCTTTGCCCTGGAGAAACCGCTGCCGCGCCCCTGGGTGGCGCTTGCGGCACTAGGCACTAGTGACTCGCCTGCCTTTACCCAGAGCATGCCTCGCCTAAAGCGCCCGCTGCCTGAGGCGCCGACCCTGGCCAGCGAGTGGGGCGCGATGCGCGATGTGCACCAGTTCTTTGCCCTCCTCCAGCGCCATCATCTGGAGCGTATTGAGGCCAACCAGTTAATGGAGGGACGCTATACCCAAACGCTGCCCGTCAATGCCCTGGAAACGGTGCTTCAGCACGCCAGCCTTCGCGCGCTGCCGTTGATGCTGTTTGTCGCTAGCCCCGGCTGCGTGCAGATCCGCACCGGCACATTGCCCACCCCTCAACGCGCCCACGGCTGGCTGAATCTATTTGGCGAGCAGTTCACCCTGCACCTTGATGACACTGCGATTGACCAAGTATGGCAAGTCAGCAAGCCCAACCGAGACGGCGGCGTGACCAGCATTGAAGCCTTCGATGCCGAAGGCTCGCTAGTGCTGCAACTTTACGCGGAACGCCAGGAAGGCCGCGTTGAGCGTCGCGAGTGGCGGCAATTGCTGGATGAACTCGGCAGCCAAGAGGCGGTGGCATGAACGCAAAACGCCTGATGCGCCGCTCACTGGCAGTACTGCTGATGGGGTGGCTAACCACCGGGGCCGCATTGGCCAGCGAACGCTGGGTGGTGCTTGGTGGCGATATCGCGGAAACCCTGGCCGCGTTAGATGCCGATATCAATGTCATTGCTCGGGATGACACAGTCGTGCATCCACCCGCCATGGCGGAGCTGCCCTCGGTGGGTTACCTGCGCCAGCTCTCCGCTGAAAGCGTCCTATCGGTTAAACCTGACCAGGTGTTAGCCGCCGGGCACGCAGGCCCCAAGGAAGTGCTGGAGCAGCTAGCGGCTGTCGGTGTCAGCGTAGAGATTATCAACGCCCCACCCACCCTCAATGCCATCGCCGATAAAGTCCACGCCGTCGGCCGATTAACTGACCGTCGCGACGCAGCAGAAGCCTTAGCAGACGCCTTGAACGAGAAACTTGACCGGCTAGCCAACCTGCCTGCCCTACCGACGACCCGCGCTATGTTTATCATGCAGCATAGCGGCTTAACCCCCCGTGCGGCGGGCAGCGACACGGCAGCGCATAGCGCGCTCGAAGCGGTGGGCCTGGCAAATGCCTTCGCCGAGATGCAGGGCTACCACAACGTGGGTGCCGAAGCCCTGGCCCGGCAAGCGCCGGAGGTTGTGATCGTCTCCGAGCGGGGCCTGGCGGCAATGGGTGGCGAAGCCGCTCTATGGCAGTTACCCGGTATGGCGTTAACCCACGCAGGCCGAGAGCAACAGCTGATTGTCATTGATGACCAAGCGCTGCTTGGCTTTGGCCCGCGCACGCCCGATCAGCTACTCGCCCTGCGCCAGGACGTTGAAGCGCTATTGGGCGCACCGAC
Organism: Halomonas sp. IOP_14; assembly: GCF_021021315.1. NCBI lineage: Bacteria > Pseudomonadati > Pseudomonadota > Gammaproteobacteria > Oceanospirillales > Halomonadaceae > Halomonas > Halomonas sp. IOP_14. The sequence continues at coordinate 33,412 of NZ_JAINWD010000002.1, read as the reverse complement.
TAGCGCCCAGGCTAATTCTGTCCAAAACAGTTCCGTTCAAAACAGTACCGCTCAAAACAGCACCGCCCAGCTCAGCCCATGATAGCCATTTTTAACACTTACCGTTTCCGGGCGCGGCTGCCGGTTAGCCGCACTACCCGCGTTCTCGTCGGATTAACCGCTGCGTTGCTACTGGCTTTAGGCTGGGCGGCCTCCTCTGGCGCACTGGGCATCTCCCCTTGGGGAGTACTCCGCGGCCAAGCCGATCCACTCAGCGTGCAGGTGTGGTGGCAGCTGCGCCTGCCGCGCTTACTGCTGGGCGTGGCCGTGGGAGCGATGCTTGCCGGTAGCGGCGCCGCCATGCAGGGGCTGTTTCGTAACCCGCTGGCCGACCCGACCCTGCTCGGCCTTGCCAGTGGTGCTGGGCTTTTCGTAGCAGTGTGGATTGTGCTCTTTCAAGACAGCAGCGCAGGCAGCCTTTACGGTCAGTTTGCGGCAGGCTTTTTAGGCGCCTTATGCGTCTGTTTGATTGTCTTTGGCATCGCCAAGCGTCAAGGCGGCGGCAGTGCCGCTGTGATGACCCTGTTGCTGGCTGGTTTGGCCATCAATACTCTCGCCGGGGCTAGCGGTGGGGTTTTAGCCTTTATCGCCAGCGATGAGCAGCTTCGCCAGCTTAGTTTATGGGGCATGGGCACGCTGACTAACGCCCTGTGGCGCACCACGGCGCTCGCCCTGGTACTCATTGCCGTTGCCCTGTGGCTGTTAATGCGTAGCGCTCGTGAACTTGACCTGCTCCAGCTAGGCGAAGCGACCGCCCATGCGGCGGGGCTGGATGCAAGCCGCTTAAAACGCCGGGTGGTGGTCGCGACCTCGCTGGGCGTAGGTTTGTGTGTAGCGCTCACCGGAGTAATTGGCTTTTTGGGCCTGCTGGTACCCCACTGCCTACGGCTTTGGTTAGGGCCTGGCCATCGGCTGCTGCTGCCCGCCTCAATGCTCGGCGGCGCGCTGCTTCTGGTCGTTGCTGATACGCTAGCCCGCACCGTCGCTGCCCCGGCAGAAATCCCCGTTGGGCTGCTGACCAGTCTGCTCGGCGGCCCCTACTTCCTGTACCTACTGATGCGCAGGAACCGAGCATGCTAACGCTCCATCAGGCTGGTTTAACCACCACACCTACTATCGCTCCACTGGATGGCACGATTCGCCCTGGCGAGCTGCTGGCCATTGTCGGCCCCAACGGCGCGGGCAAGAGCACGCTGCTCAGCATGCTGTCGGGGTTTCGCCCTGCCGAGCAGGGCGAGCTACATCTGGATGGCACACCCTTGCGCGAATGGCCCATCGCCGAACTTGCCAATCGCCGAGCGTTGGTCGCCCAGCAGGAGTTACCCGGCTTTGACTGGCAAACCAACGAACTGTTGAGTCTAGGCAGTAACCCGGCTAAATCACTGGTCGCAGCGCTACTTAACGACCTGGATCTAACCCATCTCGCCAAGCGCAGCGTGCTCTCGCTTTCCGGCGGCGAACGCCAGCGGGTGATGATCGCCCGAGGCGCCTGCCAACTACTCTCAAGGGGCTCTCCCACCGCCAAGGATGGTGGTATTTTATTGCTGGATGAGCCGACCAGTGCCTTGGATATCGGCCAGCAGCAGCGCTTGATGCGGCAACTACGCGGCTGGGCCGCACAGCACCGCATGGCCATTGTTTGCGTGCTCCACGACCTTAATCTCGCCAGCACCTACGCTGACCGGGTATGGTTGCTGCATCAAGGGCAGCGTATTGGCCACGGACTACCCAGCCAGGTGCTTAACCCCGCGACCATTGCGAAGATTTACGCAGCCGAACTTCAGCACATTGAGGGCGGCCCCCATGGCAAGCCTCTGCTCGCCCTGGCGCCTTAAGACAGCTTTCAGCAGCCAACGAGTCGAGTGGCAAAGCCCTCATATAAGTCCATACTTATCCATACGTAACGGGCAATATATGCATCACCGTGTGCCAATTGGGGAGCAAGAATGAGACTGATCAGCCTCATGTGGGTCGTGTTGGCAGGGATGAGTTTTAGCATCGGTGTATTAGGCATCTTTCTGCCCCTGCTGCCGACCACCGTGTTTATGCTAATGGCTGTTTACTGTGCCTCCAAAGGCTCACCGCGCTTTGAGGCCTGGATCCGCTCCCGCCACTATGTCGGGCCACTGCTGGTTACCTGGGAGCAAGAGCGCGCCATCCCCCGGCACGCTAAGTTGGCGGCTGTTAGCATGATAGCGTTGAGTGCTCTGATCACCGCTTGGTCACTCGGCCCCGGCTGGACTCGCTGGGGCGTGATCGCTCTACTGATGCTGATTGCCGTTTGGCTGGCTACTCGGCCCGAGCCCTCCTCTTCTGCAGAGTAAGGCTCATGCATGCTTGCACTGCGTATTCAAGCCATTTTATTTAGACCGTAGCTTGGCTAACTCCGCCTGCGCTAGATCAACACGCACGCTACCCTGCTTCACAAGTGCTTCGGCTACCAGGCCAACTTCTGCCCCTTCTGCTCCTGCCATCAGGGCGATATTTTTAGCGTGAAGCGCCATATGCCCTTTTTGAATACCAGTCGTAGCCAACGCTTTTAACGCTGCAAAGTTCTGCGCTAGCCCAACAGCCACTATGATACGGGCTAAACGATCAGCGCTGTTGACGCCTAAAATTTCAAGACACCGTCGTGCAGTGGGGTGCGCTCTCGTCGCGCCGCCGATTAATCCTACTGGCATAGGCATGAGCACCTGCCAAGGGTTATTAGATGGATTCATTATTCGTTTGATTTTTGTGCGAGCAATTCCTGCACTTTTTGAGCAATTTCTGTAGGGTTATCTTTCCATTCAACGTACAGCTTGTCATTCATCAAAAAATTATTATTAAGGATTTTTTCTTTATCCCCAAATATAAGTGGAAGCAACCTTTTTGTCCCACCTGAAATATCACCATTAAGGACAGAGTTAATCTCTTGCTGAGGCCAAGATTTACCAACAGAATTATCTGTCATTACAGCAATAACGTATTTTGATTTCAAAAGTGCTTTATTTATCGTCCCTACCAGAGAGTCTCCCCAACCAATTTCTTTCTTATCATAAAAAGCATGCACACCAATCTTACTTAGCTCTTGATACAAAGGCTCAACAATATCTGCTTTATCTTCTGAGGCGTGACACAAAAAAACATCATACATTTTATACTCTGCCTTTATATTCTTAACAAACTTAGGTGGTAAAGGATCATGCTCCGCCATTTTCAAAATAAGCTTTATATAGGTAGGGTCGTCACCCCCTTTGACCATATTGAGGAATGAAAGTCGACCATATATATTACGCCTTAACTTACTCCCATCATCAGTTAGCTCTGCCTCTTCTGGTGTCAAACCTAATATATCAACATAATATTTTCTTTCTGCCTCTCTTGGATCATCAACCCAATGGTGAATCGCAGCACGCAACTTATTCTTATACTCAGCAGGAACATTCACCTTTCTATTAACAATTAAACCAGTGACCTCTTGACGACTATATTTCGATTGAAGCCGGCTTTTTTTCTGATTTATCTCAAAACTTGCTCTTGAGAAAATATTTACGAGATCTTCACCGACAATAGTCCTTCCTTCGCTAATATAAGCAAGTTCTCGAGGGAAAACTCGTTTTGCCGAAATGGTTATATCATCAGCGTAACGAGAATAAAGTAGCCGATGATTTCGAATACGTCTTATGATTTGATTATCCAGCGTGCTAGCGACTATGTTTGAAACAATTGGCGACGTCGCGGCCCCTTGAGGGAGATAGTTTTTAAAACAGCAAATCTGAGCAATAACAGTTGCTACATCGGGATGAATCTCAAATGGTTTTGCTACAAAAACTGCACGCACTCTACCGAAATTAATTGAGCCAAAAAAATTTTTTATATCGACATTTAAGACCCAATTAGATTTCTTGTGCAATGTAGCATTTTCGAGAACACCTCGCTCTTTAACAAACCCCTGAACACAAGTTTTGAATTCGACATTTTCCTCAAGAAGCTCAGCTAATTTTCCCTGAATCACTCGCAAGCCTTTTTGTGGTGAGTCAATTTTTCTGAACCCACCTCGCTTTTTCCGCATTTCAAATGATTTATATTTCAACTCATCTGGACGCTTATAGCAGATAAAAAGCAAGTGCCCTTTGTTAATACCTAAAAGATTGCATAGCTCGTCAAGGGAATTGAGTTTAGCAATTGATCGACTAGAGGGATTCAGTAGTTTCAAGACAGACTCCAGCCTGTATATTACCAGGATAAAAAAGCACCCCTGCTATTTACCTTACGCCTCGCGAGACCTCGTAATATTGCGTATTACAGTCTCAACGTAATCCATAGTAGCATATGTCCTTACATTAAGGATGATTGCAGTGGTTGCACTGCATAGTTAAAGCTTGAGGGGTGCTTGTGTCTTTTTACCCGATAACCAAGCACATGACAATAGGCTATTAGAATACAATTCATGAAGCCAACATATAAATCCTGGATTCATAGAATAACCGCAGCACTTTGGATCACAAGGTAGAGGCAAGAGGGCCAGCGCCGGTACCCTCTCTGCCTTACCTACCAAAGTGAAGCAGAACATGGGATACCGACAACTGACCCAAGTCCAACGATACCAAATTTTTGCCTATCTTGAGACCGGCATTAGCCAGCGCAAGATAGCTAAGGCCATTGGCGTCCACAGCAGCACTATTAGCCGTGAAATAAAGCGCAACGGGCTGACCAGTGGTTATGCGCCTGAACAGGCCCAATCGGCAAGTGATCAGCGCCGACGTACCGCTTGGAAAGTGAAGAAGCGGCTGCCCAGCCTGATTCGCTGGGTCACTAGCCAATTGATGGACGAATGGAGTTCTCAACAAATCAGTGGTTTTATGGCCAATGCCAACGGGGTTTGCGTGAGCCATCAGTGGATCTACTCACTAATTTGGGACGACAAGAAGCACGGTGGAACATTATGTAAACGGCTCCGACTGCCACGCCAGCGACGCTATCAGCGCCAATTGGCTAAGCGAGCGGGGCTAGGCAAGATCCCGCACCGGGTCGGTATTGAGCAGCGCCCTGCCGAAGTGAAAAAACGGCTTTATATCGGGCATTGGGAAGGCGGCACGGTACTCAAGGGCCACAAAGAATCCGGATTGGTGACGCTGGTCGAAAGGCGCAGTGGCTATCTCTTGGCAGCGCGTCTGCCAACGATCACCGCCACCAGAACGGCTCAGGCAATGACGCGGTTATTGGCACCACGCCGAGGGGCAGTGCACACCATCACTTTAGATAATGGGTCGGAATTCGCCGAGCACAGGGAAGTAGCCAAGGCCGTCTCGGCAACGACCTATTTTCCGACCCGTACCGCTCATGCCTGCGTGGTACCAATGAAAACACCAATGGTCTGATTCGGCAGTATTTTCCTAAAGGCACTGACTTTCCAAAAGTGACCAATGCCGAGCTACGAAGTGTCGTCAATAAGCTAAACGATAGACCAAGAAAGCGGCTGGGATACCGAACCCCAGCACAGGTGTTCTTGGGTGAATACTCAGGAGCACTAGAAACCGCAGGTGCTGCACTTATTAGTTGAATTCAGGATCAAAATGCAGCTCCATCGCGGGGCTCACCAACTAGTTCTTGGGCGATCGCAAATGAATAAGAGAGAGTGTGTGTTCTGGTTGAAACACCGGGCTACTACCCACTGTTTGGAAAGCTTCGTCTCGCTAAAGCGAAACTGGTGGGCGTTCCACGCACGACCGATGGCCCCGACCTAGAAGAGTTTGAGAGAAAAGCTAAGCAGTACCGACCTAGGCTTTTTTTCTTGCAACCCAATGCCCACAACCCTACTGGTAGCACCATGTCGCTGAGTAATATGCATCGCCTGCTAAAGCTCGCCGACCACTATGGTGTCACCCTAGTGGAAGATGATGTTTTCGCTGACATACTGCCCAAGGGCAGCGCTCATCTTGCTGCGCTTGATGGGTTAGAAAGGGTTATTTACGTAGGCACTTTTTCCAAAACGCTCTCCACCGGTTTGCGCTGTGGCTATATCGCAGGAGGGAGATCCATCATTCGCGCCCTGGTCGATATTAAGATGCTCACTGTCGTAAACACTTCAACTTTCAATGAGATGATCGTGCATGAGCTATTAGCCAGAGGCCGCTACCGCCGCCACCTCTCACAACTGCGCGAGAGAGTGGCTAAAGCGAGTGCTACGGCGGTAAGAGTGTTGGGACAAATAGGTGTTCATGATGTGATTGGGCCCGGCGGTGGCTACTATCTATGGGCCAAACTGCCAACCCATATCAATACCACTGAGCTAGCTAAACGTGCCTCTGAAAAAGGTATCTTTATCGCGCCAGGCGCCATTTTTTCACTGCGCCTCGACAGCACCGATGCCAATTCAATGCGCATTAATATTGCCCATGCCAACGATCATCGTTTTCTGGTGTTCATTAGCCAAAACTTAAATAAACTATGAAACTTGCCCTATAACCACCAAGTGAATGTCAAAGCTCTCGATGTGCAGTGCCTATCCCATCGAAGCAACCATAGCCCATTGCAGATAGTCTGGCAGGTGGTGCATAGCACACTCTGCCCGGTAGGCTGGAGTGTGCTGGCTCAGGAGTACGCTATCTAACATCTTCGTCTAATAGCGCATTCAGCGGCATGCCATCGAGGGTGGCGGTGTCTAGCCCCAGCAGGCGTGCGAACGTGGCCCCGGCATTGTCCATTCGCTGGATGCCGCGTTGGGTATTGAAGGGCAACCTGGAGCCGGGCAGTATTCCCTCACCGTGCAGGATCGCCAAACCATGATTGGAGGCGAATGCGGTGCTGGCGGACGGTACTTGAGGGCCATGGTTGGCTCCGGCACTTTCAACGGCAGCCACGGTATCGCCACGTCGGTTAACACCCCAAACGAACCCCGAGGCGTAGGCGAACAGCACATCCCCGGCGTTTTCACCCCAGTACCCCAGTACACTGGCATCCTGTTTCTTGAGGGCGAAAGCGACCACGTTACGCTCGCCTTGAGGGGTATCGATGTACCACGTGCTCAACGCCTTAAGGATTCGCGTCTGCACCTCGGCCGCATCAGCCTCGGAAACGATTCCCTCGTCCAGGATATCTCGATTGACAAAGACCTCCAGGCCACCGCGCTCATCCTTGAGGAAGGCCTGGCTACGCTGACGTATTGGTCGGCCATTTTCATCGAGTGTACAGAGCCCAAACGCAGCCAGTCGCCGGTGGATATCACACAGGTAATGGTTCGGCACGTCGCCATGATCCGAAGCGAGCACGATCACGGTGTCCTCGCGGCGCCCGGCCAGCAGGCGACCCACTGCATCGTCGAGCACTTGGTAGGCAGTTCGGATGGTATTCAAGTAACGTTCCTGTCCATCGGAAGCGAAGAATGGAGATTCCGGGTCGCAATAGGCCAGACAGGTATGATGGGTTTCGTCATTGAGACGGAACACCGTGGCAAACAGGTGGAAGTCCTCCTCGTTCAGCAAGGTCAGGGCACTATCGACGAGCCAATCCAGTTGGTAGCGGCCCTCTTCGAAGCTGGTCTCGAAATAGGGCGAGTCGGGATCCGCTGACACAGTCCACTTGGAGATGAATGGCCCGTGGCGTTGTGTCAGCTTCTCGGCCAGGGCCAGGTGGTTGCCCAACTGCTCGGGCATGGTGATCTGTGATTGCAGCAGATCCACATGCCTCCGCTCGGCATCGTAGGCCAGCAGCTTGAAGCGCACATGCCCCCGCTCGTCTCCGGCCTCGACGGGCAACCAGTCGCTCCATTCGCCTACGCCCAGTGTCGCCGCGCGCTCGTTTAGCGTCAGTTGGAGCCGCGTGTCGGTCGCTGGGCTCAAGGTCACTGCTAGGCTATCGCCGGCATTGAGCCGGATAACGGCGTGATAGCCATCCTCCGAGCGCTCGATTGCGTGACGGTTGTGCTTCTGGTGATGGGCCAGGCTACCGCTCGGTGGCCAGCCCAGCGCCTCGTTCTGGGCAGCGTCGGGCCACTGGGAAAGATCCGTGCTATGCACGCCGGCCGCGGCCATCTCCATGGGGGGCGAACCTTTGCCGCTCCAGAACGGCGCTAGGCAGAGATCGTTCTTGCCGGTGGGCTTGAGTGACTCGGGGAAGTGCACCAGCGCACAATTTTGTCCCGCTTCGGCCATCAATTCCAACAAGTGCCGCGTACCGCTGGGAGAGATGCGCTGCCCGACCCAGCTGTTCCCTGGTGCCTGCCCGGTTAGAAAGTTAACAAAGTTGGTATCTCCCCAGGTCGAGATATAGGGCATAAGCCGTGTTGTTCCACCCTCGCGACGCAATCGATCGATATGGGGAAGTACACCTTCATGGCAAAACCTATCGACCAACTCGGGAATCAGACCGTCGACGCCCAGCACCAATACTTTTTTCGCGTTGTACATACATTGCTCCCTTGGCTAGAACGTGCGTGCTTCAGAGTCGATAACGGTCGATGACGTCTCGGTCGATCTCGATACCTAGCCCGGGCTTGTCGGGGACCTCCACATAACCCCGTGCGTTGAGCGCGAATTCACCACCAATCAGTTCCTGACGGAAGGGGTGCGCTGATTGGTCGTACTCGAGTATCGGTTCGTCCGGGTTCAGCGACAGCGGCTGTGGCGGCAGTGTGGCAATGAACTGCACGGCAGCGGCAAGGCCGATACCGGTGCCCCACACGTGTGGAATAAGCGGCACGTGCCAAGCCTGGGCAAGCGCGGCGATCTTGCGGCACTCAGTGAATCCGCCGGCGGCTCCTAGATCAGGCTGGATAATATCCAGCGCCCCCTCGCTGATCAGTTCGCGATAGCCAAACTTGGTATATTCGTTCTCACCAGCAGCTACGTAAGTGCGCGACACGCCCTTGAGCTCGCGGTAACCATGACGATTCTCGGGGCTGAGCGGTTCCTCGAAGAAGTGCACCCGCGTATCTTCGAGTTCCATGAGGATGCGACGTGCCGCCGGCACGTTATAGGCGCAGTTGGCATCCATCATCAGTTGCACGTCGTCACCGACCGCTTCTCTCACGGCGCGCATGTCGCGAATGTCCGAATCGACACCGAAACCAGTCTTGATCTTCATCGCCCGATAGCCGTTGGCTTGGTGGCGCAATGCCTCTTCCACGATATCCTCGGGGTAGCACCCGTCTTTGCGACGATAGAATCCGGTCGCATAGGGGCGGATCTCTCGCCGAAACGCGCCGCCCATGAGCCGATGAATCGGCTGTCCCAACGCTTTGCCGAAAAGATCCCATAGGGCAATGTCTATCGCTGCTATGCCAAACAGCGCTGCCCCTTTCTGCCCATAGGGCCGAGTGTGGTTATACATTTCTTCCCAAAGCACCTCGTGATCGAACACCGAGCGACCAATTAGCAAAGGTTTTAGAGCATACTCCACGACGGCCTGGGCGACCTGCGGCGGCTGAAGGCCATGATTGATCGACTCACCCCAGCCGATCAGACCATCTTCTGTATGAACCTCAACCAGCATGGCGGTGCGCTGATGAACCCACCCTTGCGAGAAGGCGAAGGGCTGTTCGAGCGGGGCGGAAAGCACGTGTGTCTTGATATCGGTAATGATCATGTGGCGTATCCAGTAACGAATTCGAAAAGGGCCTTACTTGGCTGAGTCGCTCTCGGCAGGCCGGGGGTTAATCGATGTCTGGCGCTGCTGCGCGATGCTCGACCACACGGTCCAAACGATAAACAGTGCGAGCAACGAAAACAGCGTCATGGAAATCCCGCTATGGGTGAAAAATTCCAGGAAGTCGCCACGCTTGATCAGCAGGCCGCGACGCAAGGAACTTTCCAGCTCTGGGCCCAGCACCATACCAATTACAAGCGGTGCCATCGGATAATCAGCGCGGCGCAGGGCGTAAGCCAGGATGCCGGTCATAGCGGCTACCACTAGATCGAGCGGGTTGCCGCGCACCGTCGCGGCACCGATGAAGCTGAAGATCACGATGGCGGCCATGATGTAGCCCTGATGCAGCCGGAACAGGTAGCGAAACAGGCCAATGGAGGGTTTGCTCAGGATCAGCATGGCGACGTTGACGATGATCAGCACAACGAACAGGGAATAAACCGTCTGTGCTTGATCGACCATCAATCGCACACCCGGCGTAATGCCATGGATCACCATCGCGCCCATCATCATCGCCGTGACGACATCTCCGGGAATGCCTAGCGCCAGCGTAGGAATGAACGAGCTTCCGGTCACCGCGTTGTTGGACGACTCCGACGCAATGATGCCATCGGGCTCACCCTTGCCCAGGCGATCGCGGCGTGGGGACAGCTTTTGCGCTGTGGCATAGCTGATAAACGCTGCAGCGGCTGCCCCGGTGCCCGGCAGTGCGCCGATAAAGCTGCCGATCAACGAGCCACGCACCAACTCGACCAAGCGCTTTAACCACTCACCGAGCTTGGGAAAGCGCAAGGTGGCCTCAGGGATCTTCGCACCGGGATCGTCTCGCGTGGCAAAGCGCACGAAGATTTCCGAGAGTGCAAATGCACCAACCACTACCGGAATCAGCGTCAGCCCCGAAGACAGGGCATAGCTGCCAAAGGTGAAGCGGTCGGCACCAGTAATGGGATCCGAGCCCACCATGGAAAGGAAGAAGCCGATCATACCGCAAACCAGCCCCTTCATGACGCTACCCTTGGACACGCCCACGATGCACATCATCGCCAGGCAGATGAGAGCGAAGACTTCTATCGAACCGAAGTTGACGGCGAACTTGGCGAGTTGCGGCGCGCAAAAAATCAGTATCACGCATGAAAGTATGCCGCCGAAGAAGGACGCGAAGGTCGCCCAGCCCAGCGCCTCGTCGACGCGCCCCTGCTGGGTCATGGGGTAGCCATCGAAGGTGGTCGCCGCCGACTGGGGCGTGCCGGGGGTGTTGATCAGAATGGCGGTAATCGAGCCGCCGTAAACGGAACCGCAGTAGACACCGATCAACAGCGCCATGCTGGTGATGGTGGACATCCCGAACGTGAAGGGAAGAAAGATTGTCAGCCCCACCACCGACCCGAGACCCGGAAGCCCACCGATGATTATCCCCGCCCAGGTACCGATGACGATGGCGAGTAAAGCCTGCCAAGTGAAGGCATCGCTCACCGCGGCAAGAATGATATCCATGTCACAGCGCTCCGCTGTTTAAGAGTGTCGGCAATCGAATCAGCAACACATGGTGAAACAGGAACCACAGGCCACCGGCGATCACCAGCGTACCCACCGCCAACGGCAGTGGGCGACGCAGGCGAAACATCCAGAGGGTCAGGGCGACGAGCGGCAGCGAGGGGATCAGAAACCCCAGGCTCGCCACGGCGATGGCAGCGATGAGTACGGCCGCCATCAATACAGGGAGTGTCGACAGCGACCCGCTGCCCAGCCCCGATACCCGTGAAAGCTCGACGAGCGTAATCGCCAGGGCGATCACGCACCACAAGGTCAGGACAATGCGCGGAACCAGCATGGCATCCGAGGGACCGCCCCAGGCATGGAACGCTAGCACGACACCGATCAGGAACAGTCCCAGAGCCAGCAACACCCTGGGGTGGGCCAATCTCGCAACCATGATGCTTACCTCGCTAAATCGTTATGCCTTGGTCGTTTCAATCAAGCAGGCCTGCATCACGCAGCACCTGCTTGTTGGCCTCGAAGCGTTCCTTCACGAACGACTCGAAGTCGTCCGGCCCGAGGTAGGCGATGTTGACGTTGGCCCGTTCGGCAAAGCTCTTGAACTCATCGGACTCCATGGTGGCCTTGCACGCCTGAGTAAACTGTTCGGCACGCTCCTGGCTGATGCCCTTGGGTGCCACGACACCCTGCCAAACGGAGAAGTCCATGTCCGGCACACCCTCGAGTTCGCCGATGGTCGGCACATCGTCGTAGCCTTCCAGGCGTTGCTCAGCGAAGACCGCCAGGGGGCGGAGGTCGTAATTGGTGAGTACGGTCTCGGTGTCCGCGAAGATCTGGATTTCATTACCCGCCAGCGCGTTCATGGCCGGACCGGAACCGCTATAGGGGATGTGTGCAGCATCGAGATCGCTTTCGCTTACTAGGGCGGCGACCGCCAGTTGGGGCAGGGTACCGGGGCCGGATGAGCCATACAGCAGCGGCTCCTCCTGGGAGGCGGCAACGAGCTGATCGAAGCTCTCGATGTCAGATGATTTCGACACCATCAGGAACATCGGGTTGGAGGTGGTTCGGCAGATATAGGTGAAGCTTTCCGGACCGTAGGAAAGATCTTTCAAGGAGGGCTGGATGCTGAGCGCGCCGGCCGGTTCGTAGCCGATGATGTTGGGATTGCCTTCACTTTTGGCGACCTCGCTGGTGCCTACCGTGGCGCTTGCGCCAGCAAGGTTGCGTATCACAGAGGTGACACCAAGCTTCTCAGAGAAAATCGGTTCGAAACTGCGCGCGACAATATCCGTGGCGCCGCCCGCCGCGAATGGGACAACGATTTCTAAGGTCTCTTTGGCTTGAACGGCATGCGAGGCCCCGACGAGAACCATCAGAGCCAGAGAGTGGCGTATAGGCTTCATTATTGTAGTCTCCTTTTCGTATCGCTACGAAATTTTGTATATCTGATGCTTTTATTTAGAATTTAACGTCAGCTTCTATCATTTTCGTACTTTCCACGCTTTAATCGTAGCGCTACGATATGAGAGGTCAATGATGAAATGATTGTCCATTGGTCGAATAGCTAGCTATCGGGTTATCACTCAAGGTCTGCGCTAATACCGCTACCGGCACGTGTTTTATTCAGCATGATCAATTATGAATTCGACGCTGTGGAATAACTGTTCAGCCTAATCGAAAGCATGCAAGGATCTGTTTCAAAAAAACGGGTAGAGAGGGAAAGTGAAAAAACGCAAACGAAGTTCACAACGAGCCACCATGAGCGAAGTCGCACAGCTCGCGGATGTTTCTCCAAGTACCGTATCGCTGTATTTGCGTCGTCCCGATGAGGTCTCTTCTCGTAGGGCCGAGCGGATCCAAACGGCAATTGATAAGCTGAGCTATCTACCCAATACGATGGCTGGTGGTTTGGCCTCATCGCGCTCCAATATTATTGGCGTGATCGTTCCCACGATTACCTTCTCCTTCTTTTCGGAGACCCTTGAGACTCTGGAAAGAAACCTTCGCGCAGCCGGCTACCAACTATTAATAGGCAACACCGAGTTCGATGCTTCGCGTGAGGAGGAACTGATCCGCTCAATCCTAAGCTGGAATCCTTCGGGACTCGTACTAACTGGTTTTTCGCATAGCCGAAAGTCAGTCTCACTGCTGAGCAATAGCGATATTCCAATCATTGAAATGTGGGATTACGGTCAGGAAGGATTGGACATGGTTGTGGGCTTTTCGCACCGCACTTGTGGGCGACTGGTGGCGGAACACCTCATGCGTAGCGGATATCAGCACATGGCTTTTTTGAGCACCAACTTCCAGCGCGACATCCGTGCTAACGAGCGTTATCTAGGCTTTCACGACGCGATCGCCGCCGCTGGCGGCTCGGTGCTAGTTCGAGAACTTACCGGGCGAAGTAATACCGCAGAGGCTGGCCAATTGCTATGCACTCTTGTCAACGACCATCCTGAGATTCAAGCAGTGTTCTGCTCCAATGACATGGTCGCCCTAGGCGCAATGCTTGAATGCCAACGACAAGGCTGGTCGATACCCGAGCGCTTGGCTATTGTGGGATTCGGCAACCAAGACTTCACTGACAGCACAGTGCCGCCAATGACCACGGTGGATCCCCCTCGGCAAGAGATCGGCACGCATATCGCACGGTTGTTACTCGAACGTCTCAAAGGAGATGACACAGCAAATATGGACACGAGGGTAGATCTAGGCGTAAGACTTATCATTCGAGAGAGCGCTTGATATATAGTCCTTTGCCTGAACAAACAGACGACCTACTGGACTGCCGATCAGTTAGATCATAGCAATACCGTTATCCACACCCACGACGACGGATCAGGATTATTTGAGCGTAACTCCGACACGCTTAAACCAGCACCTTATGGGTAGAGACCACCTGACGCAGTCCCATAAACGAGCGGATCTGACGCACGCCGGGCAGGTAGAGCAGTTGTTCAGCGTGCAGCCTGTTGAAGCTTTGGCTGTCCCGGGTGCGTACCAGCATAAAATAATCAAACTCCCCCGTTACTACGTGACACTCCATACAGCCAGAAACCTTCTGGGCCGCCTCTTCAAAGGAGGCGAAGGATTCCGGCGTCGAGCGATCCAGCACCACGCCAATCAACACCACCATCCCCGCTTGTAGCTGCTCCGGGTCTAAATGCGCCACCACTCTGCTGATTACCCCATCCCGCTTGAGCCTTTCCACCCTGCGTAAGCACGCCGCCGGGCTCAAGCTCACCTGCTCTGCCAGCGCAACATTGGATAGCGTCGCGTCGTCCTGGAGCAGTTTGAGAATACGCCGATCGGTTCGGTCTAGTTCAGCCGCCTGATCATCAGGCTCAGAGCGTGAACGGGAGATTTTTGCGCGCACTATTATTTACCTGATTTACCAATAAACACCACTTAAACCCTTATATATCATTTTTTACCATCTTTTATTGTCTCAAACCAACTAACTTTGCAACACAAAAAAAATAGCTAACACTTACTATAAATAGCAGAGATCACGCCAATTGTTCACAACAACCTTAGCCGCCCTATATCGCACCCAATGATTTAAATCTGGAGATTGCTATGAACCTCGAACGCTTCCCACGTTACCCACTCACCTTTGGCCCCTCTCCGATTACGCCGCTCAAGCGGCTAAGCGAACATTTAGGCGGCGACGTAGAGCTCTACGCTAAGCGTGAAGACTGCAATAGCGGCTTGGCCTTTGGTGGCAACAAGACCCGCAAGCTGGAGTACTTGATTCCTCAGGCACTGGAACAGGGCTGCGATACGCTGGTATCGATTGGCGGTATTCAATCCAACCAGACCCGCCAAGTGGCCGCGGTGGCCGCTCACCTGGGTATGCAGTGCGTGCTTGTTCAGGAGAACTGGGTTAACTACTCCGATGCAGTGTATGACCGAGTGGGCAATATCGAGATGTCGCGCATCATGGGCGCCGATGTGCGCATGGATGACGCGGGGTTCGATATCGGCATTCGCCCCAGCTGGGAACAGGCGATGGAGGATGTTCGCCAGCGGGGCGGTAAGCCCTTCCCGATTCCCGCTGGCTGCTCCGAGCACCCATACGGCGGCTTAGGCTTTGTAGGCTTTGCTGAAGAGGTGCGTCAGCAGGAGAAAGAGCTGGGCTTTACGTTTGACTATATCGTGGTGTGCTCGGTCACCGGCAGCACCCAGGCGGGCATGGTGGTGGGGTTTGCCGCTGATGGCCGTGCCCAGAGAGTGATTGGCATTGACGCCTCTGCCAAGCCTGAGCAAACCCGTGAACAAATCCTGCGCATCGCGCGCAATACGGCCGAGCTGGTGGAGTTGGAAGGCGGTATTAGCGCTGACGATGTCATTTTGGATACCCGCTACGGCGGCCCCGAGTATGGCCTGCCCAACGAAGGCACGCTGGAAGCCATTCGCCTCTGTGCCCGTCTGGAGGGTGTGCTTACCGACCCGGTTTACGAAGGTAAATCCATGCACGGCATGATCGACATGGTGCGCAACGGCGAATTCCCGCCCGGCTCCAAAGTACTCTACGCCCACCTAGGCGGCGTACCTGCGTTAAATGCCTATAGTTTCCTGTTTAGAAATGGATAAGGAATAAAATACCTGCCTCAAACCGTCTGATACAGCGCCTCAATGACGTCGGTCAGACGGTTACTGCTGTACAAATAAAGCACACCCTTTAGTCTTGGCGTATAAGATGTTCACGGATACGCCATGTCTTCAACGCTTCCCGCACACCTCCCTCACCCTTGACGAACTTGTCCAGTACCCAGCGCCGCTGGATTTCACCCACGGCACGCCGACCTGGGCCGGCGCCGATGATGAGATGACTAACACCGACATACCGCCCGTTTTGCCCAGCAGCGCATAGCCTAGGGTGTTCGCGTGGCGTTCAACCATACCTGTCTATAACATTCATAAAGCGAGCCGCCAGGAGTTTGCACCTCTTCAACACTTAGCTTCCAACAAGGACGGACTCTATGCGCGATGATGAAAAGTACACCAATTCCGAAGAGCAGCTTCTCTACCTTCAAAACCTGCTAGATGACCCAGACGCAGCGGCACTAAAAGCGCATTTCTCTGAACTCGATATTTTAGACATTGCGCGAACACTGGAATCCTTCCCGGCCAAAACGCGAGATTTTCTTTGGGAGTATGTTCCCGACGATTTAATCGGCGAGGTTCTCGCTGAAGTTGACGAAGACATCCGTGCTGACTACATCGAAGACTTATCGGCCAGCGATGTAGAGGAAATTGTTAAAGGCTTGGATGCTCAAGAAGTTGCTGAAGTTTTAGATGTTGCCGATGAAGCCATAAAAACCAGCGTTTACGCCAGCCTAGAGCAAGAGATCCGCGCCCAGGTTGAGAATCTTCACGCCTATGAAGATGACGTGGTTGGCCGTTACATGGATCCCGAGACAGTCAATGTAAAACAGGGCGTGTCGTTAGAGGCCGTGCAGCGCTATATCCGCATCCACCATCTTCTCGACGATGAGTCGCAGCAGATCATGATTACGGATAAAGACAAACGCTTACTCGGCACTTTGACCCTGATTGATTTAATCAAACAGCCGCAAGATGCCGTGGTTGATGATTATATGGATGACTTTTTCACCCTAAATGATCAAATGAAAGTCAGTGATGCAGCGGCGTTATTGCGCTCTAAAGAGCTACACTTTGTGCCCGTGTGCGATAGCAATGGGTTATTGGTAGGCCAGCTAAACGCCGCCGACGTACTTGAAATCACCCAAGACGACGCTGACATGACGTTAAAGCATATGTCCGGCGTCAGTAACGAGGAGGAAGTCTTCACGCCCGTTTTACGTAGTGCAAAAAGTCGTGGCATTTGGCTGGGTATTAATCTGTTAACGGCTTTTTTAGCCGCCTTCGTTATCGGGCAATTCGAAGCGGCATTAGATCAAATTGTAGCGCTGGCCATTTTGATGCCGGTGGTAGCGAGCATGGGGGGTATTGCGGGTAGTCAAACCCTCACCGTGGTTATACGCGGCCTGGCGCTAGGTCAACTTGCGGGCAACAACGTTCGCTGGCTATACAATAAAGAGATGTGGGTGGGGATGAGTAACGGCCTGGTTTGGGCATTAGTGGTCGGCTTGATTTCCCATATCTGGTTTGGCGACGCCATGATCACGCTGGTGATCACCCTGGCTATATTTATCAATATGAGTCTCGCCAACTTATCCGGCGTACTCATCCCCATGGTGTTGAAAAAGCTCCAGATCGATCCTGCGTTATCCGGTGCGGTGATCTTGACGACCGTGACCGATGTGGTTGGCTTTTTATCATTCCTTGGGCTCGCGACGCTGATTATTCTGTAACTTTTTCCTCCCGGCAGGCGCCTGGGCGTTTATTGAAAAGCCCAGGCGCTCAAGGCAGAAGCAACTACGATACCGTCACCCACTGCCCCATCCGATCTGACGCTTCGATGGCCTCAATAAGCCGATTAACCCGCGCGGCTTCGCGGAAGTCTGGATAGAGGGGACGGTCGTTGATGATGCCTTCCACCAGATCGCGCACCTCGATAATCTTCTGATCGTTATAGCCCAGACCGTGCCCTGGCGCGGGGCTGAAGGCGGCATAGTCGGGATGTTCGGGGCCCGCTAACAGGGTGGTGAAGCCACGCCTGCCGTGGGCATCGCCGTGGCGATATAGCTGCAGTTCGCTCATGCGTTCCTGATCAAACACAATGGCGCCTTTGGTGCCCGTTAGCGTGTAGGCCAAGCCCATTTTGCGGCCAGCCGCCACCCGGGAGGTTTCGATATTACCGATTAACCCCTGGTCAAACCGCAGCATGGCCTGGGCTTGATCGTCGTTTTCCACCGCAGCCATCCCGCTACCGTTAGCATTGGGACGCATGGCAATGACGGTTTGTAGCTGGCCGCAAACCTCAGTAATGCGCTGCCCGGTTAAAAACTCGGCCATATTGAGAATATGCGAGCCCACATCGCCTAACGCACCGGCGCCTGCGGTCGCTCGCTTGGTATGCCAATCGTGGGGCTTTTCCAGGTCGAGCAGGTAATCCTCGTTGTGCCGACCACGAAAGTGGATCAGCTCTCCGATGTCGCCGCTGGCAACAATCTGGCGGGCCAGCTGGGTGGCGGAATTGCGAATGTAGTTAAAGCCCACCAGGGTTTTGACACCCGCCTTTTCAGCCGCGGCGACCATCTCGTCAGCGTCTGCCGTACTCAGCGCCAGCGGTTTTTCAGCGTAAACATGCTTGCCCGCCGCAATGGCGGCTAACGCCATCTCTTTATGCAGGAAATTGGGCGCGCAGATATCCACCACATCCACGTCACTGTCGGCCACCAGGGCACGCCAGTCGTCGGTGGCGCGGGCAAATCCCCAGGCCCGCGCTCGGCTCTCTGCCGTGGCGAGGTCGACATCCGCCAGCAGTTCGCAAACAGGCTTGGCGGGCAGTTCAAAAACGCTGGACGCCGCATTAAAGGCAATGGCGTGGGCTTTGCCCATAAAACCGGTGCCGATTAGGCCAATCTTGAGGGTTTTCATTGTGGTTATCCCTGTTTGAAAACAATAACGCCGGGCTGGGCCCGGCGTTGAATGATGTCGTGCCCCGTAGACTGCTTACATGGTCGGCATGGTGAAGTGGTTGGTCTCTTCACGAATGCCGCTGGGCCAGCGCTGGGTGATGGTTTTCATACGGGTATAGAAACGTACACCGTCTGGGCCATGCATATGCAGCGGACCAAACAGCGAGCGCTTCCAACCGCCGAAGCTATGGAACGCCATAGGCACCGGAATTGGTACGTTAACGCCGACCATGCCGACCTGAATCTGCTCACAGTACTGGCGTGCAGCATCGCCATCGCGGGTAAAGATCGCCGTGCCATTACCGTATTCATGGGCGTTGATCATAGTGACCGCTTCGTCGAAGCTCGCCACGCGAGCAATCGCCAGCACTGGGCCAAAGATCTCCTCAGAGTGAATACGCATGCTGGGCGTCACATGGTCAAACAGGCTACCGCCGATAAAGTAGCCATCGCCTGCGCCATCAACCGTGGTCTGGCGACCGTCTACCACGAGTTCTGCGCCTTCATCCACGCCGGTTTGGATATAGCCCGCCACTTTCTCAAGATGCTCGCGGGTGATCAGCGGCCCCATATCGTTATCCGGGCCATCGACCAGACCAGGCCCGACCGTCAGTTTCTCCAGTTCGGCCACCAGTTTTCCACGCAGGCGGTTGGCGGTTTCTTCACCCACGGGCACCGCCACCGAAATCGCCATGCAGCGCTCGCCTGCCGAACCATAGGCCGCACCCATCAGGGCACCCACGGCTTGGTCGAGATCCGCATCGGGCATGATTACCATATGATTTTTTGCCCCGCCCAATGCCTGAACACGCTTGCCATGCTTGGATGCGGTAGCGTAGATGTACTCGGCGATTGGGGTAGAGCCCACAAAGCTCACCGCCTGAACACGCTCATCGGTAAGCAGCACATCCACCGCTTCTTTATCGCCATTGACGACATTAAAGACGCCATCCGGCAGGCCCGCTTCTTTAAGCAGCTCGGCTAGGCGCAGCGGCGTGGAGGGATCTTTTTCTGAAGGCTTCATGACGAAGGTATTGCCGCAGGCCAGGGCGATGGGGAACATCCACATGGGCACCATGGCGGGGAAGTTGAACGGCGAGATACCTGCGCACACGCCCAGCGGCTGCATCATCGAGTAACTATCCACCCCGGTGCCGACGTTCATGGAGTGCTCGCCCTTCTGCAGGTGGGGAATGCCACAGGCAAACTCGACCACTTCCAGACCGCGGGTCACTTCGCCTTTGGCGTCTGAAAACACCTTGCCGTGTTCGCTGGAGATCAGGCGCGCCAGTTCATCGGTGTGCTCCTCGACCAGCGCCTTGAACTTGAACAGAATACGCGCGCGCTTCAGCGGCGAGGTTTTTGACCAGCTGGCGAAGGCCTCATCGGCGATGCGCACTGCATCACGGGTCTCGTCGGCACTGGCCAGCGCCACCTGGGCGCACTGTTCACCGGTGGCCGGGTTGTAAACCGGCGAAGTGCGCTGGCTCTGACCAGCAGAGAACTGACCATTGAGATAGTGGGATAGCGTCTTCATACAAGCTCCTGATTAAAAGGCGTCACTGGCGCTGTTTATGTTTAGCTGGCAACGTCAAAACCTGCCTGCTCGGCAAGTTGGCGTAAGTTGCGGAAACCCAGGCGGGCATAGGTCCGCGGATGGGCGACTTCCGGGTCTTGTTCGGCTTCAACCACTAACCACCCCTGGTAGCCCTGTTCGCACAGGTGGGTTAAGGCGGGTAGAAAGTCCACATTGCCATCCCCCGGCACCGTAAACAGGCCGTCTAACACGCCGTTTAAAAAGCTTTTGTCGCGGTTGCGTACCGCGTCCAGCACTGGGAAGCGCAGATCTTTGCAGTGCACATGATGGATACGCTGGCTGTAGCGTTTGGCGATGGCGAGCGGATCACCGCCAGCGCCGCATAGATGACCAAAATCAAGCAGCAAACCCACGCTTTCGCCGGTGTTGTCCATCAAGCGTTCAACGTCGGCCTGGCTTTCGATCACCGTGCCCAGGTGATGGTGATACACAAGCTGAATGCCCTGGGATTTCAGGTAGTCACCCACCACCTCCAGGCCATGCAGCAGGCGCTGCCACTCTTGCTCGGAGAGATGCGGGCGCTGGGAGAGCGGGCGCTCCTGATCGCCGTGTACACAGTGGGTAACTTCACACAGCACCATCACCTTGGCACCGCACTGTTTGAGCAGGTTCATGTGATCCTGAATGGCATCAATCTCTTCTTCAGGAGTTCGCACCAACAGCTGCGCGGAGTACCAGCCCGACACAAGCGCCAGGTCGTGGGCGCTAAGCACCTGGTTCAAGGCGTCAGGCGTGCGGGGAAACTTGTTACCTAATTCAAAGCCGCTAAACCCCGCTTCGCGGCCCTCTTGCAAGCAGGTTTCCAGCGGTGTTGCGCCGCCTAGGCTGGGCAAGTCGTCGTTGGTCCAGGTGAGCGGATTGATGCCTAAAGTAACCGTTGGCATAGCGTATTCCTTGTGATTATGTTTGTTGGTATTAATGGCGTTGGCGCTGCTTGGCTTCGCGGTACCCTTGATAGGCTTTATTGACCGCTTCACGCTCGGAAACCTCGGGCACGGCCACCTCCCACCAGGCGCCGCCTTCTTGGGTGCTGGGTAACGGGTCGGTGTCCAGGGCAATCACATAGGTCGAGGTGGCGCTGCGAGCACGCACCAGCGCCTGCCCCAATTCCGCAATACCGGTCACCGATTCAGACTCACAGCCCAGAGATTTGGCATGGGCGGCAAAATCGGTTTTCGGAGCGCCCGCCTCGACAGCGCGGCAATCTTCCAGCAGGTTGTTGAACCCCGCCCCGCCGGTGGCCTGCTGCAGGCGGTTGATACAGCCATAGCCGCGGTTATCCAACACGACCACAATCAGCTTGTGTCCCAGCATCACCGAGGTCGCCAGCTCTGAGTTATGCATCAGGTAGCTGCCGTCGCCGACCATCACCACTACCTCGTTGTCAGGCTTGGCCATCTTGACGCCCAGCCCGCCTGCTATTTCATAGCCCATGCAGGAGAAGCCATACTCCACGTGGTAGCTGCCGGGGCCCGAGCATTGCCAGAGTTTATGCAGCTCGCCGGGCAAGCCACCGGCCGCGCATACCACAGTGGTATCGTTGCCAGCCTGGCGATTGACGGCGCCGATCACCTGGGCATCGGTGGGCAGCGCCAGCCCTTGGTCGGCGGTCACGTTGCGCACTATTTCGGCCCATTCGTGTTTGAGCGTTCCGGTTTGTTCGCGCCATTCATCGCTGCCGCGCCATTCGCCCAGCGCTGCGTCGAGTTGCCCCAGCCCGACCAAGGCGTCGCAGCTTAGCGGCAGCGCTTGATGCTTCAGGCTGTCGAAGCGGCCAACGTTGAGGGCAATCAGCGTTTTTTCGCTACCTTCAAACAGCGCTCGGGAGCCGGTGGTAAAGTCCTGCAACCGCGTGCCTACCGCCAGAATGACATCCGCCTGCTCCGCCAATTGGTTGGCGGCTGCGCTGCCGGTCACCCCAATGGCACCCACTGCGCAAGGGTGGCTATCGGCCAACGCGCCTTTGCCGGCCTGGGTTTCGGCTACCGGGATGCCCCGCGCTTTAGCAAACTCTGCCAGGGCATCGCAGGCAGCGGCGTAATGCACGCCGCCACCGGCGATAATCAGCGGGCGTTTAGCCTGTTGTAGCGCGGCGATGGCTTGACGAAGCTCGTAAGCATCCGGTGGCGAGCGGCGAATGCGATGTACCCTGGGGGCAAAAAAGGCTTCCGGGTAATCGTAGGCAAAGGTTTGCACATCCTGGGGCAGCGCCAGGGTCGCCGGGCCGCAGTGCTCGGGATCAAGCAGGGTGGCAATCGCCTGGGGCAGGCTGGTCAGCAACTGCTCGGGGCGACTAATGCGGTCGAAGTAGCGCGACACCGGGCGAAAACAGTCGTTGACGGTAATGGTTGGGTCACCAAAATGCTCCACCTGCTGGAGTACCGGGTCGGGTTCGCGGGTGGCAAAGGTGTCCCCCGGCAGCAGTAGGATCGGCAAACGGTTGGCGTGAGCGAGCGCCGCGGCGGTGACCATATTGGTCGCCCCTGGGCCAATCGAGCTAGTCGCGGCCATTAAGCGCTGACGATTATTGGCTTTGGCAAAGGCAATCGCCGCGTGGGCCATGGACTGTTCGTTGTGGGCGCGAAAGGTGGGCAGCGTGTCTTGCACGTGGTAGAGCGCTTCACCCATTCCGGCCACATTGCCATGACCAAAAATCGCAAACACGCCTTCGAACAGCGCCACTTCTTGGCCATCCATTTCGATACGCTGGGCGGCGAGGTACTTGACCAACGCCTGGGCCATGGTGAGTCGAATGGTGCTCATCTTACGCCTCCTCCGTGTGGGCCAGGGTTTGCGGCTGCGCCTGTCTTAATTGCCGCCACGCTTTTATCAGTTCGGCATAGTTCTGGGCGACCCGCTCTACCAAGCTGGCGTCGTCGATACGCCCGGCCAGCCAGTCGCGACTCGCGCTGGCAAATAGCGTGCGGCCAACGGTGAAGCCTTTACAGCAGGCATGATTGGCCGCTGCTTCAAAGCCGCGTTTCATATCGTCCATAGGGGCGTCAAGCCCGAGCAGTACGACCCCACGGCAGTAGGAATCTTCCCGCTCAATGGTTTCACCCACCGCCTGCCAGGCTGCATCTGACATGGCAGGTAGTTTCCACCAGTCTGGGCGAATGCCCAGGTTATAGAGCCGCTGAAGGCTGCGCGGCAAGGTGGTATCGTCATTGGGCATGTTCGCGGGAGGAATGACTTCAATCAGCAGCTCCAGCCCATAGGCACAAGCCGCCTGGTAGAGCTGGCGCAGCCGCTCCTCCTGCTCTAAGCGCAGCGAGATTTCATCGTCGGGGTGGTAGAACACCAGGCATTTAATAATCTGTTCTCTAGGCCAGTTGCGCAGGCAGGCACCTAAATCATCGCCATGCTGGAAGCGCAGCGGTCTTGAGCCAGGAAGCTCCACTGGTCGACCAATCCACCAGCCTTTTCCACTGGCTTGACTGAGCGCTTCCTGACCCAGCACATCGTCTACCAGAATCGCGGGAGTGGTAATGCCGCCCAGCTTGGCACCCTCTTCGGCGGCGGTGACCAGGAGTTTTTTGAGAGCTGGTAATCGCGCACTGTCGGCATACTCTTCGCGG
The DNA here is from genome assembly GCF_021021315.1 of Halomonas sp. IOP_14. Lineage (NCBI taxonomy): Bacteria > Pseudomonadati > Pseudomonadota > Gammaproteobacteria > Oceanospirillales > Halomonadaceae > Halomonas > Halomonas sp. IOP_14. The sequence goes on along the minus strand of NZ_JAINWD010000002.1, from coordinate 9,500 downwards.
GCCATATCGGTGAGCTGGCGGCGGTGATCAAATGCCAACCCCAACACTTCGGGCCACTGAGCAGTCACTCGGGTAGTGACCCGGTGGAGATGATTCAGGCGTTGATCGATATCCGGACGGGGTACCTCGTCGCGACGTTTCAGGTAATCGAATAGCTCATCTTCGGTGGGCATGGCCGGGGCACAGCCGTGGCGGGAGACCACCAGCGCACCACAGGCATTGGCGTAACCCGCGCTGGTTTGCCAGGGTTCATTGCGTAGCCAGCCACGTAGCAGCCCGCTCATAAAGGCATCACCAGCACCCAGCACATTGAGCACTTCGACCTGAACGCCTTTGACTAGAATGCCGTCTTCAATGCGGTCAGGAATGTCGCCCTCAAACACCACACAGCCCATGGGCCCCAGCTTGCATACCAGGGTCGCCTGGCTAACCTCACGTACTGCACGCAGTGCCGTTAAGGTGTCGGTGCTGCCACCGGCAATATGAAACTCTTCTTCGGTGCCTACAATTAAGTCAAAATCTGGCAGCCAGCGCTGCAGGTCGGTGGTCACTTTATCATCGGCGATAAAGCGGGTTTCACCATCACCAGGGTTAGTCAGCCCCCACAGCACGGGGCGATAGTCGATATCCAGCACTCGTTTCACGCCATAATGGGCGGCGGCGTCCAGTGCCTTGCGGCAGGCTCGGCGGGTGGTATCGGTAGAAAGATGCGTGCCGGTAATCGCCAGCGCCTTGGCCCGGGCGATAAATTCAGGGTCGATGGCCTCGGCATCAATGGCCATATCAGCACAGTCGCGGCGATAAAATAGCAGCGGAAAACTCTCGCGATCTTTTAAGGCCAGCAGCACTAGGCCGGTGTGGCGCTCGGGGTCGGTTTGTAGCGCGGAGGTATCTACCCCCACCCGCTCCAGCTCTTCGCGCACGAAGTTGCCCATCTGCTCGTCGCCGACTCGCGAAAGCATGGCGGATTTCAATCCTAGGCGCGCAGTGCCGTAAGCCATATTGCCCGAGCTCCCGCCTAGGTACTTGGCAAAGCTGGCCACGTCTTCTAAACGGCTGCCAATCTGCTCGGCGTAAAGATCGACCGCCACGCGTCCAAGACAAATCAGGTCAAGCGGTCGGTGTTGACTATTGTTATTCAGCATAAATGTCTCCCCACGTCACAAATTCGTGGTACTAGTCACAGGATGGCACTGGGCATAAAAGCGTCTTGGCTGGCAATCGATAAGGTTTATCAACCGTGGCTTAAAGTGAGAAGGCGGCACGGAATCGGTCGAGCGCGAGGTCGTCATCCCCAGAGGCCCAGCCCTCCAACCCCACGGTGCCTCGATAACCTATGTCGTTCAGCGCTTTGGCAATGGCCGGATAGTTAATCTCGCCAGTTCCCGGCTCACAGCGCCCAGGCACATCAGCCACCTGCACTTCACCAATGTAAGGCCCGCAGCGGCGAATCAATTCGATCAAATTACCTTCGCCAATCTGGGCGTGATAAACGTCCAACATAATGCGCAAGCTGGGCCGATCAACACTTTCCACCAGCGCTAGAACATCTTCCAAGCGCGCAAACGGCACACCGGGGTGATCAACGTCAGTATTGAGGTTTTCAAGCACAAAGGTGACGTCGTTCTGCTCGCCGAGATCCGCCAGCCGATTGAGTGTGTCTCGGGCTTTTAGCCACATAGCGCCAGTCATCTGCTGGCAAGGCTGAACGGGCAACCCATTACCATCCAGCCCGGTGCCGTGAAGGTTAAGGCGCGGAATGCCAAGGCGCTTTGCTACCTCAACCGACTCAGCGGCGGTGCGTAGCAGTTCATCTGCCCCGGCTGCATCCGCCAGGGTGCCGGTGACATAGCCGGTCATGGATGAAAACATCGCCCCGCTATTGGCCAGTGCGTCAATGTCGTGCTTAGTCCAGTCCCAGATTTCGACTTGAAAGCCCAAATCAGAAATGCGCTTAATTCGTTCCAACACGGGTAAATCGCGGAACACCATTTCAGCGCAAACGGCCAGCGTGAACGGGGATGATGGGGTAGGTTTATTCATCATGGCTCCTTAATAGCCGCTCGCAGTTCGCGGTGAAGGGGGTTCAGTGCTGCCTGTTTCATCCGAAGGTTGAGTGTCTTGTTCGGCTAAGCTGGCCTTCTTGGCTTTATCGTCCCGCTGGAATTCCGCAAGCTCCGCATCCAGGCTTTCAAGCTCAGCGCCACCCGCCATCATGTTGAGCACCTCTTCACGGCTGACTTCTTCTTTGCGGAAGGAGCCCAAACTGCCGCCGCGTGACAATAAGGTGAACGCATCGGCCACTGGGTAAGCATGGTGAACATTGTGGGTAATAAAGATGACCGCCAGGCCATCCGCGCGGGCTTTGGCAATGTAGCGCAGTACGACAGAGGCCTGCTTAACCCCAAGCGCTGACGTAGGCTCATCAAGAATCAGCACTTTAGCGCCAAAATAAACGGCACGGGCAATCGCTACACACTGGCGTTCCCCACCAGAAAGCGTGCCCACTGGCTGGCTTGGGTCGCGTACATCAATACCGATTTTAGCCATTTCTTCTTTGGCAACCCGGTCGGCATACTTCCAGTTAATGCGCTTTAAAGGCCCCCAGCCCACCGTCGGTTCGCGGCCCATAAAAAAGTTACGGGTAATCGACATCAACGGCACCATCGCCAGATCCTGGAAAACTGTCGCGATACCGGCGTCGAGCGCGTAAGCCGGGGACTTGAAACGAGCGGGCTTGCCATCCAGTAGCATCTCGCCATGGGTGGGCTGGTGAACACCGGACAGAGTTTTAATCAACGTTGACTTGCCAGCACCGTTATCCCCCAGCAGGCACATAACCTCACCGGAATAGACCTGCATCGAGATATCACTAATGGCGATGACACTGCCGAAGTGTTTGCTGACACTGCGCATTTCAATCATTGGAGTGCGTGTAGTCATGTTATTTAGCCTCCATCGCCTTTTTGCGCATGTAATTGTTGAATAGCACCGCCACCAGCAACATCACACCCAGGAAGACCTGGAACCAGTCCGTGTTGACACCGGTATAAAAGATGCCCATTTGCACCATGCCGAAGATCAGCGCACCCAGGGCGGCACCTATAGCGGAGCCATAACCACCGGTCAGCAAAGCGCCACCGATCACCACAGCAATAATGGCTTCCAGTTCTTTTAGCAGGCCACGGATAGTGTCCGCCGAACCGGTATCCATGACTTGTATGCAGGCAAAGATGGTGGCGGAGAAAGCGGTGAACATGAACAGTGAAATCTTGACGCGATGGACGGGGACGCCCGAATTGCGCGCCGCATTGGCATCGCCACCGCTGGCGAAGATCCAGTTGCCGTAAGGCGTGCACAGCAGCACCCAAGTCGCTACAGCGGTTAAGCCCAGCCACCAGACAATCGAGACGGGAATACCGGTGACCGTGGGGTTGCCCGCAAAGTTGGTCGCCATCCAGCCATTTGCCGCCATCCAGCTAAATAGTCCCGTAGCGACTTCTCCAGAGAAAAGCGCCGCGAACCAATCTCCGGGGATATGATCCTGCACTCCCCCCACCTGAGTACGTCCCGTCAACAACCGACTGGTACCAATAGCCAGGCCACGCAGAATGAACAGGAAGCCTAGGGTAACGATAAATGACGGCAACCCCGTTTTATTGACTAGATTGCCGTTAATCCAGCCCACCAGGCCCGCGCAGGCGAACGCCAATAAAATTGCGGCCCACAGCGGCCAGCCATACTCCACCGCTGGGATGGCAATCAGAATGCCTGCCAAGCCAATCATCGAACCTATCGAAAGATCAAACTCTCCGCCGATCATCAGCAACGCAGCCGCCGTGGCGATAATGCCGAGCTGAGCGGCGACTTCAAGGAAATTAATAATACCCGCTGGGGTAAACATCCCAGTGCCGCTGGAAGCAGCTATAAAAAAGGCAAGCACCAGCACGGCACCGGCCAGCGCCCCCAGCTCCGGGCGATTAAGCGCCTTCTTCCAGAAAGAGACTCTCTGGATACGCTCATCTTGAGGAGCGGTTGCTGGCGCAACCGACTGTTTCGTTTCAGTAGAATTCATGGCGATCGACCCCCAAGGCTCGACACCGTCGAGCCTTTTTCGATTAGGTAGTTATCAACGGATGCCCTGGCTACTCAGCTCAATGACCTGTGCAGCGTTTTCTTGAGTGACAAACCCTGGGCCAGTGGCAACATCCCCTGCGGGTAGCAGGCCGTTTTTGACGAACTGATCTAGGAACATGACGGGCAAATAACCCTGCATGTACTGCTGTTGGTCGATCGCAAAGTCCAGTTCACCTGCATCCAAGGCTTCCAAAATACCGGGGGAAAGGTCAAAGGTGCCGAGAGTGAACATATCGGTTGCCCCCTGCTCACGCATGGCCCGAATCATCGGATCAGCGGCCAACGCACCCAAGGTCAGCACACCACGCACGTCACTGTTCTCGTTGAGGTAAGCGACAATGGCATTGCGAATATTGGTGGGGTCGTAGGTGGTCGCTAGCTGCTCAGCATTGCCGTCAAAGCCTTCTACAAAGCCATCACAGCGCTGATCAAGCCCCTGGTTGCCTTGCTCATGGTTAACGCAGACGCCTTTCTCAACACCTAGTTCCTGCATGCGCTCGGCGGCCTGTTTGCCCGCCTCGTATTCACTCTGCCCGACGTGCAGCCGGGCACCATAATCCCTCGCCACGTCACCACCGGAGTTAATGGTGATCACTGGGATGCCGTTATCGACAGCATTTTGGACAGCGCCGCCCAGGGCGTTTTCGTCAGTAAAAGAGAGGATCAAGCCATCCGGATCAGATGCCACCGCTGCCTGTACAAGTTGCTGCATCTTGGCCATATCAAAGGTCGATGGTGCACGGTACTCCAGCTCTGCGCCTACGAGATCAGCGGCTGCTTCTGCGCCGTTTTTCACCACTGACCAGAAAGGATCAGAGGGAACACCATGGGTCACCATGACGAAACGGCTCGCTTCTTGTTCCGGTTCTTGTGCTTGTGCTTGTGCGGCACCTGCCATTAATGCCGTGGTGGCGGCAGAGGCTAGAAGCCATTGAGATAGACGTGCCATAAAGAATTCCTCATAACGTTATCGTTGTTGGTAGAGAAGTGGCATTGAATGCCTTGGCGCTATGGAATATAGGTTCCAAATAGCAATTCTTGCAAATTATTTATTCTATACTTTGGTATAAATGGAATATTTATTCCAATCAACTAGACTGCATAACAACCAGCCACTTTGCTCAGCGCTACTACCCAGGCGTACATGAGTGAATGAGTGGTACATGAGTTAACGCGAAGGAATTTGTATGCCACAGCCACCACAAAGCTACCGCGAGCTGGAAACGCTGATCACCGCCGAGTACGCCACGCTAAGCAAACGCTTACAGCAAACCGCTCGTTTTGTGCTTGATCACCCCCAGGAGGTTGCTCTGGCAACCGTGGCCAAAATTGCTGAGCAGGCAGATGTCACTCCATCCACCTTAATCCGCTTGGCCAATAGCTTGGGCTTTAAGGGTTTTTCCGAAATGCAGCAGCTGTTTCGCAGCCGCCTAGTCGATGAATTGCCTAACTACACAGAACGGATTCGCGCAGTACGTAGCGCCACCGGGGAAACACCCGACAGCACCCAGCTGTTGTGGGAGTTCGCCGATGCTAATCGCGCTGTTTTGGAGCAGCTTCCCAGCCGTATCGATCCCGAGAGCCTGGAGAAGGCGCTGGATATTTTTGAAAAGGCCCATGCGATTCATGTGATGGGGGCACGGCGAAGCTTCATGGTCGCCAGCTACATGACCTATGCCCTGGCCCATGTGGATAAGCCTGCGCTGCTGGTCAATGGTTTGGGTGGGATGTACGGCGAGCAGCTGCGCGCTATGAGCCAACACGACGCCCTACTGACCATCAGCTTTTCCCCCTATGCAGAAGAGAGCCAAAAAGCCTGCGAAGACGCCCATCAGCGCGGTCTACCTATTGTAGTGATTACCGATTCGAACCTCAGCCCGCTGGCCCGTTTCGCGGATGTCGTCTTCGTTGTCAACGAAGCTGAAGTAAAAAGTTTCCGCAGTTTGACCGCGTCGCTCTGCTTGACCCAGACCTTGGCGATTGCCCTGGGCGTGCGGCAAGACAAAACACGCGACAAAGAAAAGAGCCGTGACAAAAAACGTAAGGCCTAAACACCAAAAGCAAGCCAACAGCAAAAACAAAATAGGAGAGCTTATGAAACTCGCACTCATCGGCGCAGGACGCATCGGCAAGGTGCATGCCCAGGCCATTTATTCACACCCAAACGTTACCCTGGCCGCCGTGGCCGATTTTCATCAGCCTGCCGCAGAAGCGTTGGCCGAGCAGTACGCCAGCCGAGCGGCCTCTGTGGATGAAATCTTCGCGGATGACACCATTGACGCCGTACTGATTGCTTCAAGCACGCCCACCCATGCGGAGTATCTGGAGCGTGCCGCACGCGCGGGCAAGGCGATTCTGTGCGAAAAACCCATCGCTCTAGATCTAGCCCGCACTCGTGATGCCCTTCAAGTGCTTAGCGAACATCCGGTGACCTGCGCGTTAGGCTTTAACCGCCGCCACGATCCTCAATTTGCTGCGCTTAAAAAGGCCATTATCGAAGGGCGTATTGGCGCACTTGAAACATTGACCATCATCAGCCGCGACCCCTCTCCCCCACCTGCCGAGTATGTGGCTGAGTCCGGCGGCCTGTTCCGAGACATGATGATTCATGATTTCGACATGGCGCGCTGGCTGCTCGATGAACCCATCGAAAGTGTCTTTGCCGTCGGCAGTAGCATTATCGACCCAGCGATTGGCGAAGCGGGTGATGTGGATACCGCCATGGTCACCCTTACCACAACCAGTGGAAAGCTGTGCCAGATCAGCAACTCACGACGCGCCTGCTACGGCTACGATCAGCGTATCGAAGCATTTGGCAGCCAAGGCATGCTGCAAGCCCAGAACGAGAGTGATACCCGGCTGCGCTTCACCGGTGAAGCAGGCCAAGTGGAAGACAAACCCAAGTGGTTCTTCCTGGAGCGCTACGCCCAAGCCTACCAACTTGAAATTGGCGACTTTGTCGCCGCATGGAAGGAGAAACGTGCGCCACTCGCAGGTGCCCAGGATGGCCTAGAGGCATTGCGCTTAGCCGATGCAGCGGAGCTTTCATTGCGTGAAGGTCGCAAAATTCTGCTCGACGCCTCGATCTAAACAGACGCAAACGGGTCTGTGGAGACCCTTCATATCGTAAACGGTTAGCTGCCAACAGAGCAGCTAACCATCAGAAGGAGCGACATATGGCTTCCCTACTGGTACGCCCCACCGCCCCAGATGCCCAAGGCACCGTGATTGACGTGACCCCTGAATCGGCTGGCTGGACGCACGTTGGCTTTCGGGTGCATAAACTCGCCAAGGGCCAACGCCTGGAGGCCAGCAGCGATGATCAGGAAATCTGCCTGGTGCTGCTCACCGGTCGAGCCACGGTAACCTGCGGCGAGCACCGCTTTGAAGATATCGGCCAGCGCATGGATATCTTTGAACAGACCCCGCCCTATGCGGTTTACCTACCTGACCATGTTAGCTACGCGGTGGAAGCGACCACAGACTTAGAGCTAGCGGTGTGCGCCGCCCCTGGGCATGGCAACCATGCCCCACGGCTCATCGCGCCTGACAACATCAAGCAAAGCACCCGTGGCCAGGGCACCAACACCCGCCATGTTCACGATATTCTGCCGGAAACCGAGCCCGCCGATAGCCTATTAGTAGTCGAAGTATTCACACCTGCGGGTAACTGGTCGAGCTACCCGCCCCACAAACACGATGTGGATAACTTACCCCACGAATCACATCTGGAAGAGACCTACTACCACCGCATTAACCCTGAGCAGGGCTTCGCCTTTCAGCGCGTTTACACCGATGACCGCAGCCTTGATGAAACCATGGCGGTGGAGAACGGCTGCTGCGTGTTGGTGCCTAAGGGCTACCATCCAGTAGGCGCCTCCCATGGCTACTCGCTCTACTACTTAAATGTGATGGCGGGGCCCAAGCGGGCATGGAAATTCCACAACGACCCCGATCACGAATGGCTGATGAACGCTGGATAGATCGACACTTCGCCCGCTAACGTTTATCTAATGCTATGCTAATGAGCCCCGCTGCTGCGGGGCTTTTTATTGTTCGTTATTCCTACGGTTAGCTATCTCATTTATCCAGAGGCTTCAATGCTCCCCGACTACTCCATCATCGCCTGGGTGTTAATTGCATTTTCCGTTTACCTGACCGGCGTTTCAAAAGGCGGTTTCGCGGGTGGTTTTGGCACGCTCTCGGTGCCGCTCATGGCGCTGGCGATCAGCCCCGCCCAGGCAGCGGGCTTGCTGCTACCACTGTTGCTAGTGATGGACGTGTTTGCGGTGAAAGCATGGTGGGGCAAACAGGACGCCACTGAGGTCTGGCGCTTTGTGCCGGGGCTGTTTATCGGCGTGACGGTAGGGACGCTGCTGTTTGGCAGTTTGAGTGAACAGGGCTTACGCCTGACTCTCGGCGTTATCACCCTGCTGTTCGCCGCTTACATGCTGCTCAAGCCCGTTGCCAAGAAACCGATCTCCACTCGCTGGGCATTGCCAGCGGCAAGCGTCTGCGGCTTTACCAGTTTTATGGCTCATGCGGGCGCGCCGCCGCTCAACGTTTATCTACTGCCGCGCAAACTATCGAAAGAGACCTTTATTGCCACCTGCGCAGTGACCTTTGCGGTGGTCAACGTGATCAAGCTAGCGCCCTATATGTGGCTTGGCGAAATCAACGTTACCAGCGCCTGGGCGTCGCTGCTGCTGGTGCCCATCGCCTGGGTCGGTGTACGCAACGGCTTGTGGCTACAAAGTCGCGTCAACGAGACGCTGTTCTACCGACTGGTGATTTTTGCCATGTTTTTAGTCGGTTTTAATTTGATTTGGCAGGCGCTGAAATAGGGCGGGATTCATTACGGAGTGCAGCTCATTTTTCATACAATCATCCTTTAAGCGTTTAAGCTGTAAGACATCGCTTAAAATTTTGTAAGAGATCTCTTACAAGCGTGTAAGAGATCCCTGTCACTTGCCCTCCAGGCCTTGCTCTCTGGCCCCGGCCCGCTACCCTGATCGTTTCTCATTTACTTGATCCAAGGAGCGGTGCGATGGCGGACAAAACGGGCCTGCAATTTACCCTGACCCTACCCGGGGCCGATGACACCGCCGTGGTGCGCTTTACCCATCGCGAGGCGCTGTCGGAGCCGTTTGCGCTCTCGGTTGAGTTTGCCAGCCGCACCCACGACCTGTCGCCCAGCGACTGCTTGGATCAAAACGCCACCCTGACCATTTGGCAGGACGGCGAGCCGCTGCGCCGCGTGCATGGGATAATCGCTGAGCTACACCGCGGCGACCGGGGACACCGGCGCAGCTTTTATCGGGTGGAGATTCGTCCCGCGCTGTGGCGGTTATCGCTGCGCCATA